>JAYTOM010000060.1:0-25069 GCA_043747765.1 Actinomycetota bacterium
GTGATCACCGGTTCAGGTGACCGGGCATTCTGCGTCGGCATCGATCGCAACCAGCCGATGACAGCCGCCGAGGGCAACGTCTTCGGCACCAGCAACCCATTCATGTACGACGATCCAGGTTTCGACCTCGGTCCGAAGTCGTGCGATCTGTGGAAGCCGGTCATCGCAGCAGTGAACGGCATGGCGTGCGGTGGAGCGTTCTACCTTCTCGCCGAGGCCGACATCATTCTCGCAGCGGAGCATGCAACATTCTTCGATCCGCACGTGACGTACGGGATGGCAGCGGTGTACGAACCGATGAAGATGCTGCATCGAATGCCATTCGGGGAAGTGCTGCGGATGTCATTGGTCGGCGCTCACGAGAAGATCTCCGCCGCAACAGCGATGAGGATGGGCCTGGTCAGCGAAGTCACCGATGCGGCGTCGCTGATGACGACGACGCTCGACCTCGCCCACGTGATTGCGTCGCAGCCTCCCCTTGCCGTCCAGACGACACTCAGAGCAATCTGGGCCGCGCACGAGCTGTCACCAGCACAGGCAATCTCGGTCGCCCCAGCGATCTTGGCCAATGGAATGAGTCCGGTGGCACTCGCTGAAGGTCAGAAAGTGTTCGAGAGCAAGATTCGTATCACGCCGAAGGTGCGCTAGGCAGACTCTGTCGGTGGAACGATGGCGGGCGATGGACCACGTTGGGGGATCGTCCATTCACGCGGAGCGCACGGTTATCCTGCTCCCGTCGCTCGAGAACCGGTTCTCACCGATCGCGTCGTTCCTTCTCGGCCTCGGACAGTGATGCGTTGTCAACGGCTCGGACCTCCCTGAGCCGTGAGAAGCAAGGAGTAGGACATGAACAAATTGATCATTGGCTCGATGGCGGCGATGTTGTCGTTCGGGGCCGTTGCGTGCAGCAGCAGTAGCACGTCGAGCACCACCACCGTCGCGACGAGCAGCGTCGCCGCCACCACCGCCGATGCGGCCACCTCGACCAGCGCCGCAGGCTCGACGGGTACCAGCACCGCTGCCCCAGGCGGCGCTGCCGGACCGATCGGCACCAAGCAGGCGGCGGTCCTGGCCAAGACCGAGGCCGAACTGACCAAGGCCAGCGCGACATTCGACGCGAGCTGCCTGAGCAACCTCATCGCCCAGCTCACAGATGCAGATGCCGACCTGATCCTGTCGGAAGTTCCTCCGGCCACGGTGCTGACGAGCCCCGCCGGCGAGGCCCTCGGCGCAAAGCTTGGCTCGTGCGTCACGGCACCGACGAGCGACGGGGTCTCCACCACCTGATCCTGATCGCCGACCCCGGCGGTCCACCCGGACCGCCGGGATCAGCGAATCGGCGAACGGGGCTCCGTTCTCAGACTTGACGTTCGGCGTTGGGGGTGGGTTTAGGGTGAGGCCGTGCCCGAGCAGATCACACTCGGCGATCCAGGCGCCAGGTGGAGGCGTCCGGTTCCCACCATCGGCGATGTGACCACAGCGCTCGAACGGGCAGCGGATCCGGCCGGATGGGCGTTCGAGACGTCGGCCCAGGATGCGCTCTCCTCGGTTATTGCTGCGCGGCGCGACATTCGCCGCTACCGGCCCGATTCTGTGTCTGCCGAGACACTGCGCGCCGTCCTCGCGGCAGGACACTCCGCCCCATCGGTCGGGCATTCGCAGCCGTGGCGGTTCGTCGTGGTGACGGAGCGGTCGACCCGAGACAGGGCGGCGTCGCTCGCCGATCGGGCCCGGCTTCAACAGGCAGCCGGGATGGACGAGGCTGCCGGGCGCCTTCTGTTGGATCTGCAACTCGATGGTATTCGAGAGGCGCCGATCGGGATCGTCGTGTGTTGTGACCGTCGGGTGACGCCCGAAGGCGTGCTCGGACGCGGCTCGTTCCACGACGCCGACGTCTGGTCGTGCGCGTGCGCCATCCAGAACATGTGGCTGACGGCGCGCGCTGCCGGGCTCGGAATGGGCTGGGTGACGCTGTTCGAACCCGCCGATCTGGCCCAGCTGATCGGACTCCCGGACGGCGTCGTGTCACTCGGTTGGATGTGCCTCGGGTACCCCGATGAACGCCCACCGGAACCAGGTCTCGTCCGTTCGGGATGGTCGAGTCGGCTGGCCCTCGACGATGTGATCGTGTTCGAGCGTTGGCCTGGTGTGGCCCCGGCCTCTCCTGTCGATCGCGTTCGAGCGCCTGGGAGCGGACGGGTCGTCGGGGCGCGCGATGGTGCCGACTCGATTCTCAGTCCGCCCGGATCTCTCGGGCGTCTCGATCAGGTGGTCGACCGGGTCATCGCCTGTTGCGGCAGCGAGGTCGACTCCGGCACGCTTGTCCTTGTCGGCGGCGATCACCCGGTCGCCGATCTCGGCGTCACTGCGTATGCGCGCAGCGTCACCGCCGAGGTGCTCGAGGCCGCATTCGCTGGTGAATCCATCGGCGTGACGGCTGCGTCGACAGCGGGACTGCGCTGGAGGGTGATCGACGCCGGTGTCAGTAGCGGCGACCTCGTCGAGGCCGATGCGATGCCTGCCGAACACGTGACGCTGCTCGTCTGCGCCGGTCACGCGGTCGGCTCCGGTGCGGCACGCGACGGCTTGGTGATCCTCGGCGAAGTGGGCATCGGCAACACGACGGTTGCCGCTGCGCTGGCGTGTGCACTGCTCGGGGTCGATCCCGTCGAGATGGTCGGCCTTGGTGCAGGCGCCGACAGCACCATGCTCGAGCGCAAGCGGGAAGTCGTCGGGGCTGCGTTGCACCGACACCGCCGGGCGTCGGCAGATTCTCACGGTACGGCCGGACACATCGCGCTGCTCGCCGGTCTCGGCGGACCGGAGATCGCCCACCTCACCGGTGTCATCCTCGGTGCGGCAGAGGCCGGCGGGATGGTCGTGCTCGACGGGATGGTGACGAGTGTTGCCGCGCTGGTCGCAGTTCTGCACGAACCGGCCGTCGCCGCGCACCTGATTGCAGGCCAGCGCAGCCGCGAGCTCGGCCACGACCTGATCCTGCAGCACCTCGGCCTCACCCCCTTGCTCGACTTTCGGTTGCGCGCCGGCGAAGGCGTTGGTGCCGTGATGGCGACCCGCCTGATCCTCGACGCGATTTCGATGCGACGCACCGTCGGCCGAGCCACTTCCTGACCCAGCAACTGAGGAGGACGAAATGCCAAGACTTCGCCAAGTGAGCCGCACCGAGACCGACGATCCGTTGACGCTGCGGATGTACGACCATTTGTTCGGCGATCGCGATCCGGTGCACGAGCCGGGAACAGCGACTGGCACACCCGGTGACTGGTGGACGGTCTTCGCCCTTTCGCCGGATGTCCTGCGGCACGCCGTCCGCGGTTTCACGCTCTATCGCAGCCCACAGCGACTGGTTCCTCCCGTGCTTCGTGAGCTCGGCCAGACGCGCGCCGGATGGTTGCGGGCCAGCCAGTTCGTCTTCTCGCAGCATTGCAAATCGTGTCGGACATTGGGGATGAGCGAGGCCAAGATCGCGGCGATTCCGCATTGGTCCACCTCGGATCAGTTCGACGATCAGGAGCGGGTCGTCCTGGCCTACACCGATGCGTTGGTCGAGAGCAACGGACGCGTGCCCGACGAGTTGTTCGAGCGGCTGCGCGCGCATCTCTCCGACGAGCAGATCCTCGAGTTCACCTACGTGACGGCGATGTACGAGATGCATGCGCTGATTAGTCGTGCATTGCGGCTCGAGTTTGACGACCGTCCGGATCCGGTTGTCGAGGTTCCTGGCGACGCAGCGTCGCTCGCGGTGGATGTCGGAGCGATGATCAGCGATCCCCACGCATAGGCAAACGCCCAGGCGTCAGACCAGTGACGTCGCGCTGAAAGCGAAACCATCGAGCGTGTGCGGTACGGTGATTGTTCGACACCCGAATGATTCGAGACCCTTACAAGATGCCCGTCGACCTTCCGACCCTGACCATTGCGCGCATCGCTCGGCTGCTCGAGAACAGCGGCCCGACCGAGATCTCGTTGCCGCAGTACCGGGTGCTCGGGCTGCTGTCGACCGGTGACGAACGCGCCACGCAACTGGCAGCGCGTCTGTCCGTCGCCAAACCCACGCTCACTGCCTTGGTGGACAGCCTGGTCGAGCGCGGCTTCATCGCCCGTCACACCCTCGACGGTGATCGACGATCGGTCAGCATGTCGATCACGCCGGCAGGCCGAACAGCGTTGCGTCGCACGGCGAACGGTCTGCGTGACGCTCTCGACGATGTGATCGGGCGATGCCCACATCCTGATGCCGTACTCGCCGCGCTCGACGAGCTACGCCAAGCGCTCGATGCGAGATGGCTGGCCAAGGTGGCCGAATCCGATGCTGTCAAGCCACGCGTCGGGGCGGTGCCCTCGTGAATCGGGCAGAGCGACCGGCCCGACCGATGCGTCCCGAACCCGCCTACACACGACCCGCCCCAGCCGGTCCCGGTATTGGTTGGCTGCGTCGATTGGGTCCGTTCGTCGGCCGTTACCGCAAGGCCGTGTACATCACCCTGATCTTCTCGGTGATCGCGCAGACCTTCATCGGCCTGCTGCCGCTGATCCAGCAGCGGATCATCGACCACAGCATCATCCGCCACGACGAGGCCCTGCGCCCGTTGTTGGTTTGGTTGCTCGTCACCGGTGTTGCCGGGTTCAGCGCGAACTTCACGCGTCGCTACATTGGCGCCAAGGTCAGCCTCGATCTGCAGCACGACCTCCGAGTGGCGATGCATCGTCACCTGTACGAGCTGGATTTCTCTCGCCATGACGAACTGTCGATCGGCGACGTGATGTCCCGTTCCACAGCCGACCTGACACTGATCCAACAGTTCTTCTTCTCGGTGCCGATGCTGATGGCGAACCTGACACTGCTGATCGTGGCGATCACGGTGATGTTCTTCCTGTCGCCGCTCCTCAGCCTGGTGATCGTGGCGTTCGTTCCGATCTTCGCGTTCGTTGCGATCCGTTTCCGCAACAGGGTTTTCCCCGCCAGCTGGAACGACCAACGGTTGTCCGGTGCGGTTGCAGGTGTGGTCGACGAAGCCGTCACCGGCGTACGCGTCGTCAAGGCCTTCGCCCAAGAAGATCGTGAGTTCGATCGGCTGATCGACCGAGCACACGAGTTGTACCAGTCACGGATGCGCACTGCCCGGCTCAACGCCCGCTATTCGTCGACGTTGCAATCGCTGCCGATGCTCGGTCAACTCGGCGTGTTGGCGGTCGGCGGTTGGCTGGCATACGACGGGCACATCACGCTCGGCGTGTTCCTCGCCTTCGCCAGCTACCTCGTGCAGATCATCACTCCCGTGCGGCTGATGTCCAGCATGTTGTCCACGACGCAGCAGGCGCGTGCAGGCGCGGAACGCGTCTTCGAACTGCTGGACATGCAGCCGCGCGTCTCCGACGCTGTCGATGCCCGTCCGGTGATCGACCCACATGGCGGGATCGAGATGTCGCATGTCGACTTCGCCTACGGCGACGGTCCCGTCCTGCTCCACGACATCTCGGTGACGATCCGCCCCGGCGAACGGATCGGTTTGGTCGGTGCCTCCGGATCGGGCAAGACGACCCTCGCCTTCCTGATCGCTCGCTTCTACGATCCGACCAACGGCATCGTCCGCCTCGATGGCACCGACGTCCGTCAACTCACGCTGCAATCATTGCGGTCGGCGGTCAACGTCGTCTTCGAGGAAAGCTTCCTGTTCTCGGCAACGATCCGTGAGAACATCGCTTTCGCCCGCCCCACCGCGAGCGATGCCGAGATCGAGGCCGCCGCGCGCGTCGCCCAGGCTCATGATTTCATCCTGGCCCTCTCCCACGGATACGACACCACCGTCGGAGAGCGCGGATTCACACTGTCGGGTGGGCAGCGTCAGCGCATCGCCCTCGCTCGAGCAGCCCTGGCCAACCCGACCGTTTTGGTGCTCGACGACGCCACCTCGGCCATCGACGCGAGCACCGAGGAAGCGATTCACGCGTCGCTCGGCGCCGACCTCGGGACGCGCACGACCGTGCTGATCGCGCACCGCTCATCCACGCTGCGACTCGCCGATCGGGTTCTCGTGCTGGACGGCGGACGAATCGTGGCCGAGGGCACCAACGCCGAACTGTGGGAGAGCTCGCCGTTGTATCGGGAATTGCTGACCGGTCCGGAACTGGAACCGATGGAGCACGACGAACGCCTGGTCGATGTCGTCGATGCCACTGCGTGGCCGAACATCGACGGTGACGATGGTGAGCGCGGATCCCCACGGGTGGAGTTGGCATCGATGTTCGCCGGGATGGCGGGGGGTGGCCTGGTCGGGGCGATCGGTGCACGCGCCGGGCTCGTTGCAGCCACACCGGAACTTCTGGCCAAGGTTGCTGCGCTCCCGCCTCTACGCGGCGAGCCCGACGTGAATCTGGCTGACGCAACCGCTGAAGGCGAGGGGTCCAGTCTGCGTCGATTGCTGCGCCGGTTCCGTTGGGCGTTGTTGATCGTTGGTTCATTCGTGGTCATCGATGCCGGAACGACATTGGTCGGTCCACTGCTGATCCGTACCGGTCTGGATCACGGGGTCGGCATGCACCGCGGTCGCGTACTCGTTGTCATCTGCATCGCATTCCTCGGCGTGCAGGTACTGAGTTGGCTCAACCAGATCGTGGAACTGCTCTACACCTCGCGCACGGCTGAACGGATGCTGTACACGCTGCGCGCGCGAACCTTCGCTCACCTACAGCGCCTTTCGCTTGACTACTACGACAAGGAGATGGGCGGCCGGATCATGACGCGGATGACCACCGACGTCGAGGCGTTGGCTCAGTTGCTTCAGCAGGGTCTGCTGCTGGCACTGACCTGCCTCGTCAGTTGCGCAGGCGTCGTGGTGATACTGCTCCTGCTCGATGTCCGACTTGCCCTCGTTGCGTTCATCGTCCTGCCGGTACTGGCCGCGGTGACGATCTGGTTCCAGCGGAGTTCGCGGCGTTCCTACCTGATCGCGCGTGACTCGATCTCCACCGTCAATGCCGAGATGCAGGAGAGCATCGCGGGGGTGCGCGTGACCCAGTCACTCGGACGCGACGACAACAATGCCGTGCGATTCCGGAGCCGCTCGTTCGACTACCGCACCGCCCGGCTACGGTCGATGCAACTGATGTCGATCTACTTCGCCAGCAGTCAGTTGCTGAGCACTGTCGCCAAGGCGTTGACTCTCTGGTACGGAGCACGTCTGATCGGCGAGAACGCGTTGACGTCAGGTCTGCTGATCGCGTTCTTGCTTTACCTCGACCAGTTCTTCTCGCCGCTGCAGCAGCTGTCTGCAGTGTTCGATCAATGGATCCAGGCGAAGATCTCGCTCGGTCGGCTGGACGAATTGCTGGCCACGCCGAGTTCCACTCCTCAGGTACAGCACCCCGTTGATCCTGGTCAGTGGCACGGCAACGTCCAACTGCAGAACGTTCGCTTCGCGTACAGTACCGACGCCCCCGAAGCACTCCGCGGCGTCGACTTGGAGATCACGCCGGGCGAGAGCGTCGCCCTCGTCGGCACAACCGGTGCGGGCAAGTCGACCTTCGTCAAACTCGTCGCCCGGTTCTACGATCCGACCGGCGGATCGGTACGCGTCGACGGCGTCGATCTGCGCGACGTCGACCTCCACGCGTATCGCCGGCACATCGGATACGTCCCGCAGGAGCCGTTCCTGTTCTCGGGCACGATCCGTTCGAACATCGCCTACGGTCGGCCATCTGCGACGGACCTCGAAATAGAACGGGCGACGCGCGCAGTCGGCGCCCACGATCTGGTTGCGTCGCTGCCCGACGGTTACCAGACGTTGGTCTCCGAGGCCGGCCGCTCGCTTTCGGCCGGTCAGAAGCAACTGCTCTGCCTGGCCCGTGCGCAGTTGATCGACCCGCGCATCCTGATTCTCGACGAGGCAACGTCGAACCTCGACCTGGCCACCGAGGCCGAAGTCCAACGAGCCATGAATCTGGCGGCCAAGGGACGCACCACGCTCGTGATCGCGCACCGTCTGCAGACGGCCCGCAACTCGTCGCGGATCGTGGTCGTCGACGACGGTCAGATCGTGGAGGACGGGAGTCACGACGACCTCGTCACCGCCGGCGGGCGCTACGCCCAATTGTGGGACGCGTTCGATCACGCCAGGGCTGTCACCACCCGGTGAAGCCCAGACG
The DNA here is from genome assembly GCA_043747765.1 of Actinomycetota bacterium. Taxonomy (GTDB): domain Bacteria; phylum Actinomycetota; class Acidimicrobiia; order Acidimicrobiales; family Ilumatobacteraceae; genus WLMZ01. Next base: position 8,167 of record JAYTOM010000060.1, read on the forward strand.
CCTGTGACCGATGTCGTCAGTGAGATCCGAGATTTTCTCTTTCTGAATAGTTGATCCTTGGTGTTAGGTGTACGTTCCGATGCCTAGTGGGTAGACCACATACAGATCGAGAACGAGGAATGATGAAGCCGTCGGTGCGGGCAATGTGCGGTGTGGCGAGTGTGATGCTGTGCGGTGGTCTGGCGAGCGCCTGCAGCTCGTCCGATTCGGGTAGCAGCCACGCGACGTTGACGCTGTACAGCGGCCAGCACGAACAGACCACGGAGGCCCTTGTCGCCGGCTTCACCAAGGCCACCGGCATCAAAGTGGACATCCGTAGCGACAACGAGGCCGTGCTGGCACAACTGATTTCGACCGAGGGCGGCAAGTCCCCTGCGGACCTGTTCTTCACGGAGAACTCTCCGCCCCTGATGTCACTGCAGGGCAGAGGCCTCCTCGCGCCGGTCGACGCCGCAGTACTGGCCGCCGTGCCGGCCAAGTTCGACTCGCCGGACGGACACTGGGTCGGCGTCTCTGCCCGTGTTGCGACATTGATCTACAACACCGATGCGTTGCAGCCAGGCAATGTGCCCACGTCCATCCTCGATCTCGCCGATCCGAAATGGAAGGGCAAGCTCGGAATCTCGCCCGGCGAGACCGACTTCCAGTCGATCGTCGCCGCCATCTCGACGAGCCAGGGCGCCGACGCCGCGCTGACCTGGCTGAAGGATGTCAAGGCAAACGGCAGTGCTCACAACTATTCCGACAACGAAGGCCTCGTCGCCGGAGTGAACAAGGGCCAAGCCCAGATTGGTGTGATCAACAGCTACTACTGGTACCGGTTTGTCAAAGAGAGCGGGGCCGACAAGGTCAAGTCGGCCGTGTCGTACTTCGCCCCTGGTGACGTCGGATACGTCGTCGACGTGTCCGGAATCGGTGTGCTGCAATCCAGCAAACACAAGGCCGAGGCCGAGCGGTTCGTAGCGTTCGTCGTCGGTCCGGTGGGTGAGGCGATCGTCGCCGCGTCGAGCAGCTTCGAGTATCCGGTTGGTTCCGGCGTGGCCGCCAGCCCGACGGTCAAACCATTTGCCGAACTGAAGCCGAACACGTTGACCATTGCCGATCTCGGCGACGGTTCTGGGGCGCTCGAGCTGTTGCAGAAGGCCGGCCTGCTGTGAGGTCGGCACGACCCGACGTCCGATGACGGCGGCCCTTCCCGTACTCGGCGGTCAGCGTCGCGTCCGGGGCGCATCACGGGCCCTGATGGCCGTCAGCCTCGCCGTGGCGGTGGCACTCCTCGCGCCTGTCGTGTTCCTGATCATGGAAGCCAGCCAGGCCGGGCGACACGAGATCACGCGCCTCCTCTTCCGCCACCTGACCGAGGAGCTGCTCTGGAACACGGTCCGACTGGCCGCACTCGTCACGATCGGTTGCGCTGTCGTCGGGACCGGCGCGGCGTTCGCGATCGAGCGGACCGATGTACCGGTGCGCCGCTTGTGGGCCGTGCTCGTCGTGGTGCCCCTCGCGATCCCCGACTTCGTGGTCAGTTACGCCTGGGTCTCGGCGACCCCGTCGGTGCACGGCCTCTGGGGCGCTGCACTCGTGATGACATTGGCGCTCTATCCGTTGGTCTACCTGCCGGTGTCGGCGGCATTGAGACGCGGTGACACGTCGCTCGAGGACACGTCGCGAAGCCTGGGCATCGGAGCGATGATGACGTTCTGGAGGGTGACAGTCCCGCAGATCCGTCGTGCCGTGCTCGGTGGTTGCCTTGTGGTGTGTCTCGCCCTGCTCGCCGAGTACGGCGCATTCGAGATCCTCCGCTACCAGACGTTCACGACGACGATCTTTGCCGAGTTCAAGCTCGGCTTCAACTCGCCCGCGGCATGTGCGCTGTCGATCGTGCTCGTCCTGATCGGTATCGTCGTGCTGATCGGCGAGAGCGCTGCGAACCGGGGCGACCGTCGCAGCCACAACCGCAGTGGGTCCCGCCGAACCTCGAATCGTCCACCCCGTCGGCACGTGCTCGGTCGGGGAACAATCGGTGTCGTGTCGGCGCTCGTCGCGCTCGTGATCCTCTCGCTCGGGGTGCCGGTCGGGGCGATTCTCTACTGGCTCGTCAACGGCAGCTCGACGACGCTTCCGGGCATATCGATCGTGTCGTCCATCGTCGACACCGCTTCGTACAGTGCAACGGCCGCCGCTATCGCCACGGTACTGGCCCTGCCCGTTGCGATCTTGACGGTCCGCCACCGCAGTCGATTCACGATGATCATCGAACGCAGTACGTACGTCGTACAGTCGCTGCCCGGGCTGGTGGTGGCACTGAGCTTCGTCTTCTTCGCGCTGCACTACGCGTCTGGCTTCTACCAGTCGAGCGAGCTGTTGTCGGTGGCGTACGCAGTGCTCTTCTTCCCGCTCGCCCTGATCTGCGTGCTCACCTCGGTCGGGCAGGCTCCGTCACAGTTGCAGGACATGGGCCGGTCGCTCGGCCAGGGACGGATCAGCGTCTTCCTGCGGATCACGCTGCCCTTGATCGCCCCCGGATTGGCCGCCGGGTTCTGCCTCGTCTTCTTGTCGGCCGTGACGGAATTGACGGCCACCCTGATCCTGATCCCCACCGGAGCGCACACTCTTGCGACCCAATTCTGGAAGTACGAGAACAATGCTGCGTACGGCGCAGCCGCTCCGTACGCAGCGGTGATGGTCGGCGTCGCACTCGTCCCGAGCTATCTCCTCGCGCGGTGGTTCAACCGACGCGCAACCGACGTGGTGGTGGTGTGACTGTCAGCGGTGTGAATCAATTGGAGGTGACCGGTGTCTGTAAAGCGTTCACTCAGCAGCGGGTGCTGGTCGGGCTCGACCTGGTCGTCGAACGCGGTTCCATCACCGCGATCCTCGGCTCCTCGGGCAGCGGGAAGACCACGCTGCTGCGACTGATCGCCGGCTTCGATCACGTCGATTCCGGAACGATCCGAGTCGGGGGAAAGGTGGTCGACGACGGCGAGCGGCGGCTGCCGCCGGAGCGACGTGGGCTCGGGTACGTACCGCAAGAAGGTGCCCTGTTCCCACATCTCAGTGTCGCCGAGAACGTCTCGTTCGGGCTCCGTCGCGACCAGCGCCGAGGTTCGGCAGTCGGTGACCTGATCGAGTTGGTCGGCCTGCGTGGCTTCGAGCGCCGTTATCCAGATCAGCTGTCCGGTGGCCAACAGCAGCGCGTTGCGCTGGCTCGCGCGCTTGCCGTCCAGCCGAGCCTGATCCTGCTCGACGAACCGTTCTCGGCGCTCGATCCCGAGCTGCGGACATCGATCCGAAACGACGTGCAGAACATCTTGCACAACGCAAATGCAACGGCACTGCTCGTCACTCACGACCAGGACGAGGCGCTCTCGTTCTGCGACAGCGTGGCGGTGCTACGCGACGGTCGGATCATCCAACACGCAGCACCGCACGACCTGTACACCGATCCGGTCGACGAGGACCTGGCCGGTTTCGTCGGCGAGCTGAACCTGATCGACGGCATCATCAGCGGGTCTGGCGCTGACACGGTACTCGGGCACCTCGAGCTCCGTCGCGTGCCCGCTGGGGCCGATGGACGGCTGCTGCCCGTGATGCTCCGTCCGGAGCAGATCGATGTCGGCACCGATCTGTGTGGGGCCGGCACGCCTGCGGTCGTCGTGGCCTCGTCGTTCCACGGCCAACACACCCGGCTGACACTGGAGTGTGCTGCGTCCGTCTGGAGATCGTCACCAAGGACAGCGCCGACAGGGACATCGCCGGTTCAGACAGTGACGGCGCTGTCCAGCCGTGGCTCACCGATCGAGGTCGGCGCGCACGTCGTGCTGTCGGTTCGTGGAACGGGCATCGCCTGGGAACGAGAGCGGTCAGACGATGGCAGCTGAGTCAGTTCGTTGGCGAGCCGATCCGAGGTCGCTCGATCTGTACCATCGGTGGGCCAGATATCCGACGCCGATCACGGCGGCGATGTCGCCGATGCTGAACACGTTTGCCAACGGCCACCCCGAAGGAATGGCAAACACGTCTCCCAGCCAAGCCAGCTTGGCGTGGTCGATCTGACCGGTGTTGGTGAAGCCGGATTCCGCCGTCAGGCATGCAGCTCGCATCGCTGCTGCGCTCGCCGGCATGACGCCCCGGTTGGCGACGATCGCAGCCGGGTTGAGCGCGCCGCCGATGCAGATCACGGCAATGCCCGGCAGCCGCCGATTGGCGAGGACGAACCCGCCTGCGAGTGCGACCCGCACAGATCGATGATGGTCCGGATGACGAGGAAGTTGCGGTCGTCGTTGGTCATGTTGTGGATCAGTGATTGGTCGATCTTGAGCGTGTCGACCGGTGTGTTCAACAGGCGTGAGAACGACGAATAGCCAGACCCGAAATCGTCCATCGCCATCCCGACGCCGAGTGTGCGCGGTTCGCTGATCACCTCGGTGGCGACCTTCTGCTGTGCGGCAAAGGCGCTCTCGGTCAGCTCGATCTCCAACATGCTCGGGGCGAGATCGCGCTCGGCGAGCAGACGTTGGACCATCGCCGGGAAATGACGGTGACGGAGGTTGCGGGTCGAGACGTTGATCGAGATCCGCAACTCCGGCGTGCGTCGGTGAACCGAGCAGCAGGAGCGCGAAACCGAATACCCAGCCTGGCGTGACCTCGCCGGCATCTTTGACGCGCAGCCATCCAACGCTGCTCAACTCTCCGATTGTCAGCAAGCCGGCAAACATCGCAACAGCAGGCCAGTTGGTCGGCCGCTGCCACGAATCGTGTTCGGTGAAGCCGGCTGCGATGCAATTCGCGAGTCCGGCCACGACCACGGTCATCACCTAGCGATCGAGGGCGCCGAGCAGCGTGGTCGGTTGGTGCCGGGCCTCGGACGTGCTCACGAGGCTGTTATCTGGTCACGCACGGCGAGGTGTGGCTCGTCCATCTGTCAGCGCGATTTGTAGGGGGTTCCCATGCGGTACCGGTTGGGCATGGCGAAGCTGGCGATGCTGATTTTCCGACTTTGTCACGATCGATTCACCATTTTCTCGTTCGGCACGAAGCGCTGCCCGTGACCGGTACGTGAAACTGACCATCTTCAACTCGCACCTGAACATCGAATTGACCTCTCATCAGAGGCGCCTCCGCCACGGGCCCGCCGGCCCACAAATCGACGTACTCATGTTGACAGAGCGCGGGGACCCGCTGTGGTAAGGTTCCGGCAAGACCGATCAAGTCTCTGTTGACACATATGTCGCTCGGCAGGTCGTTCAGGGATGGTGGCGGACCCACAGCGGGCGCAACGAAGCACGTTGGATGACGTAGAACACGCCGACGACAACGATTCCGGCAAGGTCGATCCCGACACACGCGGCAACGTACGGCGCGGCGTAAACCACTGTGCGTAAGCCAGTCGCATCGATCGACTTCCACAGGACGAACATCAACAATCCGAACACCCCGACTGCCGCCAAGAACATCAGCGGCCTCGACGTCGTTGGATCGACAACGCTGCCGGCGTCTGTTCCGTTCCTACGGTGAGCGAGCGCGAGTACCGCCGACGTGGCGCTGAACCATCCGAGAGTGACGAAGTATGCCCCGATGGTGTCGCTCGGACGATGCCAGCCGGACGAGAGCACTGCGGTCCCGAAAGCCGTGGAGACCAAGGCAGCGACGACTGCTGCGGGGCGGCCGAGGTGTTTCGGAGCGACCATCACAAGACCCAACGAGATCGCCATCCCGATCGTCGTGTGTCCACTCGGGAAGGTGTTGTAGCCGACTCCGCCGAAATTGCCGAGGTTCGGCCGAGTCAGCAATTTCGTCTTCAGGATCTCGGTGGTGAGCACTGCGCCGCCCATCGCGACTCCAACGGCAACAGCCAGACTCTTACGTCGACGTGCCAGCGCAACGACAACGAGCGCGCCACCGACCAACAACAAGGACGCGACGGAGACCGTGCCGAGCAGTAGATCTGTACGTCGTGTGGTCGCTGCGCTGACGGCATCCCGACGGTTGAAGGCAACACCGTCGATGCGCTGACCGAGATGTGTGCGGATCGCGATGACGTACACGACGATGACGATCAGCGCGCTGGCGAGTGCTGTGACGGCGAGTCGCGCGACGCGATTGTCGGCGCGGTCGTTGGGCACGCTGCAACGGTAGCGGCCGACAATGTTCGAACCAGATCGAGCGGTTGGAGGGGCGGCGCCGGCGGACAGGGTGCAAAGGGAGCCACGAGTGCCACCCGTGCCAACATCTCGAGCCAGATCACAGCCTGGGTGACCGCTCGCTACACGGCGACGACCGTCGGAGGTGCCACCGTCTACGATCTCACCTCGTGACACGCTGCGCCGGCTCGGCTGTGACGGTGCACCACGGGCACATGCCCGAGATCGAACTGACGTCGAATGACGATGCAACAGGAATTCGGGCGATGGAGGACGAGCTCTGGTTCCCGGACGGTTCACCTGTGGTGCACGTGCATGGCTACGGCCACTATCACGAGACCTACCGTTGGGTCGCAGGCGTCTGGAGCATCACCTCGATGCGTCTCGGCCGCCTACGGCGCGACATCGATTTCGCCACCGGGCGCTTGAATCGCCCGGTGCTCGCCTGTCCCTTCGCCAGCCTCTTCTCTCGTCAGGTCGGCACGGAGATCGCGGGTGAGGGTGAGGTAGAGCAGCGCAGCAAGCAGGCTGACCGCCGCGAAGATCGCAATTGCGACGCGAGCTCCGGTCAACGCGGCCAGGCCGCCGGCGGCGAGGTTCGAGATGGTGATCACCAGAGTGACGATGCCGAAGTCCCCCGCCAGGATTCGGCCTCGGACATGGTCGGGAGCGCGTCGTTGCAGCCCGTATGTGGACAACGTCCACTGTGCACCACCGCCGAGATGAGCGAGAAGGACGAGCGGCGCAGCGAACGCCAACGTGGGCGCGATGCTCAGTCCCATGTAACAGATGCCGAATGCGAGACCCGCGCACCCGCAGAGCAGCAGGACGCGGGACAAGGACGGTCCGACCAATTTCGCCGCAATCAACGGTCCCGCAGCGACTCCCAATCCTCGGGCTGCCAGGAGCAACCCAGTTGCCCCGTCGCCACCGTGAAGGTCGTGAGTCGCCAGAACAGCGAGCAGACCGACGATCCCTGCGCCCATCGAGAACGTTGCCTTCGACGACAACAATGCCAGCAGGGCGTGATCGCGACGGGCGTATCCCAACGCTTCCTTCATGTCGACGATCGGGCGCATCCGCGTCGACATGACCGCCCCCGGCCGACGTTGCTCCTGCATCGGGCTGCGGATCAGCATCACGAAAAACGCGGCGACGACGAACGAGGCGGCATTGGCGATGAACGCAGCGTTGCGTCCGAAAATGGTGGCAACGATTCCGCCGAGCGCGGCGCCGACGGCCAGCATTGCCCCCCACAGCGAGCCGAACAGCAAGCTCGCCCGTCTCAATTCGTCCGGGCTCGTGGTCAGGTTGGGAATGCCCGCCTGGGCCGCCGGCCCGACGAACGAGCCGAGCGCCGAGATCACGCACAGGCAGACGAATCCGAGCCATAGTGAGCCTCGGGAGCCGACGAGCAGCAGTCCCGCCGCAGCAACTGCCTGAACCAGTGAGACGACGAGCAAGATCGCGCGGCGATCGAACCGGTCAGCCGCTGGCCCGGCCACCGCCGACATGAAGAACGCCGGAAGCGACTGAGCGACGTAGACCATCGTGACCAAGAGGGGCAGATCGGTGAAGTCCTGGACCAGCCCGACGAACGCCACGTAAGCGAACCAGTCGCCGGCGTACGAAATGACTTGAGCGATGAACAGTGATCGGATGTCCCGGTTGGTGCGCAGCATCGACCACATCCACCCTGTACTAGCACCGTCACGATGGCTGCGCCCTGTGACCGCATCAGGGCGTGGCCTGACTGTGTGGGCGCTTACTCGGGCTCGGGCTCGATCTGTCCTTCCCCTCTGGCCTCGGCGCCCTTCTCCATCATCTCGGTGTAGTGCTCGGCGACTTCGTCGAGGTTCACGGCGTCAGCGGCTCGTTCGGCCGCCACTTCCTCGCTGGCGGTCGGTGGTCGGTCGGCATGAGCCGTGCCGAAGTCTGTCGATTCGTTGGACATGCCCATCGATACCCGGCGATGGACGGTGCCCAAACTCGTCTGCCGCCTACAATCCGGCGATGACCTTCGGGACACTCGCCTTGCTTGTTGCGGCGGGGCTCGTTGGACCGCTGCTCAGTTCGTTGCACCGGTGGATGCCCCCGGCGGTCGTCGGGGAGATCGCTGCCGGCCTCGTCATCGGCAAGGCCGGGTTCGGCCTGATCGACGCGGGCAATCCAACATTGGGGACACTGTCGAACGTTGGGTTGGCGATGCTGATGTTCATCGTCGGTACTCACCTCCCGCTGCGTGATCCGGCGCTGCGACCAGCACTTGGTCGGGGCGCGCTGACGGCGTTGACGGTGGGGATCCTTGCGATTGGCACCGGTCTCCTCCTGGCTCCGCATGTCGGCTATGACCACGCCTTCGTTCTCGCCGTCCTGATCGCAACCAGCTCAGGAGCCGTGGTGCTGCCGATCCTCCAGGCCGCTGGCCGGAAGGAGCCGTGGATGCTCGTCGCGATGAGTTGGGTCGCGATTGCCGATGTCGTCACGGTACTGAGCATTCCGCTGGTGATCGCCACCGGTGCCGTGTTGCACGTCTTGGCCGGCGGCGCGATCGTCATTGCCGCGGCTGTCACGGTCTACTTCTTGCTGCGCGCATCGTTGTCGCGCCACATCGTCCGTTCAGTCCGCGGCCAATCTCGTTCACGAGGCTGGGCGCTCGACCTTCGCGTCTCGATCCTGATCCTGTTCACGCTTGCCTGGGCTGCCACCCGGTTCGGCACCAGCGTGCTGATCTCCGGCTTCGCGGCGGGTGCGGTCGTTGCCCTCCTTGGTGAGCCGCGTCGTGTCGCACAGCAGCTGATCGGCCTCGGAGAAGGCTTCTTCGTGCCGATCTTCTTCGTCGCGCTGGGGGCGCGTCTCGACCTCGGGGCACTCGTTCACGCGCCGCGCACGCTGACGCTCGCGGCGGCAGTGTTCGGTGGTTCGGTCGTCACCCATGTCGTCGCAGCACGCATCTGGCGACTCCCGCTCGGCGCCGGCCTGCTGTCGACGGCGCAACTCGGCGTTCCCTCGGCCATCGTGTCGATCGGGCTCGTCAGTCACAGCCTCAGCGCTGCGCAGGGATCTGCGATCATGGCTGCCGTGCTTGCATCGCTCGCCGCGTGTGCACTCGGTGCGGCGTTGGTAGGTCGAGCGATGCCGATCACGGATCACGCCGCTCCTGATCTGGCGCACGGTTAGGGTTCAGTGCATGGCGGCCAGCAGCACCAGCGATCAGTCTCACGGTCACGAGACGCGCATTCATGCAACCGTTCGGGCTGCAGGTGGGCGGCTGACGGTGCCGACGCGCGTCGTCATCTCGATTCTCGCATCGAGTGACGACCACCTCACCGCCGACGACCTGATCGTCGAGGTCGAGCGTCGCATCGTCGGTGTTTCCCCCTCGACCATCTACCGGGTCATCCAGCGGCTCGGCGAGTTGGGCATCATCGAACACATCCATTCGGGAAATGGTCCGTCGTTCTACCACCTTCGCGAACACGGCCACGCCCATCTGGTCTGCAACGGCTGCGGCATCGTGCTCGATCTGCCGGATGCAGTGTTCGACGATGTGGCCCGCGTCGCTCGCGAGAGTCACGGCTTCACTGTCGACGCCCATCACTCGGCGTTGCTCGGTCTGTGCAAGGCATGTTCTTTGCGACCCGACGACCACCCGCACGCGCATCACTGAACGGCACGGCACTGTACGGCACAGTGCCGACTCCTCCGAAGAAGAGCCGGCACCGTCTGACATCTCCGTTGCAGATCGCGACGATCAGCTCTCCGACGACGAGTCCGGCGTGCCGATGTTCGTGAAGCTCTTGGTGGCTTCGTTCCACTGCTCGACTTGCAGTGTCTGGAACGAGAAGCCGTCCGTCTCACCGTTCATCTTGTACTGAGCACCGGGAATGCCCAAGGACGGGGTGAACGTCGAGTTGCGGGCCGCCTCGATGATCGACTTCCGAGTCAGCGTCCCTGCCTTTTGGGCTTTGACGAGGATCGCCACGGTGTCTTCGGCGACCGACCAGCCAACAGCGGTGGTGCCGACGTCGCCCTTCAGCCCAGCTGCGTTGTAGGCATCGGTGAAGGCCTTGACGCCCGGATTGGCGGCATTGGCCGGGTCAGCGGGATCGAGGATGTTCGTCGACGTGTAGACCTTGTCGCCAGCCCCAGCGGCGAGCAGCGTGATCAACAGATGGGATGCACAGGTGTTGGTCATGAACACCTTCGGATCCCAGCCGCTGCTCGCCGCCTTGGTGTTGACCAGTTCCTTGAGGAAGATCGGGCACTGCAGGCCGAGCGGGACGGTCATCACGGCATCGGGCTTGGCGGCGGCAATCGCACCGACCTGGTTGGTCGGGGGTGCCTGGTCCGGCTCTTCGATGGTTTGCTCGACCACGACCTTCAGCCCGTTCGCGGTTGCGGCTTTCTTGAATGCATCAGCGAACGTCTTGCCGAAGTCGTTGTTGACCGTGAACAGCCCGACCGTGCCACCGTTGCCGATGATGCCCTTCAGCGCAGTGGCATAGATCCGGGCCTCGATGTCGTACGGTACGAGGGCGCCGGTTGTCCACGGGTACTTGGCGACATTGCCCCACTCCGGTGCGCCGGTGAGGTTCAACAGCTGCGGGATGCACTCCTGGTTGAGGGTGTCGACGACGGCCTGGTTGTCGCCCGTGCCGATGATGCCCGAGAAGATGTTGACCTTCGAGTCGATCAGCGAGCTGACCGCGCCCGGCGTCTGAGTGGCGTCGTACTGGTCGTCCTTGATGTTGGCGGCGAGGGTGATCCCGTCAAGCAACTTGTTCTTGTTGGCGTAGTCGAGATACAGCTTGAAACCGTCGGTGACCGGAGCGAAGGCGACGGCCGGGGTTCCCGACAGCGGCTGGACCGAACCAATCGTCAAGGTCCCGGTGATCGGCGCCTCGACGGCGGCCTGGTCCGGACATTTGCTCGTGTCGACGGTCCATGCCTTGGCCGGTGCGCCACTACTCGACGTCGTCGAGTCAGCGCCGGTGCTGCTCGGCGTGGTGGAGCCCGAATTGGTGTCGACCGTGCTGGAACCGGTGTTGACTGCGCTGGAGTCGGTCGGTTTGACCGACGAACCGGTGGTGTCAGCGGTGCTCGAACCCGTCGGCTTGACCGTCGACGAGGCAGCGGACGGAGCCGTCGTGGCCGACACCGTTGTCGTCGGCTTGGTCGTGGTTGCTGACGAGGTGCTGCTGCTGCCGCAACTGGCGATCACGAGTGTTCCGGCCACTGCGAACGCAGCCAGGTGGTAACGCTTTGGAATCATGGTGTGCTCCCCTTTGAGTTTTGTATCTGTTCGCTCATACCCGTTTCGGGGGAATCCGGAACGAACTCGACAGCCGACCCTGCCTGCCGAAGTGGGCGCGGCGCGATAACGAATATTCTACGCACCTGGTCCTTGACGAATCCCACCAATCCGAATGGCGCGACGAAGACGAAGGCGATGACGAGCACGCCCAACAGGAACGGTGCGACTGGACCCTTGCTCAGCGGACCGGGGAGCCAGTGCCAGCCTGGCGCGTGATTCTTGAGGTAGTCGTTGACGAAGAAATAGACGAACGCCCCGACGATCGGCCCGGTCGATGTCGCCGCGCCACCGAGGAACAGGGCGAGCAGATAGGTGATCGCAGTCAGGATCGTGAACGAGTTCTTGTCGAGCGTGGTCAGGCGTGCAGCGGTCAACCAGCCGGAAGCGCCGGCGATGGCCGCTGACACGCCGAAGGTGACGGTCTTGGTGAACTTCAGATTGACACCCATCACCGCTGCCGCTGTTTCGTTGTCACGAACAGCCACGAGCGATCGGCCGATCCGGCTCTTGCGCAAGTTGCGGACGACGATGTAGGCGAGCACGAGAACGACGATCGCCAGCCAGTACAGATACAACGCGTTGTCAGCGCGCGTGTTCGTCAGCCCGGTCCACGTCGGGGGCTTCAATTTGGTGCCGGTCAACGAAGTCTTCTTGACCTTCTTGTCGAGGAACTTGGCTGCGACTGTCGGCCACACGAATGCAACGGCCAGTGTGACCAGCGCCAGGTAAGGGCCTCTCAACCGCAGCGCAGGCAGACCAAGCGCGAGGCCGAGCAGGAAGCAGAGCACCATCCCGAGCAGCAATGCTTCGTACGGATTCATCTTCCATGCATTGACGGTGTACCCAGCGGTGAACGCGGCGAGTCCGGCGAAGGCCGAGTGACCGATCGAGATCTGACCGTTGTAACCGAGCAGGAGGTTCAGCGAGATGGCGGCGATGGCGAGGGTGCAGGCCTCGGTCACGCTGCCGAGTGTGGACGGTTGGGCGTGGCCGGCGACGTACACGGCGATCAGCGCGATGATCACGACGCCAGACGTGCGGACCGCCCAGTGCATCGGGCTCGACTCCCTGATCGCGATCGGGATCGATCTGCTCGCGACGGTATCGGGCGTTGGATCGCGCTCGGTCGGATTGCCTGGGGTAGGGGTCGCCATGGTCATACCCGTTCCACTCGTGAGCTGCCGAACAGGCCGGACGGTTTGATCAGGAGGACCACCAGGATGATCACGAACGCAACTGCGATTGCGGTGTCGGCACCGATGTATCCGCTGCCCCACCAGTTCTTCGGGTAGTTGGACACCAGGCTCTCGACCACGCCGAGCGAGAGGCCGCCGACGACGGCGCCGAGTGGGCTGTCGAGTCCGCCGAGCGTGGCCGCCGCCGAGGCCAGCAAGAACACGCTGAACATCGTGGCCAGGTTGATGTTCGTGTCGATCCCGCCGACGAGGGCGCCACCGAAGGCACCGATCGCCGCAGAGATACCCCAGCTGAGCATCAGGATCTTGTTGGTCGAGACGCCGGACAGCTTGGCCGAGTCCGGATTGTTGGCGACCATCCGCATCGCCAGTCCGATCTTGGTCTTCTGGAAGATCGCGAACAGGATGCCGGTGACGACCAGCACGCTGAAAAGCACCCCGACGTTCTCGTAACGCCAGATCGCGTTGCCGGGCAACCGAAAGAAGTCCTTCGGTTTGTTCGGGAACAGGGTGCCGAACGGGATGCCCGTACCGGCGCCCTCGAACAGCAGCCCGGACAACGAGTTGAGCGCTTGGAACAGACCGATCGCAACGACGACGACGGCGAACGGCGACTTCTTGCCGGCCGGTCTGATCAATGCGAGTTCGATGACACCACCACCGACGAAGGCGATCCCCGCTGCGAGCGCGATGGAGATCCACAGGGGAACGCCGTGGTCACTGATCCACCATGCGCCAAACGTCGCGAACAGCGCCATCTCGCCCTGTGCGAAGTTGAGATGACCAGTACCGCGGTAGATGACGACGAGGCCGAGGGCGATCAGCGAATAGATCGAGCCCCTGGACAGACCGTTGAGAACATATTGAAGGAGGTGGCCCATGATCGCTCCTGGTCAGTACCCGAGATAGGCCTTGCGAACGGAGTCGTTGGCGGCGATCTCCTCGGCGGTTCCGGAGGCAACGATCGACCCGGTCTCCAACACGAAGACGCTCTGTGCGATCTTCAGGGCGAGGTTTGCGTTCTGCTCGACGACCAGGATCGACAATCCGCGTTCGGTGTTCAACCGGCCGAGGATCGCGAACAGCTCCCGGGTGATGATCGGGGCCAGGCCGAGGCTCGGCTCGTCGCACAGCAGCAGTTTCGGCTTGCTCATCAACGCCCTGGCGATTGCCAACATCTGCTGCTCGCCACCGGACAGGCTGCCGGCTTTCTGATCGCGGCGTTCCTGCAGGCGGGGGAAGACGTCGTACCACTCGGCGATGTCCTTGTCGACCTCGCCGACCTCACCCTTGCGCGTGTATGCACCGGCGCGCAGGTTGTCGGCGACGGAGAGATCGGTGAACGTGCCCCGGCCCTGAGGTACCTGTGCAATGCCCATCCGAACGATCTCGTTCGGGGGAGTGTGAGCGATGTTGCGCCCCTCGAAATTGACGGTGCCCTTGCGCCCGATCATGCCGGAGATGGCCCGCATCGTGGTGGTCTTCCCGGCGCCGTTGGCCCCGAGGATCACCACGACTTCACCCTCGTTGACCGTCAAACCGAGGCCGTGCAGGACCTGCACTGCGCCGTAGCCCGCAGACAGCGACTCGACCTCGAGCAGCACACTCATGCAGACGTCCCGAGATACGCGGCGATGACACGATCATTGGTCTGCACCTCGGCCGGAACACCTTCGGCGATCTTGCGACCGAACTCCATCGCAACCACCTTGTCGGAGATGCCCATGACCATCGCCATGTGATGCTCCACCAGGAGGACCGACAGCTTGAACTCATCACGGACCCGCTTGATCGTCTCGCTCAGGTCGTCGACCTCGCCGTGGGTGAGGCCCGACGCCGGCTCGTCCATCAGCAAGAACGTCGGCTTCGCGGCGAGGGCCCTGGCGATCTCCAGCCGCTTCAGCGTCCCGAACGGCAGACCGGCCGCCGGACGAAAGGCGAGATGGTCGAGATGCAAGCTCCTCAACAGGTCGCCGGCTTCATCGCGAAGGTTGCGCTCGAACCTGTACGTGCCGAAGCGGAACGTCGACTGCCAGAAACCAGCGCGGCCTTGGCTGTGGGCGCCGACCATCACGTTCTCGAGCAACGTCATCGTCGGAAACAGGGCCAGGTTCTGGAACGTCCTGGCGATGCCGAGCTTGGCGATGCCGTGCGCCGGAACGCCGAGCAGATCCTTGCCGCGGAAGTCCACCTTCCCGGTGGTCGCGTCATAGATCCGGCTGATGACGTTGAACATCGTGGTCTTGCCGGCGCCGTTCGGTCCGATCAGTCCACAGATCTGGCCCTCGTCGATCGTGAAGGACAGCCCGTCCAACGCGACGATGCCACCGAAACGAACCGATACATCTCGAACATCGAGCATTGCCATCTCAACCGCCCCCTCTCGATTTCCAGAGCCGCACGCTAGCTCAGCTGGCGAGCTCGGCCCGAAGAACTTCGATCTCTGCCGCGATGACGTTGCGGGTCCGGTCGCGCAGGGCGTACATGTCCTTGAGGGTCATACCGTCGACCTCGATCGGCTCGAGCACCCGCACCTCGGCGGTGCTGTAGCCCATCCGCCAGTCCTTCGGACGCAGCGCTGTGTGGCAGCCGTGGACGGCGACCGGCAGGATCGGGCAACCGGTTTCGATCGCAAGTCGGAAGGCGCCGTTCTTGAACTTGCCGAGCTCGCCCGACGTACTGCGCGTGCCCTCGGCGAAGATCAACACACTGACCTTCTTGTCCAGCCGGTCGGCGCACTGCTTCATCGCATCGGCAGCACTGCTGACTTGACCACGGCTGAGGCGGATGTCGTCGGCGAGCGACATCAGCCAGCCGACCACAGGGATCTTGAACATCTCGACCTTACTCAGCCACTTCATCTCGAACGGGAGATGGCTGATCAGCAAGATGTCGACGAACGACTCGTGGTTGGAGACGACGATGTAGGGACGGCGAGGATCGCTCGGCATCTTTCCGCTGACCTTGAAGGTCCACAGAGGATTGATGTGCTGGTGAACCACGGGCAGCTTGCGAAACAGGAAACCGGCCCAGTATCGACCCTTGTCGAACGGAGCGGTGACGACCCGGACGATTGCAACCATCGGCAACCACAGCACGATGCCGATCCCGAAGGTCAGCCACCACCAGATCGACAAGAGCGTGCGGGCTACCTCGCCACCGACCAAGCGCTCGCGAAGGGATCGTCGGTGCTGCGCTGGTCGTCGCCCCGAACGTGGTTGCTCGTCTGGATCGGTCGTGTTCGGCACACTCACCTTCCCATGCTGCCATGGACCGTCGGCCGGTCGCGCACGCCGACGAAGATCGTTTTGAGGTAGGCACCTTCGGAAAAGGCGATGGGATGATCGACCGCGTGTGTGGTGCGCAACATCTCGCTGATCCGGTGGTTCGTGCTGGCTGCGGCCGAATGCACGCCCTCGAAGAATTCGTCGCTGCCGACGCGACTGGAGCACGACGACTGGACCAATATCCCGCCATCCTCGACGAGATCGAGGGCGAGCCTGGTCAGGCGACGGTATGCGTGGAGAGCGCGGTCGCGATCCAGTTGTTTGCGGGCGAACGACGGCGGGTCGACGACCACGATGTCGAACAATCGCTTGCCCTTTGCGAAGGACTGCATCACGTCGAACGCGTCGCCGACCTGCGTTGTGTGCTTGCACTTCTGGATGTTCTTGATGAACGAGTTGTGGCCCATGTTTCGTTGCGCCGTCTCCAGCGCGGCGCTGCTCAGGTCCACGCTGTGCACCGAGGCAGCGCCACCAGCGGCAGCGAAGACACTGAATCCACCGGTGCAGGCGAAGAGGTCAAGGACGCGCTTGTCCTTGGCCAACGGACGGAGCTTGGCGCGGTTCTCGCGCTGATCCAGGAAATGACCGGTCTTTTGTCCGTGCACGACGTCGGCTTCGAATGTCAGACCGTGCTCGCGAAACAGCACCGGCTCGGTCGGGACATCCCCGATCAGGGCCATCCCCTCGCGTAGTCCGAACAGCTGCTGTCCAGCCACATCCCGGCTGAAGCGCACGACGAGCGACGTCGGATCCAGCTGTTCTTGTAGCACCGGGACGAGCGTCGCCAAATGTGGGAGCCACGCTGCGGTGTACAGCTTGAGTACGAACGTGTCGCCGTAGCGGTCGAGCACCAAACCGGAGAGGCCGTCGTTCTCGCCGTGGACGACGCGGTAGCCCGTCGTGTCGCCGGCCGCCAACACCGGCTTGCGCCGTTCGATGGCTGCACTGACCTTGGCCGCC
>JAYTOM010000061.1:0-4043 GCA_043747765.1 Actinomycetota bacterium
ATGACCACGACGTACAGCAGCAGCCCGAGCAATGGTGCGACCACCAACAGGATGAACGCCAGGGCGAGAGGTACGGGCCAACCTTGGTCGACCCGCACCTCCCAGTATGCGAATGCACAGAACATCCCCAGGGCACCGTGGGCAAAGTTGAAGATGCCCGATGTCGAATACGTCACGACCAGACCGCTGGCCGCGATTGCATAGACGGCGCCGATGACGAGGCCGTTGATGAGGATGTTCAGAAACGTCTGCATGGTTGCTCGTCAGCTACCGAGGCTGGCTACGGCGTGAACGTGCCGTTGAGTGTCGAGATGCGGTCCGGTCCGAGCAGCGCTGCGGTGACTGCGGGTGTTGCGACGCTGGTGACGTACTTGTCCTGGCAATCGAAACTGGTGGTCGTCGGGGCGACCCGCTTGAAGGCGCCGCCATCGAGCTTCAACAACACGCCGCATGTGCTCGTCGTATTGGCACCCGGGTTGCCTGCTGCGTGCAGGCCGCCGGCTGACCAGTCCTTGATCTGGTCGATCTGCGAGAACACGCACTTTGCTGTCACCGTCGAGCCGCACGCCTGGACCGCAGTGGCCCACAGGAGGAAGGCCGATGTCGACGCCTCGCCGAGGATGGCTGTCTTGCCGCTGGCCTTGTTGATGATGTCGAGGTACTGCTGAACGGCCGACCCGGGCGTGGCCTCGCTGAAGGACACGTAGCCGGTGCGGACGTACACATGGTCGCCGGCACCGCCGTTGTCTGCGTTCCACTTGGCGAAGTCGAGGTCGTACTGGTTGTTCTCGGTGTACCAGAGGGTGGGGTTGTACCCGACCTGCTTGGCTGCGGCGAGCAGGTTCTGGAAGTTCGGGTTGGGCGAGCCGACCCACACCACGGCGTCGACACCACAGGCCTGCAGCGCTGAGGCGAACGGTGTCCAGTCGGCCTCACCGGTGATGCCGTAGATCTGGTCGCAGCCGAGGAACGTCCAGCCCGCAGCGGGGAAACCAGCGGCGTACTTGTCTCGTGATTCCTGCGTCGCCGGGTACTGGGCGTAGACGAACGCGGCCTTCTTGACCGAATCCGGGAACAGCGCCGCTGCCTGATATGCACCCGAGAGCGTCACCTGGTCGCCGGGTGCCGGAACCGGGTTGCGCACGCCCGGACCCTGGTTGAACGCGCCGGATACCGCGAAGCCCGGAATCGCTCGGAGTTGGCAGCCGATACGAATCTGCTCCTGGCCCGAGTCGAACACGTAGCCTTCGCCCACCATCATGAACACCTTGTCGGTGCATGCCTGCGTCATTGCCTTGTCGACTTCGGTGACCTTGCCGTCGTAGAAGTTGCCGACGACCTGGCGACCGTTGATGCCGCCCTGCTGGTTGCACCAATCGATCATCGCTTTCATCGCATCCGACATCTCCTTGTCGAGACCCGGTGCCGCGGCGTAGCCCTCGTCATCGCCGTAGCCGATGGTCAGATTGGTGTCGGTCACGCCTTTGTCGGTCGCGCCTGTGGCAGCGCCGGCGCCACATGGCGATGCAAGCGTGCCGAACTTCTTGCCGGCGGGCGCAGTGGTCGTGGTTGCCGCTGCCGCGGTCGGGGTGGTGACGGCCGCTGTCGGGGCAGTCGTCGCGGCGCTGCTCGAAGCGGTACTGGAGCCCGTGTTGGTGGTAGCGGTGGTGGCGGTGGGGTTCGGGGTGGTGGTCGCTGCCGTCGACACACTCGAGGCCTTGTGGCCGCTGCCGCACGCGGCGGCAGCGAGCCCCAACGCGATCAGGAGCGCCAGTGTGCACATGCTCGTGCGACGCGCGCTTCGACGCGTCTCGTATCGACTGGTCATGTGGTCCCCCCGGACAGTGCGGGCCGTCACCATGACGGCTTACGTTGGTGAGCTTGTTAACCTACAGTAGCAACAGACTGTAGGTCGTGTTGAAGGCGTCCCGGGCAGTCCGGCCCTGGCGCGAAGATCTGTCACCTGGGGGTGTCCGTGAAAGCGGTTCAAGCATCGCAATTGGGCGTACCAGTCGACGTCGTCGAGGTGCGTGATGTCGACGTGCCGACGTTCGGCGACGACGAGGTCCTGATCGACGTGTCTGCGGCGTCGATCAACTTCGGAGACATTGCCCGTACTCGTGGCGGGGTCGCCCAGGTGCAGATGACTCCTCCGTTCACGCTCGGGATGGACGTGTGCGGGGTCGTCTCCGCAGCTGGCGCCGGAGCCGAATCGTGGATCGGCACACGCGTCGTCGCGATGTCGAGGGGCTCCTTCGGTGGCATGGCGGAACAGGCGGTGAGCGCGACGTCCGGCGTGTTCGCGGCTCCTGTCGAACTCGACGACGCAGCGGCGGCGGCCTTCCTGCTGCCGTTCCACACCAGCTATCTCGGATTGAGCAGGCGTGCCGAACTCCAGGGTGGCGAGCATCTGCTTGTCGTCGGGGCAGCGAGTGGCGTCGGTACCGCTGCAATACAGGTGGGCAAGGCGCTGGGCGCCAACGTGATCGCGGTTGCCGGGGGACCGGCGAAGGGCGAATATTGCCGTGGCCTCGGCGCGTCGGCCTCGATCGACTACCTCGCCGAAGATGTCTTCGACCGCGTGATGGAACTCACCGACGGACATGGCGCCGATGTCGTTTTCGATGTGGTCGGCGGTGACAACACCGAGACGATCTGGACCTGTGTGGCACGAGAGGGTCGATATCTGCCGGTCGGATTCAACGGAGACTCCGCTGGGGGGCTCGGTGGCAAGCCTCTTCGCAAGATCTCGATCGGCAACTTCTCGGTGCTCGGCGTGATGCTCGCATACACCAACGCCACGGCGGGGCTTCGCAAGTTCGGACTCAACCCGTTTTCGCCCGAGACAGGCGCCGAGGTGCATGCCGCACTGTGTGCAATGGTGACGAGTGGACAGATCCGCCCGGCCATCGGCCGACGGATCACGATGGATCAGGTGGCACAAGCCCTCGACGATCACGAGCAGCGCAGGACCCAGGGGCGCACGGTCGTCGACATCGCCGCATCAATCGCCGCATCCGTCGTCGCACCCGCAACCTCGACCTCGACCTCGACCTCGACCTCGAAGACGACAGGGGCCTGAGATGGCCCAGTTCGATCCAGAAGCATTCATTGCCGCAGCCGTCGAACACACTGGTTTGGACGATTTCGGCGGCGACAGTTACCGCGAGGGACTCGACGTCTATTGCGCGTCCGTCGAAGCGAACGCGACGTTCAATGACATCGGCAATGCAGCGGTGCCCGGCGCGATCGTCGGCGCGTTGTCCAACCGACTGCGCGTCTTCGACTGGGCCAAGCATCATCCGGAGGTAGCCGCCGAACAGATTGAGGCGCCGTGGATGGTGATCGGACTGTTCCGCGCCGGTACGACGCTGCTGAGCTACTTGCTCGAAAAGGACGAGTGCTCGCGTCCGTTGTTGCGGTGGGAAGCGAACAACAGTGCGCCCCCGTCCACCGGCGATCATCGCAACGATCCGCGCGTCGAGGCGCAGCGCGAGTCGGCCGCGATGATGGACGCCATCAACCCCCGGATCAAGGTGGTCCAGAGCGAGGAGCCCGACGGCCCGACCGAGTGCATCTCGGTCCTCAACCAGGATTTCAAGAGCCTCACCTGGGAGGCGTTGGCCAACGTTCCGGCCTATGGCGAATGGTTGCGAAGCACTGATCACCGATCCGCCTACGACTATCACAAGCTCGTTCTGCAGACCCTGCAGAGTGGCGGCGTCCGCGGTCGTTGGTCGCTGAAGAGCCCGCATCACGCGATGCGGCTGGAGGCCCTCCACGCCGTTTATCCAGACGCGCGGTTGGTCCTCATGCATCGCGATCCGGTCGTGCTCTGCGCATCGGTGTGCAGCTTGATCACGACCCTGACCGGCACATTCAGCAATGCCGATCATGTGCCGTACATCGCCGCCCATTGGACGCAGATGCTCGAGGATTCGATCGACGGCGTCAACGCGTTCCGAGCCGCGAATCCTGATGTGCACATCCACGATGTGCAGTACGCCGACCTCTCTGGCGACACGCTCGGCACGATGCAGCGT
>JAYTOM010000062.1:0-26268 GCA_043747765.1 Actinomycetota bacterium
CGTCAGGACAGCCAAACACGAATACACGGCGCGCTGCTGCGTTGTCGCCCAACGTGCCGGCGAGCAAGGCTGGAAGCCGACGATCACCGTCAACAGCGAGCGGGTCCTCGTCAACCGACTTCCTTCGTTCGTCGCCGACGAAGACGTTCTCGTGATCGGATATACCGACCGGGCCGTCGAATTGACTGCTCGCCTTGCCGCGGCCGGTGCCGGCGTGGTGTTGGCCGCGGGTGGGATGGTCCCCGAGCTGCTTTCGCCATTGGCCGAGGCAGCGCTGCATCGCCTCGAACGCGAGCGGCACGCAACATTGCTCTACCGCGCCGTGCCGGAACAGATCTCCGACGTCGACGGGTATCCGATGGCCTACTTCGGTGATCGCCGCACGCCCGACCTGCAGTTCGACCATGTCGTGTTCGCACCGAGCCGCACTGCCGTCACGCCGATCGAGATCGGTCTCACCGAGGCAGCGGCCGCCTCGGGTGCGGTCATCTTCCTCGAGGGCGCGAACGTCACCGAGGTCGCCAAGCATTTTCCCGAGCTGACCATCACTCCCCCGCCGTCGATCGCCGAACGGCGGCGCGGGTTCACGGGTGTCATCGACGAACTGCGCACCGAGCACTACAACGCGACGATCACCCACTTCGAACCGACTCACTCGGATCTGTGGGTTCTGCGCGTCCGTCCGGATCATGGCGACGTCTCGCACCTCCCCGGACAATACGCGTCACTCGGCCTCGGCTATTGGGAGGAACGCATCGACGACGCCGAGGACGAGCAGCTCGACGCGCGTTGGGACAAGATGGTGCGTCGCTCGTACTCGATCTCGAGCCGGATGTGGGACGACCACGGATATCTCACTGGCGATCTCGACTCTGACGAGCTCGAGTTCTACATCGTCCTCGTTCCCCCGACTCCGGACAACATCCCCGGTCTCACACCCCGCCTGGCCCGCAAGCGACCAGGCGACCGGATCTACCTCGGCCCGAAAGTGGCGGGACGATACACGCTGGACCCCGTCACCGATCCGACCAATGCGCTGTTGTTCTTCTCGACCGGCACCGGTGAAGCACCGCACAACGCGATGGTCACCGAGCTGTTGCGCAAGGGCCACAGGGGCCCGATCGTGTCGGCGGTCTCGGTGCGGAAGTGGGCCGATCTCGGCTACATCGAACAGCACCGCAGGCTCGAGTCGCAGTACCCGAACTATCGCTATCTGCCGATGCCCACCCGCGAAGCCGATACTCCCAAACGGTACCTCCAGGATCTGATCAGCTCGGGCGCACTCACGCACGACTACGGCTTCGACCTCGACCCGGCGGCGACTCACATGTTCTTGTGCGGAAATCCGGCGATGATCGGTCTCCCCGAAGAGACCGACGGCTCAGTTCGCTATCCCGAGGTCACCGGCGTCGTCCAACTCCTCGCCGAGCGCGGTTTCAACCTCGACCATCGCAAGACCAGAGGCAACATCCACTTCGAGGAATACTGGTAACCCCCCGTTCCGACGTGTCAAAAGCGCGCTATGGGGGACGAAAACGCTCGGAGAAGTTTCTCGGTCGTTGGCGGTGAGGCCGGGGGCTGTGGATGCACGTTCGATGTCCCCACCGTAGGGATTCCGCGGGCAAGCAGCTGTCAACTGACCGGAGCAGCGGGCGCTGCGAATTGCGCGTTGTACAACGTGTAGTACGCGCCACCCCGAGCAAGCAACTCCTCGTGGTTGCCCTGCTCGACGATCTGTCCGGCGTCCATCACGAGAATCGTGTCGGCGTCGCGGATCGTGGACAGGCGGTGGGCGATCACGAAACTGGTCCGCTCGGATCGCAGCGCGTTCATCGCGCGCTGGATGAGGACCTCGGTACGGGTGTCGACCGAGCTGGTGGCCTCGTCGAGGATCAGGATCGTCGGATTGGCGAGGAAAGCCCTGGCGATGGTGAGCAACTGCTTCTCGCCGGCGCTGACACTGCCGCCCTCGTCGTCGACGACGGTGTCATAACCATCGGGCAGCGAGTGCACGAACCGGTCGACATACGTCGCTTTGGCCGCCGCCTGGATCTGTTCCTCGGTGGCCGCGAGGTTGCCGTACGCGATGTTCTCGCGAATGGTGCCCCCGAACAACCACGTGTCCTGCAGCACCATGCCGACGTTGGCGCGCAGTTCGCGACGGCGCATCTTGGAGATGTCCTCGCCGTCGAGGGTGATCCGCCCCCCGCTCACCTCGTAGAAGCGCATGATCAGATTGACCAGTGTGGTCTTGCCGGCGCCTGTCGGTCCGACGATCGCAACGGTACGGCCTGGCTCGGCGACGAGCGAGAGATCCTTGATCAACGGCGTCTCGGGGTCGTAGGAGAACGAGACGTGCTCGAACTCGACCCGACCACGGGGCACGTCGACGAGAGCCGGGACCGTGTCGTCGGGCTTCTGCTCATCGGCATCGAGCAGCTCGAAGATCCGTTCGGCAGAGGCGACGCCGGACTGCAGGACGTTCATCATCGCTGCGACCTGGGTCAGCGGCTGCGTGAACTGACGCGAGTACTGGATGAAGGCCTGGACGTCACCGAGCGACATCGCCCCCGACGACACCCGCAGCCCGCCGATCACGGCGATCGCGACGTAGTTCAAGTTGCTCAGGAACATCATCGCCGGCTGGATGATGCCGGATACGAACTGCGCCCCGAAGCTGGCCTCGTAGAGCTCTTCGTTCTTGGCCAGGAACCGGGCCTCGACCTCGCGTTGACGACCGAAGGCCTTGACGATGGAGTGGCCCGTGAACGCTTCCTCGACCTGCGCGTTGAGCATGCCGGTGTGCTTCCACTGGTCGATGAAACGGGCCCGTGAACGCCGGGCAATGCCCTTCACCGTCACCAGCGACAGCGGAATCGTGACGACGGCGACGAGCGCGAGGATCGGCGAGATGATCAGCATCATGATCAGCACGCCGGTGAGCATCAGCATCGATGTCAGCAACTGGCTCAGCGTCTGCTGCAGGCTTTGCGAGATGTTGTCGATGTCGTTGGTGACGCGGCTGAGGAGGTCGCCGCGAGGCTGACGATCGATGTAGCTCAACGGAACTCGGTTGAGTTTGTCCTCGACGTCGCGACGCAGTCGATGCATCGTGCGTTGGACGATTCCCGCCAGGACGAACGACTGCATGTACTGCAGAACAGCCGAACCCGCGTACATGAACGCAACCAGATAGAGGGTGTGGTGCAGCGCCGAGAAGCGGATTCCCTTCCCGCTGCGCAGACCCTTGAAGATCAGGTCGGTGCCGTGACCGAGGATGCGCGGTCCGAGCACAGCGAGCAAGACGCTGCCCAGCGCGAGCACGATCACGCCGATGAACCCAACGCGCTCCTCGCGCATCCGGTTCAACAGACGCTTGGTCGATGCGCCGAAGTCCTTCGACTTCTCGGCGGGCATTCCAGCTGCGCCCATCCGGCCCGGACCGGGGGGTGCACGCATCTCCGAGCGATCGAGCTTGATCTCGTGCTCGTCAGCGCTGTCCTTGTCGAACGGGTTGATCGCCGGCTGCTTCTTGCTCATGCTGCGGCCTCCGTGGCGATCTGTGAATCGACGATCTCCTTGTAGGTCGGGCACGACTCGAGCAGGTCCTCGTGGGTACCGATACCGACCGTCTCGCCGTCTTCCAGAACCAGGATCTGATCGGCTCGCAAAATCGTGGAGACTCGCTGAGCGACGATGATCACCGTCGACCCGGCCGTGTGCGGAGCCAGAGCGGCGCGCAACCTGGCGTCGGTGGCCAGGTCGAGCGCGGAGAACGAATCGTCGAACAGGTAGATCTCCGGTTTGCGAACGAGCGCCCTGGCGATCGCCAGCCGCTGACGCTGACCACCGGACACGTTCGACCCACCCTGGGCGATGCGGGCATCGAGACCGCCGGGCATCGCGGCCACGAAATCCTTGGCCTGAGCCACTTCCAGCGCCTCCCACAACTCTTCGTCAGTGGCGTCGGGCTTGCCGTAGCGCAAGTTGCTCTCGACGGTTCCGGAGAACAGGTATGGCTTCTGAGGAATCAGACCGATCCGGTCCCACAGCAGATCCGGTTGCAACTCGCGGACATCGACCCCGTCGACGATGACCGCTCCGCTGGTCGCGTCGGCGAGCCGGGCGACAAGATTGATCAACGACGTCTTGCCGGAACCCGTGGAACCGATGATGGCCGTCATCTGACCAGCCCCCGAGGTGAACGAGATGTGCGAGAGCACCGCCTTCTCGGCGCCCGGATAGTGAAACGCGACGTCACGGAACTCGAGCGAGCCCTTCAGCGCCACCGAGGTCACCGGATCGTCCGCCGAGCGCACCGATGATTGCGTGTCGAGCACCTCTTGGATCCGCTCTGCGCACACCGAGGCGCGTGGGATCATGACGGCCATGAAGCTGGCCATCATCACCGACATCAGGATCTGGGCGAGATAGCTGAGGAAGGCGATCAGCGCGCCGATCGACATTGCACCGGAGTTGATCCGGTTGGCACCGATCCACAGCACGGCCACGCTCGACCCGTTCAGTACGATCGAGACCAGCGGGAACATGAAGGCCATCAGTCGCCCGGTCTTGAGCGACGTCTCGGTCAGGTCGTCGTTGACACTCTTGAAACGCTTGGCCTCGTCTGGCTCGCGAACGAATGCACGCACGACCCGGATGCCCGTGATCTGCTCGCGCAGGACCCGGTTGATGCCGTCGATGCGGATCTGCATCAGACGGAATTGCGGGATCATCCGCGAGATGACCAGACCGACCCCGATGGTCAGGGCCGGGATGCTGAACAGCAGGATCCCGGACAGTCCGACGTCTTCGCGCAGGGCCATGATCGTTCCGCCGATGATCGTGATGGGTGCCGCGACCAACAGCGTGCACGTCATCAGGACGAGCATCTGCACCTGCTGGACATCGTTGGTGATACGCGTGATCAGCGACGGTGCGCCGAACAGGTTGACCTCCTGGGTGGAGTAGTCGGTGACCCGGTGGAACAGTCCACCACGGACGTCGCGTCCGAAACCCATCGCCGTCTTGGAGCCGAAGTACACGGCGCTGATCGAAAATCCGATCTGCACGACGGTGATGGCCAACATCAATATGCCGGTCCGCCAGATGTAGCCGTGGTCGCCCCGCGCGATGCCCTTGTCGATGATATTCGCATTCAGGCTCGGCAGGTACAACGTGGCCATTGTCTGCACCAGTTGCAGTCCAACGACCGCGCCGAGCAGCCACCGGTACTTGTAGAGGTACGTCGTGAGCAAGCGCTTCAGCATCGGGGTTCCTGTTACTTCGTTTTCGGGCGACGGCGGATGCCATCGAGCAGCAGCGAGACGATGTCTTCGGGAGACATTGGTTGATCAGCGATCAGCGTCGGGTGGCTGACCGCCAGGGTGAGCGCACGCAGCATGCGCGCTGCGGCGACCGGGTCGTGATCGAGGCGACCTCGTTCGGGCTCGAACAGGGCGACGAGACCGGGAATCACCTCGGCGGGGCCACGGCGCTTGTCCGGCACCTTGTCGCCACCGACGCTGGAGATCAGTTTCCAGATGTCGGTCAGCCTGGCCTGGACGATTGCGACCGCAACCGCAAGCCGTTCCTCGAACGCGAGTGTGGGATCGATACCTTCCAGCGCGGTGTCCATCGGGGCCGGATCGAACGCCTTGGCCACGGCGGCGGCGATCAGCGAATCTTTGTCGGGAAAGACACGGAAGATGGTTCCCTCGGCAATTCCGGCGGCGACCGCAATCATGCGCGTCGTGACGGCCGACCCGTGTTCGAGCAACAGCGGCAGTGTCGCAGCGATGATCGCAGCCCGCCGCTCGTCGGGCGGCAATGCGCCGGCGCGCTGGGTCCTGACGGGAAGGTCGTCGGTCAACATCGTGGCGCATCATACCTGAGTGAGTCCTCACTCATCCACTCCGTCGAGTCTTCACCAGCAGCTGCTCCTGCATCGCAGCACGATGGATCCGCTCGACGTCGTCCGCCATCTTGTCGGGATGAAGCGCAACTTCCGTTGAACCAGTACGTGGGTCTGTGGTCGCGCCTCGATGACTTCGGCCGGGCCGCCATCGACGACGTCGGCCGCCTGCTCACGGACTCGCGGAGACGAAGCTCGTTCGAATCGTGGTGACGCGCAGCACGATCCACCTGGTGACCGCCGCTGAGCTCTTGTTTGCGATCCGGATCGTGCTCGCCCTGGTGCACGTCCCGCCACGCGGCATCTAGGGCCAGGGCATGCAGGTCACGCTGGCGAAGCTCGATGACGGGTTTCTGACCGCGGCGTCACAGATCCGACACGACCCGACGATCGGCCGTTCGACGTTGATCGTCCGGCACGCCGACCGGATGCCTGCAGCGCAAGCCGACGAGATCACCGCCGAGGGGTCTCGGACTGCTGGACCTGATCTCGCCCGGATCTGCGACCCACGAGGTGCAATTGGCACAGGCTGATGGGTAAACCCACCGACCTCGGATGAGTACGTGCTACTCATGTTGGACCCCGGATCAATTCGGATACTAACAACATGCTCGACAGCCACTCCTGCGCGGCGTTCCCGTTCGTCCACGGCATCGCCAGCGGCGATCCAACGGCGCACGGCGTCGTGATCTGGACCCGGATCAGCGGCGTGACCGACCCGTTGGTCGCTGTGCGATGGGTCGTCGCAACGGATGCGCTGCTCGACGAGGTGATCGTGGAAGGGACATGCGCCTCATCGGCTGCGTCGGACTGGACAGTCCACGTCGACGTCAAGGTTCTCGAACCGGGCACGACGTACTACTACGCGTTCGCCGTCGGCGAGGACCGGTCCCCTGTCGGCCGCACCCGGACCCTTCCCGGCGGCGATGGGGCGACACCGGCGCTGCGATTCGCGTTCGTGTCGTGCGCCAAGTACAACGCCGGGTTCTTCAACGTCTACGGCCGCATCGCCGAGCGCGAGGACATCGATTTCGTACTGCATCTCGGTGACTACATCTACGAGGCATCGAACACGCCGCCGCGGAACCAGACCCCTGGCGCTGACATCGGTCGACCGTTCGATCCGACCGGCGAGTGCATCACACTCGACGACTACCGACGTCGCTACGCGCAGTACAGGTGCGACCCCGATGTCCAGGCGATGCATGCCGCGCACCCGATCATCGCCACACTCGACGACCACGAATTCGCCGATGGCGCGTGGCACGGGGGGTCCGACAATCACAATGAGGTCAGCGACGGGCCGTGGTCGGTTCGACGCGCCGCTGCCTTCCGGGTCCGGTGGGAATGGCTGCCCGCCCGCCAGCCGGATCCAGCCAACTCCGAGCGTGTCTTTCGTTCGGTGCGCGTCGGCAACCTGGCGGAAGTGTTCTTGATCGACTATCGCAGCCGCCGTGACCGCCCCGTTGTCGGTCCCGAGATGTTCGACGAGAAGCGGACCGCACTCGGCGCGGAACAGAAGCAGTGGTTTCTCGAAGGCATCGCTGCGTGCGACGCGACCTGGCGCCTGATCGGCAATCCGTCGCCGTTCGCGCAGACATGGCAGCCGGATCTGGCCGCCGACCTCCTCATACCGATGCGTGCGCTGAACTTGATCCACGCCACAGACGATGCCGTCGACGAGGACCAATGGGACGGCTATCCCGTCGAGCGCGACGAGCTGCTCAGCGCAATCGAGGCCGCAGGCATCGGCCGCAGCCTCGTGCTGGCCGGCAATCTGCACGTTTCGTTGGCGATCGAACTGACTCACCCGGCCGACCCGTTGCCGATCGCCCAGCGCAGTCCCATCGTCGTCGAAGTCGTCACGACCAGCATCACCTCGCAAAACCTCGACGAGAAGCTGAACATCACGCCACGGACTGAAGCACTGCGGATCGAGGCACAGTTCGTCGAAGCCATTCCGGGGCTGCAGTGGTGCGAGTTGGAGAGCCACGGATACGTCGTCGTCGACGTGACTGCCGAACGAGTCACCCTCCAGTGGTGGTTCGTCGACACGGTGCTCGAGCGCACGACAGGTGAGCGGCTCGGTCAGGAGATGGTGGTCCTGCACGGCGAACCCCGCATCCGCAGAGTGGAGACGACCGACGTAACATCGGCGGGATGATCGACCGCCAACCTTTCGGCCGCACCGGCCACACCAGTAGCCGCGTCATCTTCGGAGCAGCAGCGCTCGGGGGGATGAGCCAGGCCCGAGCGGATCAGACGCTCGAGCTGATCCGCGACCGGGGACTGAACCACATCGACACCGCTGCCTCGTACGGTGAATCGGAGCTGCGCCTGCAGCCCTTCCTGGCAGACCACCGCACCGACTTCTTCCTGGCCACCAAGACCGGCGAACGAACAGGTGACGGGGCACGTCGCGAACTGGAACTCTCCCTGCAACGGCTCGGCGTGGACCACGTCGACCTGATCCAGCTGCACAACCTCGTCGAACCCGACGAGTTCGAGACAGCGCACGGGCCCGGCGGCGCTGTGGAGGCGCTCGTCCAGGCGCGAACCGAGGGCCTGGTCCGTTTCATCGGCGTGACCGGCCACGGAACCCGGATCGCCGACATGCATCTCGCCAGCCTGAACCGGTTCGACTTCGATTCGGTGCTGTTGCCGTACAACTACCTGATGATGCAGAACGAGCGGTACGCGACATCGTTCGAGGCACTCGTCGCGCGTTGTGCCGCGAGCAACACCGCGATGCAGACGATCAAATCGGTTGCCCGTCGACGGTGGGCTGCCGACAACGCCGATCCGCATTACTCGTGGTATCAGCCACTGCCCATCGGCGGGGCGCTGACGCGCGGCGTCGCGTTCGTCCTCAATCGGCCCGGGCTGTTCCTGAACACCACCAGCGACGGACGCATCCTGCCGGCGGTTCTCGACGCCGCCTCGAGTTCGGCCCCGATGCCGACCAATGACCAACTCGCTGCCGATGTCGCTGAGCTGGAGATGAGCGCGCTCTTCGACGGAGAGGCACTCGAGCGCATCTGACGCCAATGGTTTCCCCGATTAGTGTCTCGCCGATGCGGCTCCGAAGCGCGTTCCTGATCGTCTCCCTGCTGGCATCGGGGGTCACGATCAGCGATGCGGCGAACGTGTCGGCGGGCACAGCTGCCTGCGAACCGGTTCCTGCATCGGTGCCTGCAGCGTCGCCGTCAAACGGCGTCCAGCTTCCGCCCACCGCCGGGTTCCACTCCATCGCCCCGACGCGGTTGCTCGACACGCGCGACTCAGGCATCCGGACGGGAATCGACTGCGTCACTGTGCTCGATCTCACCACGAACACCGACGTCCCGACGGGTGCCGAGGCGTTGGCGCTCAATGTCACCACTGTCGACGCTGTCACATCGGGGTTCGTCACGGTCTACCCATGTGGCACCAATCGCCCGAGCACGTCGAACGTCAATCCGCGTCGGGGCGACGCCACCGCCACCTCGGTTCTGGTCGAACTCGGTCCCACACATCAGATCTGCATGTACACGTCGTCGTCCCTGCACCTCGTCGTCGACATGACCGGGTGGTTCGGGCGCCAAGGCGCTCGGTACCACTCGACGACCAGCACCCGCTTGCTCGATACGAGAACGACGCTGCGACCTGACGGGCTGACCGGCGTGCTGCGCGCCCAAACCGAACTGCACCTGCCGGTCTACGCAAGTGCTGTGCCCCCCGACGCTCGCGCCGTCGCAATCAATGTCACCGTCACCGATGGATCGGCCGCAGGGTTTATCACCGTCTATCCGTGCAGCAGTCAGCGCCCCCCGACCTCGACCGTCAACTACCTCGCCGCCGAGACACGCGCCAACCACGTGGTCGTCGGCCTCGATCAGGACGGCGAGGTGTGTCTGTGGAACAGCGCAGCGGTCGATGTCGTGATCGACGTCGAGGGTTGGTTCGGCGGCCAACCCGACTCCGGTCTGCTGTACCGACCGCTTGTCGGAGCGCGTGTCGTCGACACACGTATCGGCACCGGCGGGGTCACGGGCCCGCTCACCGCGAACTCGACAGTCTCGTTCGATCCGGCGATCGCGACCACCGCTGCGGGTCTCGGGACACTGCTTCCGCTCGGCTCGACCGTTGCCCTGAGCGTGGTCGCGACCGATGCCGCCGCCAACGGCTACGTCACCCTGTATCCCTGTTCGGAGAGCCAACCCTCCACATCGGCGGTGAACGCTGTCGCAGGGACCGATGCGTCCAACGTGGCCTTCGTGACAGTCGATCCGAACAGCCGGACCTGCCTGTACGCATCGACGTCGATGCAGGTCGTCGTCGATGTCATCGGCACGTTCGGCCCCGGTGGCGCGCTGCACCAATTGTCCATCGGCCAGCTGACGCTCGACCAGCCGTTCACCCCCGATGCCCACGATTACACCACCCGCTGCAGCGCTTCCGGGGCTGCCGGCACTGCTGGCACTGTGACCGTGCACGCAGTGGGCGCGATGGGGACCATCGTCACCATCGCGCCATCCACCGCTGCAGCTCCGATCGGAACCGGATCGACTGCCGATCTGACGCTGCCCTTCGCCGAGAACGAGGCATTCGTGGTGCGGGTCGGCGTCGTCGGGGGGATCCCCGAGCAATACTGGGTGCGCTGCCTTCCTCATGACTTCCCGGTGCTGTCGGTGACGGGCACCGACACGCCGAATCCCGGTTGGTATCTCACCGATGCCGCCTTCCCGACCACCAACCCACCGGCCGACCAGAGTCGGTTCCTGATGATCCTCGACAACCGCAGCGTGCCGGTCTGGTACCGCCGCGTGAACCACCCGTCGATCAACCTGACACTGCTGGCCGACGGAACGCTGGCATGGACCAAGCTGCTCGGCCTGGCGTTCGGTTCGACCCCCGGCGGTGCGTACGAAATTCATTCTCTGGACGGCACACTGCTGCGCTCGATCTCGACCATGAGCGGTCCGACCGACCATCACGACATCGCGGAGCTTCCGAACGGCGACGTCGTCCTGGCAACATACGTGTCGCGCCAACACGTCGACCTGCACATTCTCGGACCGGAATACACCAGCGATGAACTGGTCTACGACAGTCACCTCGAGGAGATCCGCCCGGATGGCACCGTGGCCTGGACCTGGAAAAGCGAGGACCACATTCCCGTCTCGGCCACCACGTATCCCCAACGCTTCCCCGGAATCGCCGGCGTCGGAGTGGACCTGGTCCACATCAATTCCATCCACCTCGCAGCCGACGGTGATCTGATCGTGTCCGGTCGGCACACCGATGCCGTGTACAAGATCCGTCGCAACACAGCTGGTGACGTCATCTGGCGGATCGGCGGCGACCAGAGCGAATACACGTTCGTCAACGATCCCCTCGGTGGTTTCGCCCGCCAGCACGATGTCCAACTGCTTGCCAATGGCGACCTGCGGATGTTCGACAACCGCACCGGCCTCGGCCAACCACGGGCCGCCGAATACGCCCTCGACGGCGTCAAGCACACGGCGACACTCGTCTGGTCGGCGACCGATCCGGCCGTCACGACGTCGGGCGGGGTGGGTAGCGTGCGCAGCATCGGTGATGGCGACCGGGTCGTTGCCTGGGGTGGTTCCTCGGCGCCGGCCTTCACAGAGTTCGGCCCCGACGCCAGCGTTCTTCAGGCAACGGTCATGGGGGGTCACTACGCCTACCGGGTCGACAAGCAGCTCGTCGACGCGTTGGACATCGACGTCCTCCGTGCGACCGCCGGCCACTGAACCGGCCACTCGAACCGTCATTCGAACACCCAACTCGAACACCCAACTCGAACCGTCAGTCGAACAGGTTGCCGTAGGTTCGTCGGAGCGCAGCTTTTTCGACCTTGCCCATTCCGTTGCGGGGTAGCTCGCTCACCACCGCGACGTGTTTGGGGTGTTTGAAGCGGGCCAGTCGTCCGTCGAGTGCACGGCGCACCTCTGACACATCGAAATCTGGCGAAGCAACGAGGACGGCGACGACGGCGTCGCCGAGGTCGGGATGAGCGATGCCGATCACGGCCGATTCCTCGACGCCAGGGATCTCGTCGAGGACCGCCTCGATCTCTCGCGGGTAGATGTTCAATCCGCCACTGATGATCAGATCGGTTCCCCGCCCGGACAACGTCAATCGGCCATCGCTGGACAGTGAGCCGAGGTCGCCGGTGATGAAATATCCGTCCTCGCGAAACGACGCAGCGGTCTTGTCGGGCATGCCGCGATAGCCGACGAACACGTTCGGTCCGCGCACCTCGACGACACCGACCTCGTTCGTCGCGCAGGACGCGCCACGTTCGTCGACGACTCGGATCGCGACGTCGGGCAGCGGGTACCCGACCGTGCCGGCGATGCGTTCGCCGTGCAATGGGTTCGAGGTGATCATGCCCGTCTCCGTCATTCCGTATCGCTCGAGGATCCGGTGCCCCGTTCGCTCGCTGAACGCATGGTGGATCGCCTCTGTCAGCGGTGCCGAGCCGGACACGAACAGCCGTATCGATGCACAGTCGTCCATCGCGAATTCAGGGTCGGCGAGCAAACGGCTGTAGTAGGTCGGCACACCCATCATCACGGTCGCGCCGCGCAGCGCGCTCCGCACCAACCCGGATTCGAATCTGGGCAGGAACCGGACCTCACAGGCACTGAGCAGCGCGCAGTGCAGCGCGATGAACAGACCGTGGACGTGGAAGATCGGTAGGGCATGGACCAGCACATCGTCACTGGTGAAACCCCAGATGTCGGTCAGCGAGCGGGCATTACAGAGCAGGTTCGCTGTCGTCAGCATCGCCCCCTTCGCCTTCCCGGTGGTGCCCGAGGTGTAGAGCATCGCGGCTGGACCGTCACCTCCTTCGATGAGACCCACGAACGGCACAGCGTTCGCAGCCTGTGCGGCCAGCGTGCCACCACCTGCTTCGTCCAACGTCAGCATCGTCGCGTCTGAACCAGCGGGAAGCGCTCGTCCTGATCCGAACACCACAACGGTCGGCGATGCGTCGTCCAGGAAGTAAGCGACCTCGGCCGCCGTGTAGGCCTCGTTCAACGGCACATAGACGACGCCGATCCGCAACGCAGCAAGGTACAGCGCGACCGCCGTGACCGACTTCCCGACCTGCGCAACGAGGCGATCACCCGGTTGGGCTCCGCATTCGAGGAGAACCGTCGCGATCCGCGAACTGACATCGTCGATCTCCCGGAACGTCACGACCTCGCCGTCGGCGAGCCTCAGGAACACGGAATCGATGCGCGGCGCGAACGCTTCGCGCAGGTCGGCGTACAGGTTTCCAGTCACCGGATCGGCCGCAGAACTCACACCGACAGCTTCGCGTCGCAGGGTCAGGTAGCAAGCATCCAGACAACGACGAGATGCGCCGAAGCCGCGATCACCGTGAATGCGTGCCACACCTCGTGGTATCCGAACACGGCGGGACGCAGGCGCGGCCATCTGCGATTGAGGCCGATCGCCCCTGCCGTGTAGAAGACACCGCAGACGATCATCAACACCCCGGTCGCTGCCCCGGATTGCACCCACATCGCCGGGATCGCGACGACCGCCACCGAGCTGATCGCGAAGTACATGATTCCGCCGGCGACGCGTTGGTGCCGCCAAGCAGTGAGCTTGATCCCGACGCCGAACAGACACCCGACCCACATGATCGCCAGCAGCCAGAGCCCGAGCGGCTCGGGCACACCGAGCAGGCAGATCGGGGTGATGCTGCCGCCGATCGCGGCAAAGATCATCGCGTGGTCGAGCCGACGCCACAGTTCGCGAGCGCGCAGCGTGTGGACCCATCGGTGGTACGTGGACGAGGCGACGAACATCGAGCACAGACCGAACGCGTAGATCGAGACTGCGATCCGGGCCCGTTCGTTGCGCGACACGCCGATCAGAACTGCGAGCGCCGGAACCGCCGCGAACAGAGCGAAGACGTGCAACCGGCCACGCCACAGGGGACGGGCCGTCGTACCGAGCGGAACGTCACGGGGTCGGGCGGCCGAGGCGGAGGTCAAGGACTCGATTGGTCCATTCTGCCTCGCGCTGCCCACGCCAGCGAGCTGGCTCGCCTCATCCGTCCATACAATTTCGACCCTGTCAGTATCGGCTGAGAAATACACTCGGCCGATGAGCGAGATGACGGATGCCGAACAGGACGCGGTCGTTCAAGCCACGGCCGACGACTCGACACCGGATGACGAGGACGACGCCGGCGACATCGATCTGGATGATCCGGATGATCCGGATGATCCGGATGACCGAACCCGACGACGACAGGGCTGCTGACGTCGAGCCGATGGACGAGGACGAGGACGATGACGACTCGACGCTCGTCGCCGACGAAGCACCCGATGCCGTCGGTGACGAGTGCTCTGACAACACAGCGCTACGGCTCGTCGGCGACGGGGTTCTGGGCTGCCTTCAGAGCACGCTCAGCCCCTTCGATTGCCTGACGGACAACCGACTCGACGTGATCGACATCGAGTCCGAGGGCGTGACCGATGTGGACGGACCAGATCTCCGAGCGGATGTTGTTCTCGAAGTCGATCTGGTTGCGGACATCGGCCCGAATTGCCTGACGGTTCTGACTGATCATCACGAACGTGGCGAGGAAGATCGCCTCGAGCGAGACGATCATCGTCAGCAAACCGAACGGGAACTTGTCGAACTCGTGACCCATCCCGGCGAGACCGATGTTGACGGCGATCCAGACACCGAACCACGCAACGTGGATGTAGATGAAACGCATCGACCCGGCGAAATTGGTGATGCCGTCGGCAGCTTGGCCCTGCACCCGTTGCAGCATCGCCATCAGCTTGCGCTCAGCGCTCGTGCCGTAGTGGCTGGCCTTCCAGAGTTGGCCGTCCTCCACCCCATCGGCCTTGTCGATCACCCGACACGCCGGACACGTCAGCGCGTGCAATTCGTTTGAAGAGAGATCTGTGACGGCGGCGCTGTCGGCATTCGGGATGTGGTTGTCGCTGACGTCGCTCATCCACTCAACTGTTGCAGATGTCAGCCAGCCCGATGTTCTGCCGGCGGGCTTCTTCGTCGGCGAGGAGACGCCCCGCGACCGTCGCGAGCATCGAGGCGATGGACGGCGATGGCGAGCCGGTGCACAGCGTCACCGAGCCGAGCTTCGTCGATCGTGGCGTAACTGAGACGAAGCCAGCATCGCAGTGGTGCGCCACCCGCATCGAACTCGACGCCCGGCACGAAGCAGACGTTCTCGGCGAGCGCCTCGGTCAGCAGGTCGGTCGTGTCGACACCGTCGAGAGCGGCCCACACGAACATGCCGCCGGTCGGCACGGTGAACGAAATCCGCTTCCCGAACGTCGAGGTCAGCGCGTCCACCAATGCACTGCGACGTGACGCATACAGCGAACGGAGCATGTCGGTATGGTCCGCGAACCAGTCGGGTTCGTCGAGCAATTCGGCGACCAGCACCTGGGAGAGCGTGGACGTGTGCAGGTCGAGTGACTGCTTGGCGCGGACCACGGCAGCGAAGAGGTCGCCACTGGCAACCAGCCAACCAACGCGCAGACCGGGCGCAATCGACTTCGAGAAGCTGCCGAGTGACACAGCATTCGCGGTGTACGCCGCCAGCGACGGAGCGGGCGGTGTGTCGAACCACAGCTCGCGATAGGGGTCGTCCTCGATCAACCAGAATCCCCACCTGTCGGCAAGTGCAGCGAGTCGACGGTTCTTCGCCTCGTCGAGCCGACTGCCGTCGGGGTTGCCATGGTTGGCAACGACGTACATCGCCTGGATCTGCAGGCCTGACTGCAATTGCACGTCCAGGCGATCGAGGTCGAGTTCGCCGTCGATGATGTCCACCGGATGACAGTGCAGTCCCGCAGCGCCGAACGTCTGCAAGGCGCCGAGGTAGCAGGGATGTGGAACGGCGATGGCATGCCCGACATCGGCAACGATCGATGCCAGCATCGCCAGGGCCTGCTGGCTGCCGGTGGTGATCACGACGTCGAGGGCATCGACCTCACGTTGTTGTCGGACCGATTCGTAACGGGCGACATGGCGCCGGAGCCGCTCCTCGCCTTCGGTGGTCGAGTACTGCAGGACATCGCCGGTTCGCAGCTGACGCTGTGCCGCCTCCGCCAACAGCTCACGCGGGAAGGTCGACGCCTCGGCAAGGCCGCCGGCGAGAGACAACATGCCCGGTACTCTCGCGCTGGCGAGCAGATCGCGGATCGCCGAGCGGCGGACGGAAGCGGATCTGGCGGAGATGACTGGTCGGGGACGCTCTTTCACGCCGGCAGACGGTAGCCAACCTGATTGCGCGGTCAGCGGTGATGACCGGCAACATGCTGGTGGTGTGCATACCAGTCTGCTTCACTCGCAGCCGAGATGACGATCGATGACGGGGCCAAAGCGAGCCGCGAGGAGCGCACGCTGCGCCCGAGCCAGAAAGATCGACACGGCGGCGGCGCGGCCGACGTTCTGCGACGAGACGATCGGTATCGGCCAACTGTCCGATGGGGCGGATGAACGATCCGATGCTGTGCGATCAGAGGTGACCATGGGGTCACTCAAACACACGAACATAAGAGGAGTGTGAGGGGCTGGTACATGTCCGGTGAGGGCCTGCCAGACTCGGTGGGTGCGAGTGCTGATCGTCGAGGATGAAGTGTCGATGGCGACATCGCTGCGTAGGGGGCTGGAAGCCGAGGGGTACGTCGTCGAGGTCGTCCACGACGGCCTCGAGGGCTACTGGCGGGCCCGCGAGTTCCGATTCGATGCAATGGTTCTGGACATCATGCTCCCCGGCCTCAACGGTTTCCTCGTCGCCCAGAGGCTTCGTGATGCCGGCGAGACGGTGCCGATCCTGATGTTGACGGCCAAGGACGGCGAACTCGATCAGGCTGAGGCACTCGACACCGGGGCCGACGATTTCCTGTCGAAACCCTTCTCCTATCCGGTTCTGCTCGCTCGATTGCGAGCCCTGATCCGTCGTGGTTCGACGAGTCAGTCGGCTGTGTTCACGATCGGTGATCTGCGCGTCGACATGGGCAAGCACCGCTGTTGGCGAGGCGAGGCCGAGATCGAACTGACGGCCAAGGAGTTCGCTCTGCTCGCATATCTCGCTCATCGCGAGGACCGTGTGGTGACCAAGGACGAGTTGCTCTCGCACGTCTGGGACGGGATGGACAGCTACGCGACAAACGTTGTCGAGGTGTACATCGGCTACCTCCGCCGCAAGATCGACGCCCCGTTCGGCTGCAATTCGATCGAGACGTTACGTGGCACCGGATACCGGTTGGTCGCGACCGGAGCCCTCCCTCCCGTCGTTGTCTGCCCACCGACGTGAAGCGGAGCAATCGTGTCGGATCGGTCCGCTTGCGGATCACGATCTTGGCCACAGTGGTCGTCGCCCTCGCGCTGATCATCGGGTCGTTCG
This sequence comes from Actinomycetota bacterium, assembly GCA_043747765.1. Lineage (GTDB taxonomy): Bacteria > Actinomycetota > Acidimicrobiia > Acidimicrobiales > Ilumatobacteraceae > WLMZ01. The sequence goes on from JAYTOM010000062.1 coordinate 17,334, forward strand.
CGCTCCTCGGTCTGTTCCGTGGTGCCTTGCTGAGATCGCAATCCGGTGCGGCGGCGCAGCGCGCTGAGTCGGTCGCCGCGCTGGCGGTCAACGGTGTGATCCCGAATCCACTCCCGTCACTCGACGCGGCACGCCTGACCCTGGTACAGGTCGTGGACGGCACCGGCGCTGTCGTCGCCGCGAGCGAACAACTACAGGGATCGGGACCATTGGCCGGCTCCGACGAGGACCGGCGAAAGGTCGTCCACGAAATCAATGGGCTGCACGACGGGCCCTGGCTGACGGAGGTCGCACACGCGTCTGTGGGTGGCAAACCAATGACGTTCATCATCGTCACGTCGTTGGCCGAATACACGCGGAGTGCCGACCTGCTGCACACATCGATGCTGATCACTGTTCCCGTGCTCGTCCTGCTCGTTGCGATCATCGTCTGGGTCGTCGTCGGACGGGCCCTGCGGCCGGTGGAGACGATGCGCGCCGAGGTCGAGAACATCACCGGGCACCGGTTGGATCGGCGCGTCGCGTCGCCGACGAGCAACGACGAGATCTCGCGGCTTGCCCTGACCCTCAACGACATGCTCGACAGGGTGCAGCAGAGCAGCGATGCGCAGCGGCGTTTCGTTGCGGACGCATCGCACGAACTGCGCACGCCGATCGCCAACATCCGCATCGCGGTCGAAGTCGCCAACGCTCATCCGGAACTCGCCGATTGGCCAGGCGTGGCCGAGGACGTGTTGCATCAGGACGAGCGGATGCAACACCTCACCGATGACCTCCTGCTCCTCGCAAAAGCCGAGGCAGGGCAGTCGGCGCTGCGCCGTGGCCCCGTCGATCTTCGTCGCGTCGTCGCCACCGAGATGCAGCGGCCGGTGCCGGCCGACAGGATCTTGACCACGGGCGCTGTTTCCACCACGGGCACATCGAGCCAATCGGGATTCGATGACTGCGTCGTCGACGGCGACGTCGACCAGTTGTCACGCATGCTGACGAACCTCGTCGACAACGCGCTCCGTCATGCATCACATACGGTCATTCTCTGCGTGCTGGCCACCGAGCGCTCGGTTCGGTTGACCGTGGCCGACGATGGGCCGGGCATTCCGACCAGAGACCGTGACCATGTTTTCGATCCGTTCGTGCGCCTCGATCAACACCGGACGAGAGATCAGGGCGGTACGGGTCTCGGCCTCTCGATCGTCCGCCGCGTGATCCAGGCCCACGGTGGGACGATCGAGATCGTCGACACCGTCCCGGGTCCGGGTGCGACGTTCATCGTCACACTGCTTCGTCAGACCGACGAGGCGGCAGCGACACCCTGATTCCGGTCAGCTCGCCGAGGCGGCGGATCATCGCGTCAGCCGATGTCTCGAACGGGTGCTTCTCGCCGACGATGTCGGTCAGCCCGCTGCGCGCTGTGGCTACTTCGGCCAGACATCGTGCGTACTGCAACGCCTCGAACCAGGCCACCATCTGTGGATCGAGTGGCGCGTTCGCGGCGTACGCCGACACAAAGCGGTGGGACAGCCATCTGGTCAGGCGGCGCATCACGGGCTCCATGCGGGTGGGGACACTGATCGGAGCGCAGCGCAAGAATCCGGCCGTGAACCCGACGTCGAACTCGCGCGGCATCAGATCGCCGTTCGTCCAGTCGAGCACAGTGGTCCGTTGGCCCGCACCGCGCTCGACGAGCAGGTTGAACGGGTGCAGATCACCGTGGCAGACAACCAGCGCCGGGTGTCGCGGTCGATGCCTGATGAACCAACCGAGCAGCTGCTCGAAGCCCTCGCTCTCGGTTCCGGCCGCGACGCGAATCGCATCGAGCCGAGATTCTCCGCCATCACCGGACGAACGAATGCCAGCGACTTCGAGCGCCGCGGCCAAGGGAGTGGGATCGATCTCGTGCAACGAGACCGCGACCTGCGCCAGCTGGATCGGCAACCGACGAAGAATCTGCGGGAAACGCAAGAGCGAGCTCAAGCCGAGGCCGGACAACGGCGAACGACCCGGCGAGAACGGCATGATCATGAAGGCTCCGCCAAGGTTCTCGTCGAAGCCGTCGAGCAGGACCGGCGGCGTCATGAAACCCGCATCGGCAATGGTGCGTTGCACGATGATCTCGTGAACGGCGCGCACCCGGTCCGGCATCACCCGGAGCACCAGCCGCCCACGCCACCGCCTCGGAACGACCGTGTCTGCCGCCACCTCGAATCCGTAGATCGCCGCCCAGAAACCACCCGAGATGCGAGTCGGCTCGCCCGTCAGCTGAACCGTCACACCGAAATGATCACCGAGCACAGCTTCGAGCGCGGCCATGATCACCCGTCAAATCTAGCCGTCACACCAAACGCGGCTGCGCCGTCGGTCGAGACGCGACGACGCCGATCGCGACAACCTTCGATGCGGCGAGATCCCGCTTCGTCAGGACCGATTGATCACGTCAACACTTTCGCCAGGCGCAGCCGAGCCAGCTGGCCGGGCTTGGCCAGACCCGCCATGGCGATCTCGTAGTCGGGCAGTGCATAGACCTCGCCGTCGTCGGTGATCATCAGGAACCGGTCGAACTTGGACAGGAAGGCGCGGTCGTGACTGACCGCGATGACCGTCCCCTGGAACCCGTCCAACGCCTGTTCCAACGATTCGCAGGATTCGACATCGAGGTTGTCCGTAGGCTCGTCGAGCAGCAGGACGTTGTGGCCCTCGAGCTCGAGGCAGAGAATTTCGAGCCGTGCCTTCTGACCACCGGACAGGGTCTGGAACTCCTGGCGGAAGTTGCCGACCAGGCCGTAGCGAGCGAGCGATTTCATCGCCTTCTCGTCGTCAAAAGTCCGTTCTCGGGCGATGTCGAAGCAGGTGCGGTCACGAAAGTCGGCGCGGTCGTTGATCTGCGTGAAGGTACCCACCGAAGTGCGCGGCCCATAGCTGATCGAACCCGTTTCGGGTCGCTTCGTTCCGGCCAGTGCTGCGAGGAGGTGACTTTTGCCGGTTCCGTTCGGGCCGATCAGACCAACTCGCTCGCCGTAGTGGATCTCCTCGGTGAACGGTAGGAACAGATCGACCATCGAGACGTCCAGCACTTGCACGACTCGTCGAGCCGAATCGGCACCACGCAGCCGAACATGGATCTGCTGGTTCGGCACGGGCGGGGGCGGTGGTCCGACAGCGACGAACTTCTCCCAACGCGTTTCGGCAGCGTTGGCCTTGGTGGCGTTCTTGAAGTTCTGGGCAGCGCGTTGCTTCATGATCTTCATGTGCTGGAACAGTCGTCGCTCTTCGTCGTTCCATCGCTTGACGTTGTCGCCGAGCAGTTCCTGGCGCCGGTCGCGCGCCTCGGGGAACGTGGCATAGGAGCCACCGTGAACCCAACAGCCCGACCCTTCGATCACGACGATCTTCGTTGCGACGCTCTCCAACATCGTCCGATCATGGCTGACCATCAGGATCGTCGACCTGCACGACCGGATCTGTTCCTCCAACCAACCACGGGTCGGAATGTCGAGGTAGTTGTCCGGTTCGTCGAGCAGCAGCACATCAGCACCGGACGTCAACAACAGATCGAGGACGAGTCGCTTCCGCTCGCCACCGGACAACTCCGAGACGAGTCGCTTCGAGAAATCGTCGATCACGCTCTTGACGCTCCTGCGTGCAGCGGCTTCCCAGCGCATCTCGAGTTCGTAGCCGCCGAGGTCGCCCCAGTCGTTGAGTGCGGTTGCGTACCCCATGCCGTCGTCGGACCCATCGGCCAGGGCGCGCTCTGCCGCCACGAGCGCCCTACCGGCGATGCGCAATGTGGGCGAGGCGACCTCGATCAACATCTCGCGGATCGTGTCGGTCGGGCTGGACATGCCGACGTCCTGGGTCATCGTCAGCATCGATCCGCCAATCGCGAAATTCCCGTCGTCGGCAGCCAGATCGCCGGACAGGATCCGCAAGATGGTGCTCTTGCCGACGCCGTTCGCACCGACAAGTGCCGCATGTTCGCCGGGCGCGACCCCGAAGCCGACGTCGAAGAACAGCGAGGCGGCTCCCGGTGGGGCGTATTCCAGGTCCGAGACGACGATGCTGCTCACGTTCTGATTCTTGCCGATCCTCGTGTCTGTCGAAGAGCGTCGTTCGAGCAGCATCTTTCGAAGAGCGCCCGTCGACGCGCAGGTGGTGCCATGGCTGGGCGCGCGAAAGAGCCCCGGCCACCAGCCGAGGCTCTTCCTCCTGATCAGCGATCTGGGGAGAGATCAGGTCGTGATCAGTGCGCCGTTGATCCCGGCGAGGGGGTTCGCACCGGGGAAGAAGGCACGCTTGTCTGGGAACACGTCGAGCGGCGACTGTGACAGACCAGCCATCCGCAGGACAGCTGCGTGTCGGGCTTCGACGCCGCCGATCGTCATGATCGTCGAACGCAGGGCCGGGGTCGACAGAGCGCCACCGGCGAAGGCATAGGTCTGCGCCGCAGCCTCTTCCAACGTCAGGGCGATCATCAACGCATCGGTCTCGGTCTTGGCCTTGTCCAGGGCTGGCTTGACGATCGCATCGAACACTGCCTGGTTCATCACCGTTACGGCCGTTCCGCCCGCACCCGTGATGACGCCGTTGAGGGCGTCGAGGTGCATCTGGTGGTGTCCAGCGAACATCTTCGCCGCGGCGAGTGCGCCAGCGCTGGTGATCAGCGGAGCGGCGGTGCCATAGACATCCACCGCCAGCTTCTCCAGCGATGCCGCCGTCTTGGCCAGGACCAGGTCCATGGCTGCACTGCCAGCGGCGCCAGTCGTGGCCGTGCTCGCACCGGTCGTCGGAGCAATGCTGGCACCGGTCGTCGGAGCGGTGCTGCCGGCCGTCGTCGTCCCTGCCTGCGCGGTTGTGGTCGTGCCTGCGGCCGTCGTCGTGGTCCCAGCGGCAGCGGTCGTGGTTGCTGCCTTGTCGCTGCTTCCGCATGCGGCGAGAACAGCGGCACCGACGAGGGCGGCTCCGCCCATCTTGAAGATGTCACGGCGACCGGGCGAAGGAACGCCGAGGATGGCGGCCTTCTCGTCGGTCGTCAGGTTCTCTTCGCCACTGAAAATGCGGGCGAGCGCATCCTTCCAGCGAGGCATCGCCGACTCGTTCATCTTGTCGATGCTGCGGAGGTGCCGGCGGACTTCGTCTTGGCTGTAGTCGTTTTTGCTCATGTCATCGTCCTTTTCGTGTCGAGTCGTCTGAGTCGCTCAGCCGAACACGGCCGGGTCGAGACCTGCGAGTGGGTCAGTGCCGTCGCCGAGCTTGGTCGACTCGAACGCACCGGTCGGGAAGACCTTGTCGACCGTCATACCGAGGGCGAGGCCCAGTACGACCTGGTGCTGTGCTTCGATCGGCAGGATGGTCGCCGTTGCTGCGGCATAGGCCGGGTCCATCAAGAGGGTGAGCGCAGCGGCGTAGGTGTACGCAGCCTGTCCCTCGAGACCGAAAGCGAACGTGAGCGCACCCTTCTCGTCTTTGATCCCGGCCAGGGTCGGCCCGAGTGCCTTCAACAGCTTCGGATTGGCAGCGGTGGCCTTGTGTGCGCCGGCGACTGCGCCGAATGCATCAGCGTGCTGCTGGTGGTGGGACATGAACAGCTTGGCCACCGGAAGGGTGTCCTTGCTGAGCACGGGGGCGGCTGCGGTGTAGGCCGCAACGGCGGCGAGCTCGACGCTCTGGGCGAAACCGGCGATGGTGGCATCGTCGAGTCCGGCAGCGGAAGCGCTCAGGGTGAGGCCACGGGGAAGCATCAGCGTGGAACCGATCGCCACTGCTCCGACGAGTCCTGCGCCGCCGGCCATGAAACCGCGACGTGATGCCTTGGCGGCATCGAGATGGATGTCAGCGGCCTCTTCTGCAAACGTCTTCATGTTCTCGTGGTGGAGATCGTCGACGTCGGCCGCGAGTGACCGTAACTCCTAGGCTGTGATCTGCATTCTTTCTCCTTGCCGTGCGGCTTGTTGAGGGGATTGGGAGACTGTTGTGAACGCTGGCTGGAGGCATCGGCGAAGACGATTCCGTCAAGCCGTTGGTGGATTCGTTGGTGAGTCGTCGATCAAACCGGTGATGAAGTGACGCTCATCGATGGCTAGGAGCCAACGATGATCGTGCCCTTCATAAAGGGATGGAACGAACAAATGTATGCGAAGGTCCCGGCCTTGGCGAAGGTTGCCTTGCCGGTCGATCCGGGTTCGATTGCGCCGGTGTCGAACCCACCGGATGACGTCGCCGTGTGCTTCTGATTGTCGCTGTTGGTCCACGTGACGGTGCCGCCGATGGCAATGTGTGTCTCGGCTGGACCGAACTTGAACTGCTTGATGTCGACGGTGGCGGCACTCGACAGTGCGCCAGTGCTTGCGGCTGCCGTGGTGGCAGTCCCGGCGGCTGTCGTCGGGGTGGCGGAGGCTGCTGTCGTCGGGGTGGCGGGGGCAACGGTCGTCACCGCAGCGGTGCTGGACGAAGACGTGCTCGAGCTGCTGCATGACACACCGAGGGTGGACAAGATCCCGAGAGCGAGGAAAGCGGTGAGTGCGGGGTGACGTGTCATCGGGCGTTCTTCGGCGCTGCTCGAATCGCGGATGAGAAATTTGAAGAATTCCTTTCGGGTGGTCCGTGCGAACCTACGGTTCACCGGTGGACATCGACATCGACACGCTGACATCCGCCCGCGACCCGAGTCCAGTCCACGACAAGACGACCGTATTAGGGTTTTCGAACTCGCCGATGGACGCTCGGTGGTGGCCACGGCCGAGCATGTCGCGCAGATCCTGGCCGACCCCGAGGCCCTGATTGGTTTCGACGCAACGGACACCGCAGCAGGGGTGCAGTCGCGCATCGCCCGGTTCAGCGATGGTCCATCGCACGAGCAGCGCGCGCCGTTGCAATCGAGCGACTGGGCCAACTGGGGCCAGCCGATCTCCACGCACGGGCTCGCGCATTGACGGGGTCGCTGCTCGCCCGTCACGGCAGGGTCGACCGGATGACCACGCTCGCCCGATTCGTCGCGTTGTTGTTCGAGCCGTCGACGCGACAGCCGGGCTGATCGGTAACAGCGTGTTGACCGACACTCGACTCGGCGCGTCGACACTCGACGACGACGCCCGCGCAGCCCGTGTACGTGGCCCGTGTTCGTTGGCCGGTGTTCTTGCGCAGGTGCTAGTGATGAGGCATGCCAACCGTCGATGTGAGCGAATCCGTCCACGTGCACTACGACGTCGAGGGTCGCCTCGACGGGTTTCCCGTGTTGTTGATCGCGCCAGGCGGGATGCATTCGCACAATGCGCTCTGGAACGACGCTGCTTGGAATCCGCGAGTTGCGTTGGCCGACGAGTATCGGCTGATCGGCATGGACCAACGCAACGCCGGCGCCTCGGTGGCACCCGTGCGCGGGAGCGATTCGTGGGCAACGTTCGCTGCTGATCAAATCGCACTGCTCGACAACCTGGGGATCGAGCGCTGCCACGCACTCGGGATGTGCATCGGCGGTCCCTATGTCCTGGCTCTGCTCGCTGCAGCGCCCGCTCGGTTCGAGTCCGCCGTGCTTCTGCAACCGGCCGGCGTCGCCAACGATCCGTCCATGCTGCGTGGCATGTTCGATCAGTGGGCCGCAGCGTCGGCCGCGGCGCATCCCGAGACATCACCCACCGACTGGGCATCGTTCGGGGACAACATGTGGGACGGCGACTTCGTGCTCAGCGTTACTCGCGACGAGGTCGCGGCGTGCACCAACCCGATCCTCGTGATGATGGGCAACGACGGGTATCACCCGCAGTCGGTATCCCGCGAGATCGTCGCGCTCGCACAGAACGCGACATTGGTCGAGCGCTGGAAGGATGCGGAGATGTTGCCGGTGACAGACGCGACCATCAAAACATTCTTCGCCGAGCACACACCTGCAGCGGACTGATTCCTCGAAGGATCGCCCGAGTGATCGCCAAGTATGATCGCCCGAATGTCGCCCGAGTGTTCGATCAGCTGAAAACCACGGTCTTGCGACCGTAGACGAGTACTCGGTGCTCGAGATGAGCTCTGACTGCGCCGGCGAGTGCGATCGTCTCCAGGTCTCGACCTTTTCGGGTCAACCGCCCGACATCATCACGGTGACTTGCTCTGATCACTTCCTGCTCGATGATCGGCCCCTCGTCCAATTCGTCCGTGACGTAGTGCGCGGTCGCGCCGATCAGCTTGACACCCCGGTCGTGGGCCTGTCGGTACGGGTTCGCTCCGATGAACGCCGGAAGGAACGAGTGGTGGATGTTGATAATCCGGTTGGGGAACTGCGTCACCACGTCGGGCGACAAGATCTGCATGTAGCGGGCCAGGACGACCAGCTCGACGTCGGCGTCTTTCAGGTATTTGGCGACGGCCTGTTCCTGGTCACGCTTGGTCTCCGGCGTCACCGGCATATGCACGTACGGCACACCCATGTGCTCGCAGATATCCCGATGATCCGGGTGGTTGGAGATGACCACCGCCAGCTCCATCGGTAACTCACCGGTGCGCCAGCGAGTGAGGAGGTCGTACAGACAGTGGGCCTGCTTGGAAACCAGCAGAGCCGTGCGCAGACGTGCGTCGGTGAAGCGAACAGAGGCCTCGAAACCGAATCGTTCGATCAACGGCGCGAGGGCCGGCAGGATTTCATCCCGACCGAGTGAGAGCCCATCGAGCTGGAATTCCACCCGCTGGAAGAACACCCCTTCGACCTCGTCGGTGTGTTGTTCGGCGTGAACGATGTTGCCGTCGTGGCTGGCAATGAAATTGGCGACGGCGGCAACGATGCCACGCTGATCGGAGCAGGACAGGAGCAGGACGGCGTTGTCAGCCTTTGAAGCGATCACCCGCACGAACGTACCGGGAATTCGGACGCCGTGCTGCACTGATCGGGGTCTCGTCAGCGAGCGACGGCCTTTTCCAATTCGGTCTTGCTCATCGCGCTGCGGCCGGCGATGTT
>JAYTOM010000063.1:0-2380 GCA_043747765.1 Actinomycetota bacterium
CCCATCAGCTCCATGAGTAGTGCGACGAACCCCGACCGGATGTCGTCGTCGTAGAACCCGCATGCCCGCTTCCACTTCACCGACGTCGGTACCTCTTCCGAAAACATGCACGCCTGGCGCTCGAGCAGACGGGCGTTCGCGTCGTCGAGCACCGCCATGACGAGCTGGTGCTTGCCGCCGAAGTGGTAGCGGATGAGACCGTGGTTCACGCCGGCGTCGCGTGCGATGTCGCGCACGTTGAGGCGTGCGTAACCACTCTCGACGAGTCGCCGGCGTGCGGCGGCCAGGATCTCGAGCCGCGTGGCCGCTCCGTCTGTTCTCGACGCCGTACCAGTAGGTGGCGTGCCTTCGACGCTTAGTTTGTCCATCTGGATAAGAAGGTAGCACCAGGGTTCACGCTCGGCAAGGGTGAAGGGGGTCGGTGTTCAGCCCCGGTCCACGAGCATGCGCGCAAGACCGATATCACCACCCGCTCCGCGATAGATCGAATATCCAGCACGTGCATCTCGAGATGAAGCGTTCGCCACCGACGGAGTCTCGCCCGGTGCCCACAGAAGCTTCGGCGATCAACGCAGTCGCCGCGCGCTGCATCACGCGTCCAATGCTCGACGCGCACAGAACGCGCGGAGCATAACGACATCACGGCCACAGTCGGCGAGCGCTACATAGCGGCGCATCGGCGCCGACTCATACCCGCTGTTATACGGGTGATCGACGTGTCCTGGGGTGGGGTCATCCAAGCAGGTTCAGTCGGGTTTGTCGAGGTTGTTGAGCAGGTCGGTGAAGAGGGTGGCCCGGTCGTTCTGGTTTCGGTCGTTGGCGTGGTCGCGTTGGCGGGTGAGGATCGTGACGAACTGGGGTCCGGTGTCGAAGAAGCCGCAGCGTTCGCAAATCGATTCGTAGACGCAGTCGAGTGCGGCAGGTCGGTTGCAGTGGCCGTTGCCGAGGAGGCGTTGGTGGTCGGCGGCGACGCGGTTCATGATCTGGCCGGCGGTGCTGCCGGGGAGTTGGTTGCCGTAGTTGTTGGCTTCGACGGCGGCGGTGACGCGGAAGTATTCGTCGGCGACGGTGCGGTCGGTGTGATGCGTGCGTAGGTGAGGGTCATCTTCATCGAGCGCTGTCCGAGGAGCGCTGCGATGGCTTCGAGGCTCATGCCGCGGTTGACGGCTTGGGTGGCGAGGGTGTGGCGGAGTTGGTGCGGGCGGACGTGTCCGATGCCGGCTCGTTGGGCGATGGTGGTGACGTAGCGGTGGATGCTGCGCCGGTCGAATGGTCGGCCGTCGTTGCGTTCGACGAGTAGCCCGGATCGAGTCGGGCCGCGTTGGGTGCGGTGCTCGTTGATGAGCTCGACGAGGTAGGGCAGCAGCGGGACGTAGCGGTCGTTGTGGAGCTTGCCGACGGGGATGCGGAGCCAGTGCGTGTCACCGATAAGAACCATGGCGTTGTCGGCGAGGGCGGCGAGCTCGCCGGAGCGCATTCCGGTGCGAGCGAGGAGTTCGATCATCAGCCGGCGCCGCTGGTTGGTGTCGACTGCGAGCGCTGTCATGAACTTCGAAGCGGTCGGATCGTCGAGGAACTTCGGGAGTGGTTCGTCGCGGTTGGGGAAGTCACCGGCGAAGATCGGGATGCGCGCCGGTGCGTCGTCGTAGTCCCACTCGATGATCCGTTCGAAGAACGTGCGGAGCAGCCCGATCCGTGACGAGATCGTCGTTGCGGTGAGTGTGCCGTTGCGGCCGGGGCGGCGGGCGAGCCACCGTTTGTAGTCCTCGAAGTGGGCTCGCTTGACCAGGGCCATGCTGTGGCACGCGGGGTCGTTCGTGGTGACGCGGTCGGCGAACTGTCGCAGGGTGAGTTCGACTGCGTGGACCGTTGCTGGTCCGGCTGACACGGCGAGTTGATCGAGATAGCGGGCCATCGTCGAGACCATCTGCGGCGCCCGGCGGGCGAGCTCGATCCAGGTGATCTCCTGGGTTGGGCGTCGGTTCGCCTTCGTTGGGGCCTCGTCGATCAAGGCCAACGCGGTGTTGGCGCGGGGGTTCATCGGGCCGACCTTGCCGAGACGCCTGCGTCGATTGCGGCGGTCGCTCGTCGATACTCCTCGGCGAGCCAGTCGGCACCGAGGTGGAGATAGACGCGAGTCGATTCGATCGAGCGGTGACCGGCGAGCGCCTGGAGTGCTTCGATGCCCATGCCCGCTTCTCGGAGCCGGGTGAAGCACGTGTGACGAAGCTCGTGACAGGTGCCGTTCGACAGCCCGGCCCTAGCTCGTGCGCCGGTGAGGACCTCATCAGACCATCACTCAAGTCCGAAAAGACCATCCGAACCGGACAACAATTCCTGAAACCGTTCCGACAAATCATCGAGTCCGTCAACCAGACCT
>JAYTOM010000064.1:0-3762 GCA_043747765.1 Actinomycetota bacterium
TGGTACTCGGCTGGCGCGGCTGGTACTCGGCTGGCGCGGCTGGTACTCGGCTGGCGCGGCTGGTACTCGGCTGGCGCGGCTGGTACTCGGCTGGGCGGCGGTCGAGTGCTCGCCCGTTCGCGGCAGCACGACGGTGACGCCGTTCCTCGCAACCCGCTGCGCATCGCCGATGATCGTCGTATGTCCGACGGCGACACCGGGCACATCGGTGATCGCATTGTTCGGACCCGTCGGGTGTTGACCGATGGAGATGCCGAGTTCTCGCAGCCGTGGTCGCATCGCTTCCTCTCGTCGCCAGCAGTTTCTCGGGGCCGCTTCACTGGCCGATGTTACGGCCGGCAGGGCGACGAGCCGATGGATGGTTCCTTCAGATCGAGGTTAGAGTTCACTGTGGATCGCAGATCCTGCCTTCCCTACCTACCAGTAGGTAGGTAGTATGGAAGCATGCAAGAGATGCCAGGCCTACTCAGCGATCTCGAACCGACGGTTGCGTGTCTGATCGACCGCCACATGAGTTCCACGAAAGAGTGGTTCCCGCACGAATTGGTGCCGTACGACCGGGCGCGACCGTTCGAGAAGGGCAAGCCATGGACCTGCAGCGATGCCGACCTCGGCGGGGCTGAGCTGACCGACAATGTGCGCAGCGCGCTCTTCGTCAATCTGCTCACCGAGGACAACCTGCCGTTCTATTTCCGTGACGTCGAAGCGATGTTCGGGCGTGACAGCGCGTGGGGCGAATGGGGCCGTCGCTGGACCGCAGAGGAGGGCCGCCACGCCATCGTCATCCGCGACTACCTCACGGTCACTCGCGCCATCGACCCTGTCGCCCTCGAGCGCGGCCGCATGGCCCAGGTCAGCGGTGGCGATTCCCCGACGCCTGACAGCCCGGTACACGGCATGGTCTACGTGACCTTGCAGGAGTTAGCGACACGCGTCGCCCACCGCAACACCGGCAAACTGATCGGCGATCCTGTCGGCTACGAGGTCATGGCACGCGTCGCCGCCGACGAGAACCTCCATCACCTCTTCTACCGTGACCTCACGACCAAAGCGATCGAGCTCGATCCGTCGGCCGTCATGATCGCCGCCGAGCAGGTCGTGCGCACCTTCGCGATGCCTGGCACTGGCATCGTCGATTTCGACAAGCACTCTGCGCGCATCGCCGACGCCGGCATTTACGACCTGCAGTTGCACTACGAACAGGTGCTCGTCCCGGTGCTGTACCGCAACTGGGCGATCGACAAGTTGACCGGTCTCAGCGACGCAGCCGAACAGGCCCGCGACAGCTTGCTCTCCTACGTCGATCGCCTCGGAAGACTCGCCAAGAAACTCAGCGCCCGTCGCGAACGTCACCTTCTCGTCCCCACAGCCTGATCGAGTATTTGGCTTCAGTCGAGTAGGAACACGCCATAGGTCGCGAAGGAAATACTCGTTCGCCTCGTCGGTTGGCGGTTCTATTGCTCGGCGGCGATCGAGGCGATGTAGTCCTGGCGCAGATCCTCGCGGATCGCCGCCGCTGACACGTCGCCGCTCAACAATCCCTGGGCGACGATGATGTCGGACGCATCGGGGGTGTCGGCGAGTTCGGCCCAGACGTCCTGATCCCATATGCCGCTGCGCATGAAGGCCTTGGCGCAGTGAATGAAGGTGCTTTCGACCCTGACGACGATCGCCGCCTTCGTCGGGCGGGGGAGGATGAAGGCTTCGACGATTTTCGGGTCTGTCGTGACCCAGCCGCGGCCGTTGACGCGCACGGTCTCGCTTTGTCCGGGGACGATGCACAGCAAGCCGACCCGGCCGCTGGCGATGATGTTCTGCATCGTGTCGAGGCGGTTGTTGCCGCCGAGGTCGGCGATCGCCAGGTACTGCGGATCGAGCACACGGACGAACCCGCTTGGTCCTCCTCGTGGAGAGACGTCGGCGTTGCCGTCGGCGTCGAACGTTCCGATGGAGATGAATCGGCAGCGTTCGAGGAACGTCGTCGTCGCCGGATCGAGCTCAGGCCGCTCCTTTGCCAGTACGAGCGGCGACGGGTCGCGGTAGACGTTACGCAGTTCGTCGTGCGAGGCGATGAACGAGGCGAACGGCAGCTCTGACATCCGCAGAGCGTACCGATTCCGCCGACCTCGGCATGAGCGGGAAGACTGGCCGGATGGCATCGATCACTGACGGGTATCCCGTGGTTCTACGGCTCGATGGCCGGCGCGTGCTCGTCGTCGGCGCTGGACCGATCGCCGCCCGCAAGCTCGAGTCGCTGCTGGCATGCGGCGCGCAGGTCACGGTGGTCGCTCCGCAGATCGTCGATGAGATCCGGGCGCTCGCCGCTCGACGGCTGATCGTGATGATCGAGCGTCGATACGAGGAAACGGACCTCGACGGGGTGCAAATGGTGATCGTCTCGACGAACGACTCCACTATCCAACAGCAGGTTTTCGATGATTGCCAGGCGAGGGGCCTGTGGTGCAATGCCGCCGACGATCCTGACCGCTGCTCGTTCATCCTGCCTGCCGTCGCCAGGCGCGGACCGGTCATCGTCGCTGTGTCGACCCAGGGTTCGAGCCCAGCGCTCGCCGGTGTACTGCGCGACATCCTCGCTGAGGCGTTGCCGGCGAATGTTCAGGATGTCGCCGATGTCCTCGGTCAGATGCGGGCGGAGATGCGGTCAACGGGCCTGTCGACCGAGTCGGTCGATTGGCGGCCGCGCGTGAAAGCATTGCTGTCTTCACGTCCACCTGAGGAGGTGGCTAGAGTGGACAAGTCCGATACAAGTGCAGCGTTCGTGGAAGAGGCAGTCGATGAGCAAGATCAAGGTTGAAAATCCGGTCGTCGAGATGGATGGCGACGAGATGACGCGCATCATCTGGCAGTTCATCAAGGACAAGTTGATCCTGCCGTACCTCGACATCGAACTCGCCTATTTCGACCTCAGCATCGAACACCGTGACGCCACCAGCGACCAGGTGACGATCGATTCCGCCGAGGCGACGAAGAAGTACAACGTCGCCGTCAAATGCGCAACGATCACGCCTGACGAAGCCCGCGTCGAGGAGTTCGGCCTGAAGAAGATGTGGAAGTCGCCCAACGGCACGATCCGCAACATCCTCGGCGGCGTCATCTTCCGCGAGCCGATCATCTGCCGGAACGTGCCCCGCCTCGTGCCGGGCTGGACCCAGCCCATCGTCGTCGGCCGTCATGCCTACGGCGACCAGTACAAGGCCACCGACTTCAAGGTACCGGGCAAGGGCCGCCTCACCATCAAGTTCGAGGGCGAGGACGGCACGGTCATCGAGCGGGAGGTCTTCAAGTTCCCGTCTGCCGGCGTCGCCCAGGCGATGTACAACCTCGACGACTCGATCCGCGATTTCGCCCGCGCCTCGTTCAACTACGGCCTGAACCGCAAATATCCGGTGTATCTGTCGACCAAGAACACCATCCTCAAGACCTATGACGGACGCTTCAAGGACATCTTCGCCGAGGTGTTCGAGGCGGAATTCGCGGCCGATTTCAAGGCGGCGAACATCGTCTACGAGCATCGCCTGATCGACGACATGGTCGCCTCGGCGTTGAAATGGTCGGGCGAGTTCGTCTGGGCCTGCAAGAATTACGACGGCGACGTGCAGTCGGACATGGTGGCGCAGGGCTTCGGCTCGCTGGGCCTGATGACCTCGGTGCTGCTGACGCCGGACGGCAAGATCGTCGAATCCGAAGCCGCTCACGGCACCGTGACGCGCCACTACCGCGAACACCAGAAGGGCAAGGAGA
>JAYTOM010000065.1:0-7883 GCA_043747765.1 Actinomycetota bacterium
ACACTGCGATAGGCATAGACAACGAAATAGGTAACCGTTCTCGCCCTACAAGGGAAGATCCGCAACAGCGGGCGTCTCACCTAAGCCTGACACGTAGGGGGTCGGCGTTGTGGACGCAGACGAAGAGGACCTCAAGGCGTGCGTCAGTCATGGAAGTCCTTTCTGTCGGGGTTGGGTAGACATAGCGGACGAAAGCGAAGGCGGCGAGGCCGCCGACGAGTTGCATGGCGATGAACATCGGTGGCCATCACATAAAGATCCTGTTCGAAGCCGGCCGGGTCACTCGGGGGAAGCGCTGCCTGTGGGTCTGGTACCGGGCTGTCGAGCGGCACCTCGACGGCTGCGGTCCGTCCTGCGGTGACAATCGTGATCACCGTCCGGCCACTGGCCGAGGCTGACTGGCCGTCCGTAGTGGCGATCTACGAGGCGGGGCCGCGACTGTCACGGCCGCCTGCGAGACCAGCGTCCCGAAGTGGCTGAATCGGCCGGTCTGCGGCTCGTGTAGCTCAGCGCAGGTCATGCGTGCGGTCGACCGTATCCGATCTTGCGGGCCTGGAGGACCGCATCGACTCTGTCTGCTGCGCCAAGCTTCACGATGATGTTCGAGATGTTGATTCGAATGGTTTTGGTGGCGAGGCCAAGTCGCCGATGCTGATCGGCCGCAGCTAGTACTGACCGACATCCGCATGCCACCGACCCACACCGAGCGGGCATCCAGGTGCGCAGTATCAACTCGGTGTTCTATTTCGGTGGCCGGAACGGCAAAAACATGGCGGCGGGATGAGCGCTGCGGTCGACAGCGCAATCAGCGCGGCGTGCGCAGGCCAGTCGGCAATGACGCGCAGAGTGATGATGACCAAGCACAGCTCAGCCGGAACGACCATGGCCCAACCAACCCACTGCATCCGTCGCCGGCAACGGACCGCGATGTCTTGGGAAGCGAAAGTCTACCGTCGTATCGATCGGCGTTCGCTGCGATGGTGGCTCTGTAACGGGCTGTTAGGGGTTGCTTGGTCAGCTTGGTCAGCTTGGTCAGCTTGGTCGTTGCGCTGCGTTGCGTCTGGCCGCGTGGGGCCGGTGATCAGGTGGCGTTGGCAAGTCGGGTTTCGTAGGCATTGGCGAGGTCGTGTAGCGCTTGGCCGCAGTCGCCGGTGAACGATGATCCGTGCATCAGCGCCAGCGTGGTCGGCTTGAGATCGGCGAGTTTGCGCATCGTTGGCGCCGTGTTCGGGGTGAGGCAGCTCGCACCAAAGACGTCCTCGGCGAAGGTTGCCAATGTGACGATGTCGTCGGTTGTGGTGGCGGGCCCGTTGCCGAAATGGGTGAACAGGTCCCCGCACAGCAGAGTGCCTGTGGTCTGGTCGAAGAGCACACGCGCCTCCCAACCGTGTGGGACGTGAGGCGTGTCGATGTGGACGATGCTGTGCCGCCCGAGTTCAATGACTTGACCGTCGGCCAACGGCAGCGGGGCGCGGTCGGCAAGATCGTTGAGCGACACCATGCACCCGAGTCCCCCGTGAGCGACCTGGGCTTCGGGAGCCGCCGCAAGGAGCAGGTTCATCGATCCGCACTCGTCAGATTCCACGTGACCGAACGTGATCCAGCGGAGCGTGTCGAGTGGCAACACCGTCGCTATCGCTTCCGACACGAGTGGGAACATCGCGCGCGGGCCGGTGTGGAACAGCAACGGCTGCTCGTCATCAATGAGGAACTGGTTGAACGTGAACCCGGTGGGCCCGATCTCGGGAACGAAGGTCGAGAGTCGGTAGATGTCATCGGCGATCTCGTTGACAATGGTCTCCATGGTGTGTCCTTTGCGGTTGCTGTTTATGCGTGGTGGTTGAGGTCAGACTGGAAGCGCGTGGCACAGGATGCCGATCGGCGTGGCTGCGCTCTGCGGAATGGCGACGAAGGCGATGGTACCAAAATGCCGTTGCTCTCTCTGTCGAAGCCTCCGGCATGGCGAACACCCACAATTTCATCGATCCGACTGTGAATAGCTCACCGTGTTCGCTCGTCACTTAGCGTCGGCAGCGCACTACTGACGAGGCGCGTGATCGAGGTCGATCCCGCGAATCCACAGGCGATCTTCAGCGCGAGGCAGTGAATCGCAGAACATAGCGAGCTTGTCTCGTCGACGCCCGCGCGAAAATGGTCAATAGCGACGGCGGTGGTGATTCAGATGTTGGTCCGTGGAGGCGACCTGCGGCCCAAGCGAGTTTGATCGGGTAGTCGGATGTGGCGCCGGTGGGCGGGCTGAGCCTGCTCCATCCGAGCCAACCCGCCCGGTTCTTCAAGGCAAGGCATGTCATCGAATGCGACTGGGATTTATGGGTGTCATGGTGTGGCGAGGATCGAAATGCGTCCGCGAATGAACTCGACGATTTGGGCGTCGCTCATCGTAGCGTTGCGTCGGACTGCGGCGGCGAAGTCTGCCGAACCGAGGTTCTCGCGCAACGCCGCGACCTGCTTGGTGATGTGCTCGGCGTGGGTGGCCACGAAAGGCAGCGCGTAGGCTGCGCCGGCTGCGGTGAGGGCACCGTGTAGCGATGCGGCCGTACGGTCGTCGTCCAGTTGGCACAGGATGCCGAACACGTGCCGCAGCGACAGCCATTGGTTGGCCCAGTCGCCGCCGCGAAACCACAGGTCGATCACGTCGACGAATCCGGCCAAGGCGGCGAGTGGTGCGCCTCTGCGGGCTTTCAACCAGAGCACCTTTGTGAGCGCGAACGCCTGCACCCAGCGGCTGCCTGCGTCTGCAGCGACCGCAGTAGCCTGCGCCAACAACGTCGCTGCTGCGGTCTCGTCGCTCGACTCGATTGCGAGGCCCAACGCATACGAGGCTTGCGCCAACGCTGTCGGCGAGCCGGAGCGGCGCGCAGCGCCAAAATCTTCGGTGGCCAATTCAGCGCCGCGCTGCGGATGGGCTCGAGGCTCGCTGGGGTATGTTCGCTGTGCTCGTCCACGGTCTGGACGCGCGGTACACGAGATTGTTTCGAGGAGGTGGGTCAATGAGCGATGGCAGTAGTCACGTTTGGGTGATCCCGTCCTGCCTCGTCGGCCTCGTCTTGTCCTAGACCGTCGATAGCGGGACAGGGTTGCCTGTCCGGATCGCTGTTGTTCTTGTTGGCTCACCACGAGCGCTGGTTCGGCGCGGACATGGAGGTTGGACATGGCTCAGGTGAACATCGCAGCGCGCAGACCGGCAGTGCCGGGTGAGGTGCTGATTGCTGTCAGCGACGTGACGAAGACGTTTGCGACATTAGAAGGCGAACTTCCGGTGTTGGAAGGTGTTTCCGTGGAAGTGCGCGCCGGGGAGGTCGTTGCGTTGCTCGGTAAGTCCGGGAGTGGCAAGTCGACGTTGTTGCGCTGTATCGCCGGTCTGTTGACGCCTTCGACTGGCGCGGTCAGGTATCGCGGCGAGCCGCTTGTCGGCACGAATCCCGGAACGGCGATGGTGTTCCAAAGTTTCGCACTATTGCCGTGGTTGACGGTGCGCCAGAACGTCGAGCTCGGTCTCGAAGCGAAGGGCATCGACCGTCCTCGACGTCGCGTTCTGGCAGAACGTGCGATCGACCTGATCGGACTGGACGGTTTCGAAACGGCATACCCGAAGGAGCTCTCCGGCGGGATGCGTCAACGTGTCGGGTTCGCTCGCGCCCTGGTGGTCGAGCCGGAGGTGTTGTTGATGGATGAGCCGTTCTCGGCGCTGGACGTCCTGACCGCTGAGAACCTGCGCGGAGAGCTGATGGAGTTGTGGCAGTCCGACGAGTTCCCGATCGAAGCGATCGTGCTCGTCACTCACAACATCGAAGAGGCAGTCCTGCTGGCCGACCGGGTCGTGATCCTCGGCTCCAAGCCAGGTCGCGTCAAGCTCGAACTCGACATCGATCTCGCTCGGCCGCGCGATCGCCACGGCACCGATTTTCAGTCGTACGTCGACAAGATCTATGCGGTGATGACCGGGCGGACGGTGCCCGAACCCGCCGACGCCCGCGGCGTGGCCGCCCCATCGCCAGCGAATTTGCCGCTTCCGCATGCGAGTGTCGATTCTCTTTCCGGGCTGGCCGAGGTCCTCGCCGGTCTGGGTCCGGTGACGGTCGCGGGGATTGCCGACGAGCTCGGCTTCGAGGTCGATGATCTGCTGCCGCTTGTCGACGCGCTCGAGTTGCTCGACTTCGCGGCTGTCGAGGCCGGTCGACTCTGCCTGAGCGAGGCGGGCAGCACGTTTGCCGGAGCCGATATCCAGGCGTCGAAGCGAATCTTCGCGATGGCGGTCCTCGATCACGCACCGTTGGTGCGGTCGATCGTTCACGGCTTGCAGCGTGCACCTGACGGAACGCTGCGAGGCGCATTCTTCAAGGAGATGTTGCGCCGCTCGTTCAGCGAACAAGAGGCCGCCCGTCAGGTCGACACCGCTGTCGATTGGGGACGGTATGCAGAGCAGTACGCGTACGACGTCGACCACGACGAGTTCGAGCTCGATCCGGATTGCACCAGCGTTCTCGACCCGCCGGTGACGTCGTGAGCTACCTGTATCGCACTGTTGCCGGCAACCGGGGACAAGCGCCGTCGCCACGCAAGCCGCCCCGCGATCGGCGCGGCTATGGCAGTTGGTTGACCGGCGGATTGCGAAAGTTCACCATGGTCGACGTCGCCGTGGCGCTCGCGGTGTTCATCGTCCTCTACCTGATCGTGACGGTCGGGCGTGGAGCGACGCTGTCGTATGCGCCGGCGAACGTATCGAAGATCGATACGTCGCTCGGACGACTGCCGTACTACGCGGCGCGCAGTCTGCTGCGCATGTTCGTTGCTCTCGGGGCTTCGTACCTGTTCACGTTCGTCTACGCGTATGTCGCCGCACGCAGCCGGCGCGCCGAAAAGATCCTCATCCCAGTCCTCGACATCTTGCAATCCGTGCCGATCCTCGGATTCCTGTCGATCACGGTGACCGGGTTCATTGCTCTGTTCCCCGGGTCCTACCTCGGTCTCGAATGCGCATCGATCTTCGCGATCTTCACGTCCCAAGCGTGGAACCTGACGTTCAGCTTTCACCAGTCACTCACCAGCCAACCGCGCGAACTCGACGAAGCCGCAAAGCTGATGCGGCTCTCCCGATGGCGGCGGTTCTGGCGTCTCGATCTTCCCAACGGTGCGATCGGTCTCGTCTGGAACGGGATGATGAGCATGGGCGGCGGATGGTTCTTCCTCGTCGCATCGGAAGCGATCAGCGTCCTCAACAAAACGTACGCACTACCGGGAGTCGGGTCCTTCGCCGGCGCGGCGATCGATGCCGGCGACCTCGGCAAGGTCGGCTTCGCGATCCTCACGATGGCCATCATGGTGATCGGTGTCAACATCGTGTTCTGGCGTCCACTCGTTGCCTGGTCCGAAAAGTTCAAGAACGAACAATCCGGCGCCGCCGAAACACCACGATCGCTCGTCCTCAACCTGCTCCGCCGCAGCCATTGGCCACGCGCCCTCGGACGAGTCCGGACCCGTCTCGCCGAACCCGTCAACCGTGTCGGTGACCGAATGTTCGGCACCGACACCGGCCACCGCACACTTGCCCCGCCGAACGCATCCGAACAACGTCGGAGTGACTCGATCTTCTGGTTGGTCGCAGGAATCCCGCTCGCGTTCGGTGCCTGGAAACTGTTCGGCTACATCACCGCCGACGAGGGCTGGGGCATTTTCACTGCACCGCTCTGGCAAGGCCTGATCACCTTCACTCGGGTCGTCGTGCTCATCGTCATTGCCACCATCATCTGGGTCCCGGTCGGTGTCAAGATCGGGAGCAACCCGAAATGGTCGCGTATAGCCCAGCCGATCGTGCAGATCCTGGCCAGCTTCCCTGCCAACTTCTTGTTTCCGTTCGCGGTCTACGCCTTCATCCGCACGGGCATCAGCCTCGATTACGGCGGCATCTTGTTGATGTCACTCGGCGCCCAGTGGTACATCCTGTTCAACGTCATCGCCGGCGCACAGGCAATCCCCAGCGACCTCAAAGAAGCGATGGACGACCTCGGCGTGCCCGGCTGGCAACGCTGGAAGCAACTCAACCTCCCGGCCATCTTCCCAAGCTATGTCACAGGCGGCATCACCGCTTCCGGCGGAGCCTGGAACGCGTCGATCGTCGCGGAGATCGTCACCTACGGCGGCACCACACTGACCGCCACAGGACTGGGCGCATACATCGCCAAAGCCACCCAGGTCGGTGACTTCCACCGAATCCTGGCCGGCGTCACCATCATGGCCCTCTACATCGTCACGCTCAACCGGCTCTTCTGGCGACGCCTCTACCACCTCGCCGAACACCGTTACAGCTGAACCCGCGTCGTTCAGCGTCGAGCGTTTTCAGCAACGTGGGCGGATCGCGGCTAACTCGTTCAGAACGGGTCCGTTCCGCTGCCACGTTGGCGATGCCGCTGACAAATATCCGACTCATTCGGGTCGGTGTGTGCGGCGACATGCCGGATCGGGTCACGACTTGCGCATCTCGTCACGTCTGGCATCGAGACCGATTTCACCGATCGCGGCCCGCAGGCGCGTACCTATCAACGTTGGCTCGGGGGGCTGCGTAGGCGCAGCAATGACGCCAAGACGGAGGTGTTGACCATTACCGATCGTCTCGCCGATCTGGCCGAACAGTCTCGGATACGAATAGTCGATGATCGGTGCGGTGCATTACGATTTGGTGTCAATGTGCGACAAGAAAATCGATAGTGATCCGTCGGCACGCGCACTCAGGCGTCTCCGCGGCCGTTTGCTCTGGCAATGGGTGGTGCTGGCGTTTGCGTTGACGTGTTTCGTCGGGGCGGGCGTGATCGTAGTAAGCCTCGATCCACCGATTGGCCGGGCGTGAGGTGGGTCGCGTATCCGCGTGGAAGGTCTCCTGGGCTGGGACGATGAAGGTCTCTTACATCGTCAGCATCCCAACCACAGGAGACACTTTCAGTGACATGAGTATCGCACGGGCTCGACCGCCTCGAAGTGTCTTTCGATGATCCGAATCTGGTCGCCAACGCCGGCTTGTTGTTGACTGCGACACTGTTGGACCGGCTTGGTCTGGAATCGATGATCGACGGCACCATCAAGCTCGGTGATCGTGTCGGCAGTGCTCGGCCGGGACGCAAGGTGTTGACGTTGGTCCACGCGATGATCGCCGGCGGAACCCACATCGATCATGCCGACATGTTGCGCGTCGGGTCGACCGCTGGTGTACTCGGTCATCGGGTGATGGCATCATCGACGCTGGGGACGTTCTTGCGCGCGTTCGCGTTCGGGCATGTGCGCCAACTCGAAGCCGTCAACGGCAAAGCACTCCAACGCGCGTGGACCGCTGGAGTGGCGCCTGTGGGAGCGTTGGTGATCGACATCGACTCGACGATCTGTCCCGTCGACGGCAAACAGAAACAGGGCGCTGGATTCGGCTACACGCATGAGCGCGGCTATCACCCAATCGTGGCGACACGCGCTGACACCGGTGAGGTGTTGTACGCGCGGATGCGCAAAGGATCCGCGAACACCCAACGCGGCGCGCTACGTTTCATCGACGAGCTCATCGCCGGTGTCCGTCGCGCCGGAGCAACGGGTGCGTTGACCGTCCGGGTCGATTCCGGGTTCTGGTCCAACGAGACGATCAACACGTTGAACCGGTTGAACGTGCGTTACACGATGGCCGTCAGGACCAACATTAAAGGCATCAACAACGCAATCGCGGCGATCCCCGATGACGCGTAGCCGAAGTCGCCGAATGCGACTACACCACCGGCGTCGGCAAGAAGAAGGTGACTCGCCGGCTGGTCGTGCGCCGCACACGTCTGACCGACAAGCACCAGTTGAAGTTGTGGCCCGACTGGCGCCACTTCGGGTTCCTCACC
>JAYTOM010000066.1:0-22362 GCA_043747765.1 Actinomycetota bacterium
TATTCGGCGGCCTCGTTCGGTGTGATCAGGCGTTTGTGCCACATCTGCTCGGCGATCTTCTCGAACGCCACGTCACCGCACGTCGCCCCGCAGCGGAACAGTGTGCGCAGCGGTTTGCTGAGGATCCTGCCATCGGCCATTTCCAGGCGATCGCTGGTCAGTCGCCATGACGTCCGCGTCGCTCGTACCCAGTTCGGGAGCTTCGGGGTACGTGTGTCGGCGAGCATCACCTCGAAGTAGGCCTTCGGGACGCACTCGACACCGAGTTGACGAGCGGACGTCATGCCGGAGACGAAGCCGCGCTCGCCCGCGTACAGGCTGAGCGCCATCACCCTCGATGCAACGGATTCCGGTGAGCCGGCGAGTCGCTTGACCTTCGGCAGTTCGGCGATGAAGATGCCGATGTCGTTGGCTCGATTCAGCTGTCGCGAGCTGAGGTGGTCACGGAGTTGGGCATGCGACGCGACGAAGTGTTGGCGACCGAGCAGATGCAGGATTTGTGGTGGAAGCAGCACGTACTACTGAGTGCTTCGAGATCAGCAGAAGTGGAAAACTACGGGGGCGCTTGCAGAAGTTTGCAGTCGAAAGTGCGCTATGAGAGACGAAAACGCTCGCAGAACTTTCAGGCGGCGCCGAACTGGCGGTCGCCTGCGTCGCCGAGTCCGGGGACGATGAAGGCGTGTTCGTTGAGCCGTTCGTCCAGCGAGGCGGTGTAGATGACGAGGTCGAGGCCGCTCGATTCGAGCATCGCGATGCCCTCGGGCGCAGCCAAGGCGCACACGACGATGATTGGTCCGCTTGCTCCCGCTTCCACCAGCAGCCGGCACGTATGAGCCAACGAACCGCCGGTCGCCAGCATCGGATCCAGCACGATGCAGACACGGTCCTCGAACGACTCAGGCAACTTGTTCACGTACGGCTTCGGCTCGAATGTCTGCTCGTCGCGACTGATCCCGATGAAGCCGACGTCGGCGCCGGGAAGCAGAACCTGCGCCGCGTTCAGGAAACCGAGGCCGGCGCGCAGTACGGGCACCACCACCGGCTGCGTGGTCAGCACCCGACCGGTCGTCATCGTGACGGGGGTCTTGACCGGAACCTCGTGCGTTGCCAGCGACCGCGTCGCGTCGACCAACAGCAACGTGCCGATCCGCTCCAACTCCTGTCGGAAGATTTCGTTCGGCGTCGTTTCATCACGAACCTTGGTCAGCGCTGCGGCTGCGAGGGGATGATCGAGGACGTGGACGACGACGGGCATCGGGACATCATGACAGGCCAGTGATCGGGCCGTCGAAATCGCTCCGACCGCTGCAGTGCTTGCAGAAGTTTGTAGTCGAAAGTGCGCCATAGGGGACGAAAACGCTCGCGAAACTTTGTCGGGGCGCGGGGGAGTTTTAGGCGCCGAGGGCGTGTTCGGCTCTGAGGAGCGCGTAGCGCGGCTTGATCAGGCCGTTGATGATCCGCAGCCGCTCGGGGAAGGAAGCGAACGCGCTCTTCATCGCATTGGTGGTCAGCCACTCGAAGTCGTCGAGGCCCCACCCGAACGCCTCGTTGAGCTGGATCATCTCCTTCGACATCGAGGTGTCGCTCATCAACCGGTTGTCCGTGTTGACGGTGACCCGGAATCGCAAACGGCGCAGCATGCCGATCGGATGGTCGGCGATGGACGCACACACGCCGGTGCCGACGTTGGACGTGGGGCACAGCTCGAGTGGGATCCGCCGATCACGGATGTACGCCGCCAGCCGACCGAGCGTCTCGTCACCCTTGGCACCGTTGATGTCATCGGTGATCCGTACCCCGTGCCCGAGGCGTTCACCTCCACACCACTGCACGGCCTCCCAGATCGACGGCAGGCCGAATGCTTCGCCGGCGTGGATGGTCGAGTGGAAGTTCTCGCGTTGCACGAACTGGAATGCGTCGAGGTGTCGTGTCGGCGGATACCCGGCTTCGGCGCCGGCGATGTCGAACCCGACAGCGCCGCGATCGCGCCACTTCACGGCCAGTTCGGCAATGGCCAGCGACCGAGCTGCGGTGCGCATCGCCGAGAAGATCGCGTAGATGGTCAGGTCGGAGCCGGCCGAGCCCCGAGCAAAGCCGTCGAGCACCGCTTGCACTACTTCGTCGAGCGTCAATCCGGCCTCGGTGTGCAGCTCGGGGGCGAAGCGGATCTCGGCGTACACGACACCATCCGCGGCGAGGTCGACGGCGCACTCGTAGGCGACGCGTTCGATCGCGTCGCGATGCTGCATCACGCCGCACGTGTGCGCGAACGTTTCGAGGTACAGCACGAGATCGTTGCGCTTTGCGCCCCGGTTGAACCAACTGCGCAACTCGTCGACGTCGTGCGACGGAAGCGCCCTGTAGTCGTACTCGTCGGCGAGCTCGATGACGGTCTGGGCACGTAGCCCACCGTCGAGGTGATCGTGGAGGAGTGCCTTCGGCGCTCGGCGGATCAGCTCGTCGATCACGAGCTCACGTGGCCGGCACGATCGGGGATGGCGGCAGTGTCGGAGCGGTCGAGGCGCCGGAGCGGAAGGTCGATCGAGCGCTGCAACCAGTTCCACGCCGGGTACTCGGCATCGGCCGAAATGCAGTGCAGGGAGTATGCGTGGCGACTGATGGCCGAGCGGTTGACATCGCTCCAGTGTGGAAGCAGTCCGTTGAGGACGACCATCGTGCCGGCAGGAACTTCGAGCGGTACGAGCGACGCCGGATCCGGCAGTGGCGTGTCGTCGAGAATGTCGAACTCGGTGCCCAGATCGTTGCGGGCGAAGTCCGGACCACGCCGTTTGAACAGCGTGCGGAGGGTGGTGCGGTGGCCTCCCGGCGCCGCCCACAGACATCCGTTCTGCAGCGTTGCGTCCTCGATCGCGAACCAAAAGCCTGTCACCGTCAGCGGCTCGGTGTACAGGAACGTTGCGTCCTGGTGACAGCCGACTTCGCCACCGATCATTGGTTGCTTGAAGATGTACATGCTCTGCAGCGCGAGCGCATCGGTCAGTCCGACGTCGGCCGAGACGCCGGCCAGATCGGAGGTGTAGCTGAACGCCGCGAACTCGTCGTCGAGATCGTGCATCGCGTGACCGATCTTGTTGATCGACAGCGACTTGTCCTGACGTAGCTCGCCGTCGGAGTCGAAGGCCTCCTCTTCGAAGAAGCACCAGATCCCGTTCGACGAATCGAGGAACTCACCATCGGTGATCCGGTCCTGCTCGTTGGTCGTGAACACCGTTCGACGCTCGGATGGTCGGAAGTCGTCGACAAGCGCCACAGCCCGTCGCCGAAGTGCGGCACACGCCTCGGGCCCTGCGAAACCTTCGATCGCAAGAAACCCATCGGCGTGGTAGCGGGCGATCTGCTCATCGGAGAGAACCTGTGCCATGGGTGTCCACCGTAGCCTTTACGGCCATGGAACCGACCCCGACCTCCGCCGCCGTGCACGCGCCGACCGACACCAGTGGACTGACCATTCTCGGGAGCACGGTGCGTCATGCAGTCGACCACGTCGAGGTGTTCGCCGCGCCGGCCGGCATTGCTCTCGTCCGGTTCACCAACGACGAACTGAACAGCATGTGCCCCGTGACCGAGCAGCCCGACCTGTCCCAGGTGATCATCGAATACGCGCCGGACGAGTTGTGCATCGAGAGCAAGAGCCTCAAGCTCTATCTGTGGAGCTTCCGTGACCGCGCGGTGTTCGCCGAAGCTCTCGCCGCCGAAATCGCCGGCGAGGTGATGCTCAGCGCACGTCCGCACCGGGTGACGGTCACGCTGACGCAGCGCCCTCGTGGCGGGATCGAGGTGCAGGCGATCAGCGAGATGTCACGTCGGTGAGCGTGTGAGCGGGGGTCACTGGCTCTCGTATGGCTGGCCCGCAGCCCGAGGGGCACGCGAGCGGCCGACGAAACCAGCGACGACGATGATGGTCGCGAGGTACGGGGTCATCTGGATGAATTCGCCGGGGATGCCCGTCTTCAGAAAGCTGAGCTTGCTCTCCATCGCGTCGAAGAAGCCGAAGACGAGGGCACCGACGAGGGCACCGGTCGGGCTCCACCGGCCGACGATCACGACGGCGAGGGCGATGAAGCCGCGGCCGTTGGTGATGTTCTCGTTGAACCGGCCGACGTTCGCCGTCCACCACGCCCCACCGAAGCCGGCGACGCCGCCGGCAGCGATCACATTTGCGTAACGAAGCCGGTTGACGTTGACGCCGAGTGTGTCGGCGGCCCGCGGGTGCTCGCCGATTGCCCGGGTGCGAAGTCCCCAGCGAGTACTGGCGAAGGCCCAGGCGAGGACGAACACCAGCGCGAATGCGATGTACACGAAGATCGTCTGCTCGAACAGGATCCGCCCGATGACGGGGATCTTGTGAAGCAGAGGGATGTTCAACGACTTCAACGTAGGAACCTGGTTGTATGCCTCGTCGACGGACAGGATCCGGTTGCCGAGGAACGAGGTCAGGCCGAGCACGAAGAAGTTGACGAAGAATCCAACGATGACCTGATCGACTTTGAACCGGATCGCCAGCCAGGCGAGGAGCCAGGCGAACAATGCGCCGACGACGACCGCTGCCGCGACGCCGACCCAGAAACTGACGACCGAGCCGACCAGCGCCGACGTGAATGCTCCACTGAGGAGCAGTCCCTCGATCGCAATGTTGACGATGCCCGATCGTTCGCACATGATGCCGGCCATCGCCCCGAAGATCAGCGGCGTCGAATACGTGATGCCCTGGGTGAGCATGCCGACGAAGGCGAAGCTGTTCGGCGCTGCCGCCCACGCCAGCAGCGTGAAAATGAACACGATTGCCGCGGCGGCGAGCGCGGCGCTCTGCCATCGACCGAGACCGCGTGCGAGTTGGACGCCCCCCATCACGGCCAGGGACGCGGCGACGATCCACGCCAGCGGTGCGGCGGCGACACCGAACGAGCGGCCACCGCTGAGGTTGAAGG
Source organism: Actinomycetota bacterium (assembly GCA_043747765.1). Classification (GTDB taxonomy): domain Bacteria; phylum Actinomycetota; class Acidimicrobiia; order Acidimicrobiales; family Ilumatobacteraceae; genus WLMZ01. The sequence continues at coordinate 4,950 of JAYTOM010000066.1, forward strand.
TGGCGGTGCCGGCGTGGCTCGTCAGGCGCCACGCCGTGACTGCAGCGAGGATCAGATAGACGATGCCGAGGTTGCGAGCCCGCTTGATCTGCTCGAGCGAACGACCAATGGCCTGTTGCGCATCGAGGTAGACCTGGGTTGGTTCCCTCATGATCCCCACCCCTTGAACAGTTGCGTTCCGGTATCGGCGCCCGTGTCCTTCAGCCGCCAGATGATACGAGTCAACGACGGAGCGGCGACGAACAGCACGATCAGGGCACGGATGACGAGAACGAGATCGATGGGCACATGCACCTGCAACTGCATCTCCTGACCACCGGCCTGCAGTGCGCCGAACAGGATTGCGGCCGCAGTGGTGCCCCACGGCGAGGAACGTCCGAGCAGAGCAACAGCAATGGCGTCGAACCCGATGTTGCCGGCGAACGACGCCGTTGCGTGTCCCTGGTTGATGCCCCCGAGGATCTCGCTGCCGCCCCCCAGCCCGGCCGACGCGCCGGCGATCATCATCGCCCCGATCGTCAGCCGGCCGGGGTTCATGCCCGCATACCGGGCTGCATCGGGGTTGGCGCCGAGGGTGCGGAACTGGAAGCCAAGTTTGGACTTCTTCAACAGCCACCACACGAACACCGCGAGGGCGATCGCGATCACGAAGCCGAGGTGGGCGCGTAGGTCGATCGACGAACGATGCAGGAACCCGAACAGGAATGGCAGCCGAGCCGATTTGGCAACGTCGCGTGAGACGGCGTCGCTGCGACCGTGGGCCTGGAAAGCCGTTGTCTTGAGCAACCACAGCACGGCGAACGTCGCGACGTAGTTGAGCATGATCGTGGTGATCACTTCGTGTGCGCCGGTACGGGCCTTGAGCAACCCGACGAGACCGCCCCACAGCGAGCCGGCAAGGGCTCCGGCAGTCATTGCCAGGATGATGTGGGGCACCGCCGGAAGGTTGACCGCGAAGCCGACCCACACGGCGGCCATGCCGCCGGCGAACACCTGGCCGGTGGCACCGATGTTGAACAGCCCGGCCTTGAATGCCACGGCCACGCTGAGCCCAGCGAAGATCAGTGGTGTTGCAGCGGTGATGGTTTCGCTCCATCCACGCAGGCTGCCGAACGCGCCGGTGGCGAGCGCCGAGTACGAGTCCTTGACGTTGGTCAACATGCCACCGATGTCACCGTGCTTGAGCTTGTCGAGGTCCGACAGGGCGATGATCAGCGCCGAGAAGAGCAGAGCGGTGAACAGCGCCAACGCAACCAGGCGAAGGCTGCTCAGCCGTTGTGGCCACGGTGAATGGCGCGGCTCGGCGTCGGGCGCGGTGCTGGGGGAGTCGATCACCGCGGTCACGAGATGTGCTGTCCTTTTGCCCCGGCCATGTACAGGCCGACGTCGTTGTGGTCGGTCTGGGATCGTTCGAGGTCGGCGACAATGTGACCGCCGAACATCACCAGGACGCGGTCGGACAGCGCCATGATCTCGTCCAGTTCGGTGCTGACGACGAGCACGGCAACGCCCCTGTCGCGGAGTTCGACGAGGCGTTGATGGATGTATTCGATGGATCCGACGTCGACCCCGCGAGTTGGTTGACTGGCGATGGCCAGCTTCAACGGTCGGCTGATCTCGCGGGCGACGATGACCTTTTGTTGGTTGCCGCCCGACAGCTTGGCGGTGCACGTCTCCGTCGATGGCGTGCGGATGTCGAAGTCCCTGACGAGCCGCTCGGCCTCGGTGCGCGCGCCGTCCCAGTTCATGTTCACGCCCTTGCTGAGCGGGGCTTCGTAATATCCGGTCAGAGCGAGGTTCTCGGTGATCGAGAAGCTGCTGACCAGACCGTCGCGCTGACGATCCTCGGGGATGTGCGCAATGCCGGCCTGATGACGTTGGCGCGGTGTCAGGTCGGTGATGTCGACGCCGTCGAGTTCGACCGAACCGCCGATCGGACGGCGCAACCCGACCAGGGTCTCGACCAGTTCACTCTGGCCGTTGCCCTGCACACCGGCAATGCCGACGATCTCGCCGGCGTGGACCTCGAGGCTGACGTGATTGACGAGGAGGCGCCCATCGGGGTCGGTGGCCGCGAGGTCGGTGACCCGTAACGCGACGTCGCCGGCATCGACCTCGGACTTGAGTACGGTCAGCTCGACCGGGCGACCGACCATCATTTCGGCCAAGTCCGCTGGTGTAGCGGTCTTCGGGTCGGCCTCGCCAACGGTTCTGCCGCGACGCAGGACGATGATGCGATCGGCAATTCGCAGAGCCTCTTTCAGCTTGTGGGTGATGAACACGACGGCGCGCCCAGCAGCCGTCAACGTCTCCACGATCCGGAAGAAGTCCTCGATCTCCTGCGGCGTGAGGACAGCGGTCGGTTCGTCGAAGACGACCACCTTGGCGTCGCGGAACAGCACTTTGACGATCTCGATCCGTTGCTGGATACCGACCGCCAGGTTCTCCGTGAGAGCACTCGGATCCAGTTCGAGGCCGAAGTCCTTCGACAGCTGGGCAACCCGTTTGCGTGCAGCACGTCGGTTGATCCGGCCGAACGAGATGGTCGGCTCGACACCCAGGATGACGTTGTCGGCCACCGTGAAGTTGGGGACCAGCATGAAGTGCTGGTGGACCATGCCGATGCCAGCCGCGATTGCGTCGCGTGGCGAGCGGAAGTCCATCGCCTTGCCATCGATCAGGATCTCGCCCTCGTCGGCGCGATAGAGGCCGTAGAGGATGTTCATCAGGGTGCTCTTGCCGGCACCGTTCTCACCGAGCAGAGCCAACACCTCGCCCCCGCGAACGGTCAGGTTGACATCGTCGTTGGCGACCACGCCCGGAAAGCGCTTGGTGATGCCGCGCAACTCGAGTTCCATTGAGCCTCTTTCGAATGACGACCCTGCGTGTGCAGCGAGAATACGCCTGCCGTCGGGCAGGACCCTGAAATAGGAAGCAACTGATCAGGAAAACGCGGTGAGGGGTCCGCGAAGGACCCCTCACCTGGGTCGATCACCTGTGTCGACTACATGGGTCGGTCGACGAGGCAGTGTTCAGCTCTTGACCGAAGTGATCTTGCCGGAGATCAGGTCGGCCTTGATCTTGGTCAACTCGTCCTGCAGCGCTTTCGGCACCTTCGTGGCGAAGTCGTGATAGTCGGCCAGCCCGACGCCGTCGTTGGCCAGCGTGCCGAGGTAGGAAGCGCCCGGCTTGCCGGTCTTGACGATGTTCTGGACGGTGTCGAACACCGCGTTGTCGACGTGCTTGAGGACCGACGTGAGGTACACGCTCTTGTCCTGCGGGTTGCTGACGTACTGATCGGTGTCGACTCCGATGACGGAGATCTTGCCGCTCTGCAAGGCGTAGGCAGCCGTGCCGAGGCCAACGCCGCCGGCGACCGGGAACACGATGTCCGCGCCCTCGTCGGCGAAGCCCTGGGCGAGGGAGGTTCCCTTGTCGAGGCTCTTGAAGTCACCGGCGAACGAGCCGGTCTTGCCGTCCCAGCCGAGCACCTTGACCGTGGTCTTCTTGGCGGTGTTGTAGTAGTTGACGCCGTTGAGGAATCCGGTCATGAAGATGTCCACCGGCGGGATGTCGATGCCGCCGTATGTTGCGACCGTCCCCGTCTTGGTCATTCCTGCAGCCAGGTATCCGGCCATGAAGGACGGGTCAGCCGTGTTGAACAGCAGCGGACGGACGTTCGGCAGGGCCTTGTCGTCCGCCGGATTGTCAGGCGTACCGTTGTTGTCCTTGGCGGTGGAGTCGATGATCGCGAACTGCTGCTTCGGGTTGGCCTTGGCGGCCGTCGCGGTTGCGCTGTCGAGGTTGAAACCGACGGTGATGATGACGGTGCACTTCTTCGACAGGAAGCTCTGGATGTTCGGCGCATAGTCGGCGTCGGTCTTGGACTCGAGCAGGTCGGACTTGGTGCCGAGCTTGGTGGCTGCTGTTGTCACGCCTGAGTATGCCGACTGGTTGAAGCCCTTGTCGTCCACGCCACCGGTGTCGGTGACTTCGCATGCGGTGACGGTGGCTGGATCGAGCGGGCTGCCGGTGGCGCCTGCTGTCGAGCCGGTGGACGTCACGGTGCTGCTGCCCGTGGTGCTGCTGCCGGTGGTGGCAGTGCCCCCGGCCGTTGTGGCCGTCCCGGCGCCCGTCGTCGCGGAGCCAGCTGCGGTTGTGGTGGCGACGACAGTTGTGGCCGCGCCTGGCGCAGTTGTCGCCGACGGAGCGGTCGTCGTGGTGGTCTTGGAACTGCCACAGGCTGCGGCAGTGAAGCCGAAGACCGTGGTGATTGCGAGCGCGCTGAGCATCTTGTTGCTCTTCCGCATTGCTCCCCCTTGTGTTGTTTGTCGTGGTGATGTGCCCGAAACGGACGAATCTGTCTCTCCCCGGTGTGTGCCGGATCGCAGGATCCTAGCCTGCACCGGGTTGTGTCACGACCAGAGCGGTCCGTGACGCGTACGATGAAACACAACGTTCATGGACCCGCAACGCCCTCCACGCAAAACGCCAGGCCGAACGACCGCCAGTCCGTCGCACAGATCGACCGGTCGACAGCCTGGGCGTTCCTCACCACGTCCCCTGGCCGCTCCGTCGACCCGTGGACGACGGCGTCGACCGAGTAGGCGGACGTTCCTCGTCCGTCGTCTGGGGGTACTGGCCGTTGCGATGCTGATCGTGCTCGGCCTCGTCGCCGTCGCCAGGTCGACGTTCGGCAGCGACGCCTCGACCGCGGCGGGGGTGACGAATCCGACGTCGACAGCGGTGGATGGATCGACGACGATCCCTGGCGCACCGGACGACGGAACAGCAAGCGCGATCTTGCCGGTCCGAAGCTCGGTGACGACGCTCGCCAGCGTTGCGCCGAGGGCTCCGCACACGCCAACGTCGGCCGATCCGGCGAAGGTCCTCCTCGTCGGCGACAGCGAAGCGGGCGGATTGTCTCCGTATTTGCAGAAGGCACTCGCCGCCACCGGGGTCGTGTCGATGACCACCGACTACAAGGTCTCGACGGGCCTTGTACGCCCTGACTTCTTCGACTGGCCGGCTCATCTGCAGCAGTCGATTCCGCTGGCCGACCCCGACATCGTCGTCGCCCTGTTCGGCGGCAACGACGGGCAATCTTTCCTGGGCAAGGATCCCAACGCTGGAGCAGCCGCCGGCAAGTCTGTCGATTCACCGGAGTGGCGGGCCGAATACGCGAAGCGGATCGGCGCATTGATGGACTTTCTCAGTGCCGGCGGCCGAACGCTCGTCTGGGTCGGGGTGCCGAATGCGTTGAAGGCCGACCTGACGGCGCGGCTTGCCGTGCAGAACGAGGTGGTCCAGGCCGAGGTGGCCAAACGGCCCAAGGTGATCTTCGTCGATTCGTGGAGACACTTCATCGGCATCGACGGCGTGTCATTTGCTCCGTATGTGCTCGATCCCCGTGACGGCGGGTACAAGCCCGTCCGCAATCAGACCGATGGATTCCACCTCAACACCGACGGTGAGTCGATTCTCGCGGTGTACGTCAGCGATGCGGTCGACACCGATCTGCGCGCTCGCGGTGCGTCGATCTGAGCCAGCGGGCTACTGCCCTCGTCCGCGAGTCATGATGCCGTCACGGCGCGCCGCAACCTTGGCAGCGCTGAACATCGTTTCTCGCCAACCGGCCCCGTCCGCGGCCTCGATCTCCCAGCCCTGCTGGTCGCGGGTGATGGAGGCGTAGGTCGCTCGGATCTGGCGAACGCCTGGCTGATCGTTGCCGATGATGTCACGTGCCAACTGTCGGGTCGCCGGCAGTAGATCGTCGTGAGCGACAACGCGGTTGACGAGGCCCCACTGCAGAGCCTCTTCGGCACCGAGGAAGTTGCCGGTGAAGCTCATCTCACGGGCCCGGCGAACGCCGATGGCCTGCGGGAGCAGGACGGTCAGACCCCAACCAGGCATCACGCCGACGCGAGTGTGGGTGTCGCCGAACTTGGCCCGTTCGCTGGCGACCAGCAAGTCACAGTTGAGAGCAAGCTCGAAACCGCCGGTGATGGCGACACCGTTGATGGCTCCGATCAGTGGTTTCTGCAGCTTCGGAAATGGCGCACGCACCTCGATCGGTCCCGTCCGGCGACCCGTTCTGGGGCCGGAATCGAGGTTCTGCGCCGATGATCCCAGTTCTTTCAGATCGAGACCGGCGGAGAATGCGGGATCGGCGCCGGTCAGGATGATCACGTCGACATCGTCACGGTTGTCGGCTTCTCGCATCACCGTCGGGAGGAGCGCGAGCATCTCGCTGCTCAACGCGTTGCGGGCTGCTGGCCGGTTGAGCGTGATCGTCGCGATCCGTTCGCTGATGTCGACAAGGACAACGGCGTCGCGTTCCGTTTCGATCGGGTCAGATGATGGCATCTGACGATGCTGACAGACCGAGCGTGCGGGTCACGATTCAGGCTCGTCGGCGGGTAGGAAGGTGAGGCGGAGGTCTCCGAGCTTGACCAATGCGGTCGCAATCCACGAGCCGAGTGTGCCGAAGTGTTCGTCCAACAATTTGCTCGCACCATCCGCGAGCGTCTCCTCGGCGAGTTCGTACAGACCCTCGTACGTGACCTCGATCGCGTAGTCGGGAAGGCTGAGTGCCGGCATCGCGGCACCGCGATCTGCATCCGGTTCCGCATCGGCCAGGTAGGCGATCTCGACGGTGGCCCCCGCTCGTTCCAGACGCTCATTGCCGATCAGCGGACTCATGTCCGGCAGCACGGATTGGACGAGTGCCGGATCGGGCTGCTCGCTGAGGCGCTGGACACGGAACACGATCTCCATTTCGATCGTCGGCTGCTCGTCGAGCACCTCGTCCACATACCAGCGGCGGTACGCGGTCTGGCTCCACGTCGGCCAGTCGAAGGTGATGTGCGCGACGACGCGCGGTGGCTGGCCTTCGCCCGGCAGGCCGTAGCTCGTGGACCACGTGATGTCGCCGAGGAGCACGTCGATCTGGAAGTGCTCCTCGAATGCCTGCCGCTCGAGGAATGCACCCTCGAACGCGTCGCGGAGGGCACCGATGGCATCGGTGAAGACGTGGTCGAGCATGCTCGCCGAGGCTACTCGGGCGAACGTTCGTAGAACTGGGGTGTCCCGGCCAATTGGTTGGTGGGGATGACCATCCGGTGGCGGCGGCCGGGCGCGGATGCGTCGCCGGTCTCGTACCCGGCGTCGGGCTCCCACAGCAGCACCAACGTTCCGTCGAGCCGGGACGCAACGGTGAGGAACTTTTCGACACCGCGCCTGGCGATCAGCTCGTGTAGCGCGTCGAACGAGGACAGCTCGGCAAGCGTCACCAGTGTCACATGCGTCGGGGGCGCCAGCGGTAGGCCTGCGGTCAGCGCGTCGGCGGGAGTGATCCAGCGCGAAGCGACGATTTCGTGTTCGTCGATGCACACCTCGTCACCGGCCCACGGAGCAACGAAGAACCATGTCGTGAAGCGCTTCGGGGCCATCATCGGCGGGGTCCAGTGCGAGAGGGTGATCAACGTCGCCGGATCGATCTCCACGCCGACCTCCTCGCGTGCCTCACGCACGGCGGCCGAACGGGCCCGACTCAGCTCGTCGTCGCCGACATCGGCATCGTCCACTCGGCCGCCAGGAAAGACCCACATCCCAGCGAACGCGCCGATCTGGCTTCGCTCGAGGAGCAGCACTTCGAGACCGCCGGCATCGCCCCATACAGGTCGGGCCACGATCACCGTCGCTGCCGGCCTGGCCAACGGTGGATCCGCCGATTTCCCGGTGGGTATCTCCACGGCTCCGCCATTCACGATGCCACCCTCGCACATGCGACAATCGAATCATGAGTCTTGCCCCGAACACGAAACTGGTCACGGTCACGACGGCTGACCGAGTAGCGACGATGACCCTGAACAACCCGGCCGAGCGCAACACGCTGACAGCGCCAATGGTGGCCGAGATCATCGCGGCGATGGACGAGATCGAGGCTGATGATGGCATCGGGGCGATCGTGGTCACCGGTGCGGCTCCTGCGTTCTGTGCAGGCGCCAACCTGGGTAACCTGGCGACCTCCAGCGGTGACAGCCTCGGCACGATCTACGAAGGTTTCCTGCGGATTGCGCGCAGTCCGTTGCCGACGCTGGCTGCGGTGAACGGAGCGGCAGTCGGCGCCGGCATGAACCTGGCCCTCGGATGCGATGTACGGATCGCGGCGCGGCGCGCCAAGTTCGACACTCGTTTCCTGCAGATCGGCATTCATCCGGGGGGTGGCCACACGTGGATGTTCCGCCGCATCGCAGGACCACAGACGACGATGGCTGCGGTGCTGTTCGGTGAAGTGATGGATGGTGCAGAAGCTGAGCGCGTCGGGCTGGTGCACCGTTGCGTGGACGACGATCAGTTGATGGCGGTCGCCCAGACAATGGCGGCCAGAGCGGCGAGCGTGCCTCGCGAACTGGCGATTGCCGTCAAGGCGACGATCCAGAAGATGGCCGATGTCGATAACCATCCCGATGCGGTCCAGACCGAACTGGTCCCGCAGTTGTGGAGCACCCGTCAACCGTGGTTCGCCGAGCGCATTGCCGCACTGCAGCACAAGATCAGTTCCAAGGACAGAGCCGACACCTGAACGCCGGGAGATCGACGCCGGGAAATCGAGGCCAGGAAACCGACGCCGGGAAACCGACGCTAGGAGGTGACACGGCCACAGCCGGTATCGACAAATCAGGTCGAATGCCTTTCGGTGCGCGCGTGGGGGGTATACCGTGTTCGTGAAGGGGAGCGCATCAACCGAACTGTTTACAGGAGGTACGGATGAGTCAGCGTCATCACAACACCGAGGCGGCCCCACCGCCGAAGATGGATTTGCGAGCACACGCCCACAACGAGCGGCACCGCATTCACAGCGAGCTCAGCTCAGTTGCCAACCAGGTCAGCTCCGGCTTGGAAGCCGAGGATCTGCACGAGCCAGGCCGAGCATGGGTACCGCTGCATCACCACGATTCAGAACGCGGCAAGGCCAGTGCGGCACGGCCGTTGGCTCGCCATTGGAAGATGAAGATGTGGAAGCGCCGCACGACGGTACGTCAGGCCCGTGCCGCTTCCACCCGGTTGGTCGCCGAACAGGCGTAGCACGCACGATCGTCGGCGTTGCGGGCGGTCGTGAACCCGCCCGCTCCGCACGCGCGGGCCCAGCGGTCAGCACACGCATCGATATCCCGGTGCAGCAACCTGCCCTGAGAACGACGCGTCACCGCCAGGCGTCAGAACCAGGCGGTGCTCAGTTCTTCGTGGCGTGCCTGCCATTCTTCGATGGTGATCCCGTACCGGATGTGGTCTTCCCACACGCCGTTGATCTCGAGGAACCGTCGAGCCGTGCCCTCTTCGCGGATCCGCAACTTCTCGACCACCCGACGACTGTTGGTATTGCGGGGAATGATGCAGATTTCCAGGCGGTGCAGGCGGAGTTGCTCGAAGGCGAAACGCATCACGACGCACACACCCTCGGCCACGTACGAGTGGCCGGCTCTTGCCTGGTCGATCCAGTAGCCGATCGTGGCCGCTTGCTGGGCGCCGCGAACAAGATTGTTGAGATTGACTTCGCCGGCCACTCGATCGTCGATGAACAGGCCGAAGGCGTAGGCCACACCCAACTGCCGGTCACGGTCGCGTGCTGCGCAACGCGAGGAGAAGACATCTCGCTCGCGGGTCGGGTCCCCTTGATTGGCGAGCCGCGAGGGCTCCCAGGGAACCAGCCACTTCTCGTTGTTCAGACGCACGTCGCTCCACGCCGCGAAGTCGGGGGGAACCAGCGGTCGCATCATGACCCGTTTGCCATACAGTCGCAGACCGCTGTTCACCGGAAGCGATGGATGATTCATCGGACGACGATCCATATTCACGAGGCTGCACGGTTCACGAGGCGGCCACACGCACGCTGTCCAGATGCAGCGCTCGGATCAGACCAACGACGGCGCAGCATCCGGCGACGATGACGGACACCGATCCGGCAGGGAGTCCAGGATTGTGGCGGCGGTCGACCTCGGCTTCGGTGGCGAGGGTGCGGAACACGTCTTCGGCGGCATCGCGGCTGAGGACGAAGTCGCCGTCCGGAGCCTGGCCGCCGATCTCGACGGCCGCGATCACTGTCGCCACCGTTCCGCTGATCGTCATCTCGGTCGCTCCGGCCAATGCAGGGATCTCCCGCTTGGCGTCCTCGACGTGGTCCATCATCTCGCCGATCGCGTTGGTCAGTTCTTCCGGCAGCGGGGGATCGTGATGGATGTGTCGACGGCCGAGTGTGGCCACCCCGCAGGGGACGATGTACTCGAAGTGCCGAAGGGTTCCGTCGACGTCGTCGGCAACGGCGAGACCGATCACGACCTCGGTGTCCGCGAACTGAGCGGTGGCGCGCGATGTTGCGCTCATCGCAGCACTGCTGCGATCCTGACATCGACCCAACGCCCGACCGGATCGTCGCCACCGGCGAGGAAGTATCCGTAGTGGGCGTGGAGGCATTTGATGCCGAGACGTGTGCCGCCGATACCGCCCGAAGGGCGAGGGCCGAGATGACCGGACGGCAGGTGCGCGTCGCGCTCGGCTGCGTATCGGGCATGTGCTGCTGCGATCTCTTCAGCGGGGATCTCGGCTTCGGCCTGACGGACGCCACCGGCCGCCTCCAAGCGACCAACGGCGGCGACGATCGAGCGCCCGATCAGCCAGTACCTCGTCGGCATCGGCGTGCCGTCGTCGAGCAGCGGGGCATTACGCAGAACAATGGGGTCGCCGGATTGATCGCGGACCACGACCTCGAACCGGCCCTGCGGCTCGCGGCCGAGAAGTTCGCGGACGCGATTGGTGTCGGAGACCAATGCCGAGTCGAGTCCGGTTGCATCGTCCATCTCGGATTCGACTGTAGGCACGATTCGGCGCCGGATGCGGCTAGTTCCTGCGTCGCTTGAGCGCGAGCAGGAGGATGACCAATCCACCGATGATGGGCAACAGCCGCTTGAGGATCGCGCTGCCACCGAGACTGAACGCGTCGATCGGTTCGGCTGCCGGCCCGTCGATGATCCGCTTCGTGGTGGGCGGGGTCGTCGTGGGTTGGGTCGTGGTGGGTTGGGTCGTCGTGGGTTGGGTCGTGGTGGGCGGGGTCGTGGTGGGCGGGGTCGTGGTGGGTTGGGTCGTCGATGATGGTGGAGCACCATCCGCTGTGGCGCCAGTCGACCGGATGGAACTATCGGTCGATGCCGTGCCGGCCGCCGACTGGTCGCCCGATTCGGGGAGCGTTGCCACTGACTCCGGTGCGGGTGCCGGCGTTCTCGTCACGGGGGCCTGCTTGTCTGCGGCCAGCATCTCGTCGAGGTTCTTGGCGAACTGTTGCATCAACTTTCCACTGATGTCGGCAAGCGCGCCACGTCCGAACTGAGCCACCTTGCCCGTCATGTTGAGGTCGGTGTGGACGACGCACTTCGCACTCGTCGGGCTGATTTCCTCGAGCGTGGCGGTGATCAGCGCCGATGCGTTGCCGTTGCCTTTGGTGTCGCGACCGTCGCCTTTGAGTACTGCGCGGTGATTGACGTCGTCACGTTCGACGAACGACGCCTCCCCCTTGAGGGCAGCGCTGATCGGGCCGACCTTGACCTTGACCACGCCCCGGTAGACGTCGCCTTCGATTTCCTGTAGTTGGGCGCCGGGCAGGCAGGGTGCGATCCGCTCGACATCGGTCAGAACGGCCCACGCCTCGTCGATCGGGCGGTTCACAGTGAATTCGTTGACGAGTTCCATTGCTGGAGATCCTCCATCGTGTCGATGTCGGCGGAAGAGCCGTTGCAGGCGACTTCGCTGACGATTTCCGGGCGCAGGGCAATCAGACTACGTGCTCCCTGGTCGCCTTTGCTCGGGAGGAGCGACCAGACCGAACGGCGGAACATCACCGGATTGGCTCGCTGACCAGCGTAGGTGGCGACAGCGATCTCGGCAGGGGAGGCGGCAACGGTCCGCCATGCGTCTGTCGTGATGAAGGGTTGATCGGCGAGCCCGACGATCATCGCTTCCGCACCGATTTCGGATGCTGCCCGGAGACCGCACTGCAGTGAGGTTGCCTGACCTGCGGCAAAGTCCGGGTTGTGCACTTCACGGACGATTCGCATCGCGTCGGGCATCGTCGCAAGGTCCAATGCGACCGCACCGGTGACAACGACGACAGAGCCGAAACCAGCTCCGACGACGGCGTCGAGTGCCCACCGGTACACGGCACGGCCGCGGAGATCGGCGAGCAGTTTGTGACCGGTCGGCGCGCTGAAGCGGCTTCCGAGACCGGCGGCGAGGAGGACTGCGCAAGTCTTTTTTCGATCATCTGCGATCAATTTCATCGGTCCATCGTGCCTGGTCAGGGCGAAGGTACCCGTTGCCGGCTTGAGCCAAACATGACGAACAGGTTACGGACGCGTTGAATGTTGCAATTTCATGTCGTTATCATGGCGCCCTGTTACGAATCAGCCGCTCGAATCGGCCAGTTCGTCACACAGCGTTGCGCTCTCGTTCGGCGCTGCGGTGACCTGAGCGGGCAAACGCTCACTTCACGACATTCGTCATCGGCCGCCACCAATTGATCGGTCGATCGTCGGATGCGTCAGACGAAAGGGACAGCAAGACATGGGACAGCGTGTTGATGCTCTATACGGTCGCCGTCGGCTCCGAACACGGATCGGCATTGCCGCACTGGTCGGCACCACGTGTTTCGGCACGGTTGCCAGCGAGTTCTCGACGGCCTCGGCCGCCCCAGCAGTACAGGTCTCGGCTTCGGCGTCGGGCTCGAAGGTCCGAGAAGTCGATCCGGTCGCCGACATCGCCGTTGCAGCGTTGGCCGACCTGCAGAACTACCAGTCCAGCGGCGATCCGTCGATGTTCGCTCGATACGGCAGTCTGCGCGACGGAATCGCCACAGCGATTGCCGGCCGCCTCGACATCGTTCCGGCGCGGATGATCGCAGCGTGGAAAGCCGCTGACACGGACCACCAGACAGCGTTGATGGCGGCTTTGAGCCAACTCGGTGTGCCCTACCACCACAACACGAGTCGGGCCGGTGAAGGCTTCGACTGCTCGGGTCTGACCACGTATGCATGGGGTCTCGCCGGCGCAAACCTGACCCGCCAGTCGGGGGCGCAGATCAGGGCCGCAGCGGCCCGGACCCACGACACCGCGACGGCCGGCGACCTCGCCTACTATCCAGGTCACGTGATGCTCTATCTCGGCGTCGACGGCGCCATCGTGCACGCGCCGAACAGTGGTCGCAATGTCCAAGTGGACTCCATTGCTTCCCGCCGCAGTCTCCGCTTCGGCGACCCCTCCGGCTGACCAATTTTCTGCTGGCCGGTCCCGTGCTGGCCTGTCTTGTTGCTGGCCTGTCTTGTTGCGGGCCGGTTCTGTGCTGGCCCGACTGGTCGAGATGCCGTCGTGGGCGTCAGCTGTGGATTGCGCCGTCGCCATCGCGAAGCGACGGCGTCACTCGCCCCGTGCGGCGGGCAATGATCTCGGCACAGATCGAAATGGCTGTTTCCTCCGGCGTCCGTGCTCCGATGTCGAGACCGATCGGCGACATCAGCCGGGCGACCTGATCCGGTGCGACCAGACCGGCCTCGGCCAACCGGTGCATGCGCTTGTCGTGAGTCTTGCGACTGCCCATCACCCCGATGTAGCCGACGTTGGTCCCGATCGCGCCCATCACGGCAGGAACGTCGAATTTCGAATCATGGGTCAGCACGCAGACGGCATCGCGTGGTCCGAGTTCGGACCCTCGGCCGGCGAACAGGGGCGCCGGCCACGACACCAGCACTTCGTCGGCCATCGGAAATCGCCGTCTCGTTGCGAACACTTCGCGGGCGTCGCAGACGGTGACCCGGTACCCGAGCACCTTGGCCACTTTGGCCAGCGCGGCCGTGAAGTCGACGGCGCCGAAGATCCACATCTGCGGCGGTGGCGAGAAACTCTCGACGAAGACGCTGACGGTCACCTGGTCGATCAGATCCTCTGGCGTCGTCTGTCCGTGCGGGCCGTAGTGCCGCATCCCGGTCGTCGCTGCCTCCAATTCGGCGAGAGCGTCGCGGCCGACGATCCGGTCGAGTTCGGGGTCGCCGAGCGTGCCGTGCACGGCCCCGTCGGAATCGATGAGCAGCTTGGCTCCGACGTTCGGACCATCGACGACCGTGACGAGCCCGACGCGTTCCTCGTTGCGAATCCGATCTCGGAGCTGCTCGTAGAGCGTGAGTCCGCTCACCTCGGCTGTCACCAGTCCAACGCTTCGATGAAGAGATGGATCGTGCCGCCGCACGTCAGACCGACAGCGAATGCCTCGTCGTCGCTGTATCCGAACGTCACGATCCGAGGCGGCCGCTCGCCGTGCAGGATGGCCAGCGCCTCGCCGACCACGGCGCTCTCCACACAGCCGCCGCTGACCGAACCAGCGACCTCGCCGTCCTCGTTGACCGCCATCGATGCGCCGGGGTCGCGCGGCCCCGAACCTTCGATGTTGACGACCCGGGCGACGGCGACCCGCCGGCCGCTCGTGCGCCACCGGTCGATGTCGTCGAGGATCTCACGCATGACGCGCCGCCGAGTGGCGATCGCGTGCCGATGATCCGGAGATGACGCGAGCCAGTTCTTCCATGGCCGCCACGCTATGTCCCTCGACGAAATGATCAACAAACGGAAGGGCCGCCGCCATCCCACGGGCGAGTGGCGCATAGCCGGGCGTGACCTTGAGCGGATTGACCCAGACCAGGTTGTGTGTGATCCGCTGCAGCCGACGCATCTGCTCGGCGAGCAGCGCCGGGTCGCCGCGGTCCCAGCCGTCGCTGAGCACGACGACGATTGCGCCGCGAGCCATCCCGCGGACACCCCATTCGTCGTTGAACCGGCGCAGGCATTCGCCGAGCCGCGTCCCGCCGCTCCAATCGGTGACCCGTTCGCTGGCAAGACGCAACGCCTTGTCCGGATCGCGACTGCCGAGTTCCTTCGTGACTCGCGTCAGGCGGGTGCCCATCGCGAACGCTTCGACGCGCTGGCGGCCGGCAACGGCTGCCTGCACGAACCGCAGCAGGGCCCGCGCGTAGGGCTCCATCGAGCCGCTGACATCCAGCAGCAGAACCATCGGTCGGATCCGCTCGCCCGGTTCTTTCCAGAATCGTTGTATCGGCTCGCCGCTCGCGCGCAGCGATGCACGTACTGTCCGCCGCAGGTCCGGGCGATGTTGGTTGCGCCGGGCCTCTCGCGATCGCAGCGAACGTCGCGGCGGACCAACGAATCGCAGGCGGATCATCATCTGTTGTGCGAGACGCAATTCGTCGTCGCTGTAGGCCCCGAAGTCCTTGTGGCGCAGCACTTCGGCAGCACTGAAACGGAGTTGGATGGTCGGGTCCTCATCGGCGTCGATTGCGTCGTCGTCCTTGTCGTCGTTGGAATCTCCGTCGTCCATCACGACCGTGATCCGCTGCGTCTGCTCGACGACGTCGGCTCCGCCGCGCATCAGGTGGGCGTCGAAGAACACCGAGAATGCTCGGTCGAAGACCGGCACGTCCTCGGGCCGACGGACCAGCGTCGTTCGCGCAGCCCAGTACACGTTCTCGCGGGTGATCACGCCGTCGGATCCGTCGACTTCGGGACCGCTCAACGCGCCCAGGGCCTCTGCGAACGTCAGCACGCACCCGATCGGAGCACTGATCGACAGTCCGCGTAGCACCCTCGCGAACGCGATCGCGATCGCCTCGGCACCGTCGTCGATCATCAGTCGTTGATCATCAGTCGTTGATCATCACGCGTGCGCTGCGGCCCGCTCGACAGCCTGCTTGACGAGTTCGGCGATGCCGTGCTGCTGGACCCGCTCGAGGTCTTCGCGGTACTTGATCACCGCGCCGAGCGTTGCCGCGACGAAGTCCTCGGACATCTCGCTGAGACCGAGTCGGCCGAGGGCGGTGGCCCAGTCGATCGTCTCGGCCACGCCCGGCGGCTTGTACAGGTTCAGTGAACGCAGCGTCTCGACGGCTGCCGCGACCTGGCGGGTCAGCGCCTCGCCGGCCTGGGGAACGCGAAGTCGGACGATCGCGACCTCGCGCTCGAACGTCGGATGCTCGACCCAGTGATAAAGACAGCGCCGTTTGAGAGCGTCGTGCACATCGCGGGTGCGGTTGCTCGTCAGGATCACCACGGGAGGACGCTCGGCGCGGAACACGCCGAGCTCGGGCACGGTGACCTGGAAGTCGCTGAGGACCTCGAGCAGATACGCCTCGAATTCGTCGTCGGCCCGGTCGATCTCGTCGATCAGCAAGACCGGCGGCGGCCCGGAGGTCGGGCTGATCGCACGCAACAGGGCTCGCTTGAGCAGGAACCGCTCGTTGTACAACTGGCCCTCGAGCGCGTCGGTGCCGGCGCCTTTGGCTTCGCCGCTGGCCTCGGCCGCGCGTAAGTGCAGCAGTTGACGGCTGTAGTCCCAGTCGTAGACGGCCTGGCTGACGTCGATCCCCTCGTAACACTGCAGGCGGATCAGTTCACCACCGGTCCACCGGCTGAGAACCTTGGCCACCTCGGTCTTGCCGACACCCGCTTCGCCCTCCAGCAGCAGCGGCCGTCGGAGCGCGAGAGCAAGGAAGATGGCCGTCGTCAGGCCTTCATCGGCGAGGTAACTGTGGGCAGCGAGTGCTACCGACACATCGCTGACGGTGAGGGTCGATTCGGACATCGGACGTCAGGCTACGGGCAAGCAGGCGAGCTGACAGGTTCCATACGGCCGCATCGCGCGACAGAATCTACGGATGGCGGCTGTGTGGGATGCAATCGGGCGATCGTGGACAGTGACGCTGTGGAGTTCCGTGGCCGACGCTGCGACAGTGGTGATCGTCGACCGAGCGGATCCGCAGCAACAGACGCACACGTTCGACATGGTCCGTGACGGCCACGGGTGGACTGCAACCGTCGCCGCCGCCGCCATTGGTGACGCCGATCTCTACGGCTTCCGGGTGCACGGCGACGCACCCGGGTGCGACAGTTCGAAGTTCTTGTTGGATCCCCAAGCGCGCGAAGTTTGGTTCCCGCCGGAACATGATCGCGACGCAGCTCGTGTCCGTGGTACCGACACCCTGGGGACATCGCCGTTCGGTGTGCTGCCGATGTCCGGCATGCGGTCGGCGACGCCGGCTGGTCCACGTCACCCGCTCGATCAGCTCGTCGTCTACGAGGTCCATGTGCGTGGGGCGACGATGTGCGATCCCGGTCTGAACGAAACGATGCGGGGGACGTTCGCTGCGCTCACACGCCATGCCGAACGGATCGCCGCGCTGGGGATCACCGCAATCGAGTTGCTGCCTGTCCATCAATTCGATCCAGCCGAGGGAAACTACTGGGGCTACATGCCACTGGTCTGGAGCGCCCTGCATGATGGCTATGTCTCCACCGACGGCCT
>JAYTOM010000067.1:0-8613 GCA_043747765.1 Actinomycetota bacterium
ATCGAGGCCCATTGCAATGACCTCGCCTTCGAATCGCGTGGCGCTCGGACACACATCTCGTTGCAAGGCGTTCATGTGCCCGTACATCGCGAATGCGTCCGACATGAATGCGTAGTGGTCCATGTCGCCGCAGTAGAACGATCCGCTGGCCTTTCCCGTCTGCCAGAACGAGTCCTCTTCCGTGGCCATCGCGCGGAGCTCGGCGAGGACCTCGGAGCGGTCTCGGCCGTGATCCGGGATGGACCTCACAACGGGGAAACGATCGGCATAGGGATACGTGCTCATGGTCCGAGCTTGGCACATTGCCCACACGTCGATGCGGCGCCATTTTGGTCTGCTTGACTCGCTGCATGCAGCAGCGCTGGTACCTGTCGATCGATCTGGGAACCGGGGGCATCAAGGCCGCTGCCGTCGCGACGAATGGTCATGTCCTGGCCAGCGCGTTCCGGTCGATCGACACACTGTTCACCGACGACGGGGGCGCTGAGCAGGACACCGATCAGTGGTGGGCCGGACTCGTTTCAGCCGTCCGCGACCTGCTCGACGACATCGAACACGAACCCGACGAGGCCGTTGCCTCCGGCCCGTGCGCGGGAATCGGCATCACCGGTCAATGGGGATCGACCGTCCCTGTCGATGTCGATGGCCGTGCCGTCGGGCCATGCCTGCTGTACACCGATCATCGGGGTGCGCCCTGGACACAACCACTCACCGGTGGGCGCATCGCATTCGCCGGGTACGCACCGCACAAACTTGCGCAGTGGCTACGCCTGGCCGGCGGCGCCCCCAATCCCGGCGGCAACGATCCGACGGGCCACGCCCAGTTCCTCGAGCACGCCCGTCCCGAGATCTACGCACAGACTGCGACGTTGATCGAACCGGTGGACTACATCGGCATGCGTCTGACCGGGACGTGCGCCACGACGCCGGCCGCGATGGTCGCGTCGTGGTTGACCGATAACCGTCCGGGCGGCCCGGTCGTGTACGACGACGTGCTCGTCCGTTTGGCCCGCCGCGATGTCGCCAGGTTGGCGGAGATGCGGCCGACGGGAGCGCGTCTCGGACCCCTGTCCGATGCTGCGGCCGCCGAATTCGGGTCGTCGAAGATCGTGCCGGCCGGCACAGCGGTGATCTGCGGGGTTCCGGATCTGCATACCGCAGCGATCGGTGCCGGAGCGGTCACCGACTTCGCCGGTCACATCGCGATATCCACCACGGCCTGGGTCTCGGCCCCGGTGCCGTTCAAGAAGACCGATGTTCTTCGACAGACCGCATCGGTTCCGGGTCTGCGCGGAGGTTCCTACCTCATTGCCAACAATCACGAAACGGGCGGCGCAGCCTTGCGCTGGCTCCGCGATTCAGCGCTCGGCGAAGGACCGTCCGGAGCCATCGGCTATGAAACGATCACCTCGGAGGCAGCCACTGCACCAGCCGGCAGCGGTGGTGTGATCTTCTGCCCATGGCTGAACGGTGAACGGTCACCGGTTTCCGATTCCAACCTCCGCGCCGGGTTTCTCAACGTCTCCATGTCCACAACGCGCGCACACCTGATCCGGTCGGTGATGGAGGGCGTGGCCTACAACGCGCTGTGGCTGCTCGAGGCAACGGAGCGGTTCGCCGGCCGGCCTCTGGACGGACTGCGCCTGCTCGGCGGCGGGGCGATCTCGGATCTGTGGTGCCAGATCCACGCCGACGTGATCGGTCGCCCGATCATGCAGATCGCTGACCCGCTCAACGTCAATGTGCGCGGCGCCGCATGGTTCGCCGCGCTGCATCTCGGCCAAATGACGCTGGAGGAGATCGTCGGCCACGCTCGTCCTGCACAGATGTTCGTGCCGGATCCGATCAGCACGGCAATGCATGCCCCGCTCTACGCCGAGTTCATCCGCCTGGCGAAGGCTCAGCGCGGCATGTACAAGCGACTCAACGGCACCGTGTGAGCATTGCGTTGTCCGGCGTGGCCTCGTCCGGCATCGCCCGTCAGAAGTCGTTGGCGCAGTCGTACGGCCGAAGATCGGCGGCGGTCGTCGCGCGACGAAGCTTGGCCCACGCCTCGTCCCGCGTCGGCGCAGTGGCACTGGCCACCGTGACGCGTCCGATCACACTGTTCGCTGTCGGTCGCTCGGCCTCGGCAGTCCACCGAGGAATCACGGCCAGCAGGGTGCCGTCGATGGCCCGCATGTGGTTCTCGGTGTAGTCCAGCATCGTCCGCCATCCCGAACACTCGAGAGCCCGACGGTCGGGTTGATCGACCGTCATCCGCCGCCGACGGCGGCGGCCGGACGTGTGATGGATTTCCATGTCGACCGAACGCAGCATGAACCAACGATGAACGATCGGGCCTGTGGATCGCTAGTGCCAACTACCTGTGACCTTGCTGTGTATTGCTGCCCGAACGTGGCGACAACCTGTGATGATCCTGTGGGTTCCGACGCCCTGTCTGGGGACAAGCCGGCTTGCTCGCGACAGATCGCTCCCCTTCTGTATCTGACGACGCGTCAGATACTGTTCGACGATGAGCACCACTCACGAAGTCGACATGCCGGAGCACGCCACGATCGACCTCCTCGACGGCGAGTTCTACACGAACGATCCGTACCCGACGTACGCCTGGATGCGTGACAACGCACGCGCATATTGGGATCCGATCAACGAACTCTGGGGCATCTCCCGCTACGACGACATCGTCGAGATCGAGCGCCGCAAGGACGTCTTCATCAACAGTGATCAGGTCAAGGGTGGCTACCGACCGAACCTCGCCGCCGACGCCGCGATCATCGGGCTCGATGACCCACACCACGCCCAGCGTCGGTCGCTCGTCGCCCGCCGTTTCACCCCCAAGGCCGTCGCCGACAAGGAGCAGCAGATCCGTGCCGTGGTCACGGGGCTACTCGATGCTGCGCTCGACCCGAGCGGCAAGGGCGGCTCGGTGGAAGTGATCGAGGACCTCGCCTCGCCGCTGCCGGCGTTAATGATCGGTCGCCTGCTCGGCTTCGAGGATGCCGACTGGCCGAAGCTGCGTGACTGGTCCGAACGCACGATTGCGCTCGGCGGTGGGCCACGGTGCTTCAGTTCCGACGGCGTCGATGCCGCCATCGAATTCTCGGTCGCCGCATTGGCGCTCTATGACACCAAGAAGGCCTGCCCGATGGACGACCTGATGTCGATGTACACCACGGCCGAGATCACCGGCCAGGAATTCGGCCCCAGTGAAGCGGTCTCCGACGCTCTGCTGCTGCTCGACGGTGGTGCCGAGACGACTCGCACGGTCATCGCCCGCACGTTGCTGCTGCTCGACCAGCACCCCGATCAGTGGGCGCTGCTCAAGGGCGGCGCGGATCTCACCGTCGCCGTCGAGGAGTTCATCCGCTTCGTCACACCGATCCACAACATGTGTCGCGTCGCCAAGGCCGACTACGACCTGCACGGGACCACGATCCCTGCCGGCAACCAGGTGGTGCTGATGTACTCGTCGGCCAACCGCGATCCCGCTCACTTCGACGATCCGGAGACGTTCGACGTGACTCGCGCCGGCAACCATCACATCGCCTTCGGCTTCGGCACTCACTTCTGCCTCGGCGCGGCGCTGGCCCGACTCGAGATCCGCACCTTCTTCGAGGAGTTCTTGCGGCGTGTCGGCTCGTTCCGGGTGGTGCCGGGATCCGTGGTCGAGATGCCCAATCCGTTCGTGTACGGCATCAAGTCAGCGCGCATCGAGCTCGTCGCGGCAGGCGTCTGATGGGCACCATCGCATTCACGGGTTCCGCTGGCGGCATGGGCGTCGCCACCCGAGCGCGTCTCCAGGCAGAGGGTCATCGCGTCATCGGCGTCGACGTCCGTGATGCCGAGGTCATCGCCGACCTGTCCACGCCCGAAGGTCGCCAGGCCATGGTCGAAGGGGTCACGGCGGAAAGCGGCGGGGTGCTCGACGGCCTCGTCGCCGGGGCCGGCATCGCGTCCAGCGGCACGAACGAAGAACTCGTCGTGTCCATCGACTACTTCGGCGCCGTGGCGACACTCATCGGCCTTCGTCCGCTGCTGGCCAAGGGCACCGATCCGAGCGCCGTGGCGATCAGTTCGAACAGCACGTCGACGCAGGCCGGCGTTCCGCTGGACGTCGTCGCAGCATGTCTCGCCGACGACGAACAGACGGCTTGCACGGCGGCCGCCAAGGCTCCGATGGCCGGTTACCCCGCCGCGAAGATGGCCTTGGCACATTGGGTCAGGGCCCAGTCGGTCACGCCGGAGTGGGTCGGTTCCGGCATCCGCCTCAATGCGATCGCACCCGGCCTGATCGACACACCGTTGATCCCGATGGGCGGCGTGGACTTCGTGCTCAGCCTCGGCGATCAGTATCCCGTGCCGATCCGTCGTGCCGGCACGCCGGACGAGATCGCCGGGCTGTTGTCGTACCTGTTGTCCCCAGCGGCCGCCTTCTTCATCGGCAGCATCATCTACATGGACGGTGGTACGGACGCGCTGGTTCGCAGCCACGACTGGCCGACGCCGCGATGAGCAGCGCAATCGCCAAGACGATGCAGGCCTACCGGATGCTCGAGTGGCAGCAGCCACCGCAGATGGTCGAGATCGATGTACCCGCCGCAGGTCCCGGTCAGATCCTGGTCGAAGTCGCCGGGAACGGCCTCTGCCACAGTGACCTGACGATGATGTCGATGCCGAGCGAGGTCGGCGCGATGGTGGATTGGCACATGCCGTTCACGCTCGGCCACGAGATCGGCGGCCGCATCGCAGCGATCGGACCAGAAGTCGCTGGTTTCGAGGTCGGCGAATCAGTCGCGCTCGTCAGCCCCAGCTCGTGCGGAGTCTGCAATCTCTGCGTACGCGGCCACGACAGTGCATGCCCGAATGGTCTCAAAGGCCGCGGTTACGGCCGCGACGGAGGACTCGCCCAATACGTCGTCGCCAACGCTCCACGCGACGTCATCTCGATCGGCACGCTCGATCCACGCGTCGCGGCCCCGATGACGGATGCGGGAGCGACCTCGTACCACGGCGTGCGCAAGGTGTTGCACAAGCTCGTGCCCGGATCGGTGGCCGTCGTCATCGGCGCCGGCGGTCTCGGTTCGTTCGCAATCCAACTGCTCCGGGCGATGAGCCCTGCGACAGTGATCGCGATCGACAACAATCCTGATCGCCTCGCCTATGTCACCGATCTCGGCGCGCACCATGTCGTGCCTGGTGTGGACGAGAACACCGCAGCAGTGCTGTCCACGATCACCAATGGCGAGGGGGCAACTGCTGTGCTCGACTTCGTCGGTATCGACCGCACCATCTCGGTCGGCATCGCAGCGGTTCAGCCGTACGGCACCTATGGCATCATCGGTTCGAACGGCGGCACGTTCAAGAGGCCGTGGTACGGCGGCTTGCCCCGCGACGGCGAGATCATCCACTTCCAGGGCTCGAGCGTCTCCGATGCCCATGACGTCGTCAAGCTCGCCGAGCAAGGCCTGATCCGCAGCGACGCCGATCTGTTCGGTTTCGACCGCGTCGCCGACGCGTACGAGGCCTTGCACCACGGCACTCTTCGCGGCCGAGCCGTCGTCACCCCGAACGGCTGAGAAACAACTGAAAAACAGCTGGTCACGCCGGCGAACGGCGTCCCGACCGGTTCAGGCGAACTGTCCCGAGGCTCTGCCGTCACCGACCGGCCCGGCGAAAGCCTGGGCGATGTGCATCCATTCATCGGCGATGTCACCGTCCACGACCAGAGCGGTGTCGTCCAGATGTCTGCGTTGAGTGACGACGAGGCAGAAATCGACCGCTGGTCCGCTGACCCGATTCCGTGCGTCGGCAGGGCCCCACGTCCATTCGCTGCCATCCGGCGCAGTCAGTCTGACGGACACCGGATCGGCGGGCACGCCGAGCCCGCGACCGACGTAGCTGTTGGGTAGGGCACGCACGCCGATGTGCGCGACCTGGCGGACCGCGCTTGTGGCCGGATGCCGGAAGCCGTATCCGTCGAACACGTCCTGACCATGCGCCCATGTCTCCATGATCCGCGCCGTCAGTGCCGAGCCAACGCTCATCGTGGGCCCGTACCACGGGACGCGAGCTGCCGGGTCGGCCTCCATGAACGCTCGGATCAGCGCCGCCCGTGAGGTCGCGAACCGATCGATGGCCTCGTCGATCCCGGACCCACGGCTGATGGCCGCAGCTGCCTCGGCAACGCCTTCGGGACGGCGCCGCAATGCCTCGCGTTCGGCCTCGAACCTGGTCGGGTCGAGCACCGCCGTCGTGACGGCCTCGTCGAAGAAGGCGAGGTGCACGATCTGATCACGAACGTTCCAATTCGGAGCCGGCGTCGGTGTATCGCCGGCGGCCTCGCCGTCTCGTCTGATGCCCGCAGCGACGCATTCGGTGAGTACCACCGTCTCGGCAACGAGGTCGACGCACAGATCCGGAATCGAGATGGCCACGGGTCCAGTTTCGCATCCCTACGTCGGCGGCGGACACATCGGCTCGCACGATGAGCAACGACGCCATCACCGCCTTGTGCGGCCTCGTCGAGCCTGATGGGGGCAGATCGAAGCGCTCTTGCGAGAATGCTCGACGATGTCTTCGAACAGCGATCAGCCACCAGCGCACGAACATCCGCTCGACAACCCGAATTGGTACGCACTCATCGGAGTCCAGCAGGACTTCGCCGAGGGTTCAGGACTGGCCCGCCGCTTCCGTCGTGACGTGGCGACGTTCGGGGCGATCGCCAACGACTCGCCGGAGGCTTGGGCCGACCTTGCCACGATCGTCGGCCCGGGCGTCGATGTGATCATCAACCGCGCCGGCGAGATCAATCCGCCGTTGGATTGGGACGTACTCGGTTCGGGATCCGGCTTCCAGATGGTGTTGCACGCCGAACCCCGGGCCGACATCGCTGCCGGCACTCGCTCGTTGACCAACGATGACGTGCCGGAGATGATGGCGTTGATCGAGCTCACCGAGCCAGGGCCGTTCCGACCCCGCACGATCGAACTCGGCGGGTACCGCGGCATCTTCGAGGGCGGCCGCCTGCTGGCGATGGCGGGTCAGCGCACGAGTCTCGACGGATACACCGAGGTCAGCGCGGTGTGCACGCATCCCGACGGTCGACGGCGGGGCTACGCCGCAGCCGTCACGTCGACGGTCGCGCGCGGCATCATCGCAGCGGGGCGGACGCCGATCCTGCACGTCGCTGCCCACAACGTCGGCGCCAAATCCGTCTACGAGAGGCTCGGTTTCGAGACGCGCACGATGCTGACATTCGGCGCCTATCGAGCACCGGCCGCCTGAAGCTCGTTCGCTCCGTTCAGCGAAGCGGCGATCATCGGATCGGCGAGGGCGCGGCGCTCGATGATGTGATCGACCAGGCCATACTCGACGGCACGGTCCCCGCGCAGGATGAAATCGCGGTCCATGTCCGTCGACACCCGTTGAAACGTCTGACCCGTGGCCTCGACGAGGATCTCCACCATCCGCCGGCGCATCTCGACCATCTCGGCAACGGCTATCTCCATGTCGGTGCTCTGACCCTGCGCACCACCATGTGGTTGGTGGACCAGGATCCGGGCGTTCGGCAGGGCGTAGCGCTTCCCGGGTGCTCCTGCGGCAAGCAACACAGCGGCCGCTGATGCGGCCTGCCCGACACAGATCGTCGAGACATCGGGGGCGACGTACTGCATCGTGTCGTGGATCGCGAACAGGGCTGTCATGTCGCCGCCGGGCGAGTTGATGTACATCGAGATGTCGTGGTCGGTCGACTCCGATTCGAGGTGCAGCAATTGGGCGATGACGAGGTTGGCGACGTGGTCGTCGATC
Source organism: Actinomycetota bacterium (assembly GCA_043747765.1). GTDB lineage: Bacteria > Actinomycetota > Acidimicrobiia > Acidimicrobiales > Ilumatobacteraceae > WLMZ01. The sequence continues at coordinate 7,813 of JAYTOM010000067.1, forward strand.
GCCGTTCCCAAGAACACGATCCGATTGGCGAGCAGACGTGAGTAGATGTCGTAGGCGCGCTCGCCGCGATTGGTCGACTCGATGACGGTTGGAATCAGCATGGCGATCTCCTGCAACTGTTGAGTTGCATTTGATCCTACGCGGTTCGCGCTCGAGTGCAACTTTCTGGTTGCATGATTTCCGAGTCGGCAATAGAGTTCGATCATGGAACAACCAGAGATTCTGCGCCGCCGTGTGGAGGTCGATGTCGACATCGACCGGATGTGGCAGATGGTGTCGAATCCAGCCTTGCTCGCCGACTGGCTCGGCGACGCGGTCGACGTCCGGATCGAACCAGATCAGATCGGCACGATCACCGAACACGGTGTGGTCAAACGGGTGCACATCGATCGCGTCGACGTGGGACGTGCCGTGGAATTCACCTGGTGCGAGCAGGACCACGCGTCGCGCCCGAGTCGCGTCGTGTTCGAGATCAGTTCGTCACCGAACGGCACGAGCCGACTCGACATCACCGAGACCTTCGCGTCGGCCTCACCGGCCTCGTCGTCGCGTCAGCGGTCGGCCGTGCTCGCTGCACAGTGGGAGACGCGCGTCTGCCTGTTGTGGGCCTGCACGGTGATCGCAGCCATGGCCGCAGTCCTCGCGTGAGCAGGTCGGCGCTGGATGATCTGTTCGGCGCGCTCGCCGATCCGACCCGCCGCGCCCTCCTCGACCGACTGATGCACGATGGACCCCGGACGGCAACGGTGTTGGCAGCGGATTCGACGTTGACCCGTCAGGCTGTCGTCAAACATCTTCAGG
>JAYTOM010000068.1:0-3236 GCA_043747765.1 Actinomycetota bacterium
CGGTCGATTGAGTGGTCGCCAGGAGGAAAAGTGTGGTGCACGTGGAGATCAACAGGATGAACAGGACGTTCGCGCGACGCCGACGAACGTCCTGGCGAATGCTGGAGTTGCGGTGGACGAGTGCCTGCCTGTGTTGTGGCTCGCTCTGCCGGGTGTGGGACTGATGAGGCTGGGCCTGAACGTTCTGATGGACTCGGCTGATGCCGGGCTCGCCATGGACCCGACGCACTGCGGGCGCGGAGGCGCGGCCATTGGACGAGGCCACACGAAGCGTGCGCTGTTGCTGTCCGGGACGACCACCGGCTGCCGGGCGGCCCATCGGCGACTGCGCCAACGGTCGAGCCATCGACCGCATCGGGGCCAGCCCTCTGGTCGGGACCGACCGTTGCAGGCTGGAGAGTTGGCGATTGAAATCCGAAACCGAGCTACCGGGACGGTTCTCACTTCGATTCCGCAGGAGCGGGGGAAGGAGCACAGCAGCCCAGGCAGCGGCCACGGCAAGAAGAACAATTTTGGTCACTGTTCACCGCTTGAGTAGTCAAATGAATGGTTCATGATGAGAGGGTGAATTGCTGGACCGTCGTGATGTCACGGCCTCGCAAGAACATTACGATTGTACAACATTCGTAACAGTAGCACCAACGTCGGGGTCACGACGGTAGGTCCCGGATCGGCCGCCAGTTTTCTCCCAGAGCGTCAATTCGCCGATGACCATGCCCTTGTCGGCCGATTTGCACATGTCGTAAATCGTCAACGCGGCCACTGAGCAGGCGTGCAAGGCTTCCATCTCGACGCCAGTCCGGTCGACCGTGTCGACCTGTGCTTCGACGGCAATGTGATCGTCGCTGATCTCGAAGTTGATCTGAACGGAACCGACGAGCAGCGGATGGCACAGCGGAATCATGTCGGAAGTGCGCTTCGCGGCTTGGATTCCGGCAACCCGGGCAACGGCGAGGACGTCGCCCTTCTTGACCTCGCGATTGGCGATCGCGGCAGTCGTCTCGGACTGCATCGTGACCACACACCGGGCCACGGCACGCCGATGTGTCGGCTCCTTCGGAGTGACATCGACCATGCGTGCCCGACCCATGGGGTCGAGGTGGGTGAAGGAGAGATCAGACATCCGACGCACAGCGTAGTGACCGGCGACGTCGTGGTGGGTGCATGGTCAGTGCGACGGCCGCGTCAGCGGTTCGCTCAGCTGTGCACAGCGCCGGTGTCGACGACCTCGAACGCAGAACCGGGTATCGACTTCAGCTGATTCAGATCGTCGTTGTTCCAGCCGGGATTCGGATCGCCCTGGAAAAACCAGTTGCTGCCGTTGTCGGCAACGATGAATCCGTACTGCTTCATCGCGGTCGCCACGATCAATGCCTGGCCGTGGAGTCCGCTGATGTCGACGTCGGCGCGCATCCGCATCCGCAGCCCCATCGGCGGGAGGTTCGGGTTGGTGTCGGCTGACGCGAAATGAGTGGCAGGGAGGATGTACCCGCGCTGCGTCTTGGAGAACGTGACCCTGATCGCGTGATCGACACGGCCCGCCGCAACTTCGTCATACCGGACCAGGCCGGCGAGGATCGGCAGTCCTGCCGCGTCGGCGCTGGTCCAGCCGAGTGGCCGGAGGGCGTTCGACGAGAGGTCGAATTCGGCTCCCCAACTCGCCAGCCAACCTGTCCCCTGCGCCACGCCCTGGTCCAGCTCGAACAGACGGCAGATGCCCTGCTGGAGAACGAGGACGTGTCCATCGCTGCCCGCCTCGATCGGTGCGTTCGAGGGAATCGGGTACGGGCCCGGATCGCTCTCGTTTGCACCGTTGCCACGGAATCCGATCGGCACCAAAGGTTGGGTCGCAGGCACGACCGCGTACGGGATGCCGAAGTCGGCGCCGAAGTCTGCGTGCAGGTTGCCGCTCAGTCCGGCAATCATCTGGGCCGACCCGGCACGCACAGACAGGCCGTCGACGCGCATGTTCCACGGACTGTCGGAGGGGAAGATGGAGCACCCGCCGATCGTGGGCGAGATCCCATTCGGACCAGACCTGCTGGCGGTCGGCGGGGCAACCCGGTCAGCCAAAGCAGACGCGGATGCCGCTGTTGAGATTGCCGTCACCGAAGGCGTTGCGAACGCGGCAACTCCGACGCTGCAGACCAGTACCAGCACACCGCCGAGTGCGACGCGGCGCACCGGACGACGCATGCGTCAGCCGCCGATCTGGCTCATCGAGCGGCTCGGCCGGATGAAGTTGACCTGGTTGATCTGATGCCCGGCCCATTTGGTGCCGACGGCACGCTGGATCTCTGCGGCAACGGCATCATCGGTCGCGCCCTTGCGCATCATTGAGAGCAGGTTGAACTCGGTGGTCGCGAACAGGCAGGTCCGGAACTGGCCGTCGGCCGTCAGCCGGACCCTGTCGCAATCCCCACAGAACGGTTTGGTGATGGTCGGAATGATGCCGATCGTTCCGGCCCCGTCGACAAAGCTCCATCGGTCGGCAGGCGCTGCACCACGGGCGACGACCTGGACGATCGGATACACCGCGTCGATGATCGCCACGATCTCGTCCTGGCCGACCACCTTGTCGTTGATCCAGCGGCCGGATGCGTCGAGCGGCATGAACTCGATGAACCTGATCTCGACGTCGTTGTCGCGGCCGAAGCGGACCAGGTCGAGGATCTCGTCGTCGTTGACGTCGCGTTCGATGACGGCGTTGATCTTGACCGGCGAGAAACCTGCCGCCTTGGCTGCCTCGATGCCGTCGAGCACTCGGGCCAACTCATCGCGCCGGGTCATCTGCAAGAACTTCTGGGGCTGCAGCGTGTCCAAGCTGATGTTGACCCGATCCAGCCCGGCGTCACGCAGTTCGTGCGCGAGCAGCCGAAACGACGATCCGTTCGTCGTCATCGACAGGTCCGGCTTCTGGCCGGCGAGCGGTGACGACGACGTGTCGGGGACCCGCAGCTCGGACAGTTTGCGAACGAGCACCGGCAGGTGGGCACGAACTGTCGGCTCGCCACCGGTGAGCCGCAGACCGTCGACCTCGAACCGCTCGACGAAGATGCGTGCCAAGCGCTCCATTTCCTCGAACGACAAGACGTCGCTCCGGGGCAGCCACTTCATGCCCTCTTCCGGCATGCAGTAGGTACAGCGGAAATTACAACGGTCGGTGACCGAGATTCGCAGGTCACGAATTGTTCGCCCGAAGGGATCGACGAGATCCATGTCGGTCAGCCTACGCC
>JAYTOM010000069.1:0-1696 GCA_043747765.1 Actinomycetota bacterium
GACCTCACGGACATCGACGACGAGACGTTCGCCGACCTTCACCGCGCCCTCCTCGAATGGAAGGTGCTGTTCATCCGTGACTCCGGACTCGATCCGGACTCCCACGCAGCGCTCGGCGCCCGGTGGGGCGAACTCGAGTACCACCCGTTCCTCAGCAACCGACCCGACCAGCCGACCGTCGTGCGCTTCGAGAAGAGCGAAGCGGCCGCTGGCTATGAGAACGTCTGGCACAGCGACGTCAGCTGGCGAGCCGTCCCATCCCTCGGCTCGCTGCTGCGCGCCGTCGAAGTTCCCTCGACAGGCGGCGACACCTTGTGGGCCGACATGGCCGTCGCGTATGACTGCCTGCCCGACGATGTGAAACAACGTGTCGACGGCCTGAACGCCGTGCACGACTGGGACGACACCTTCGGCGCGGGCATGACCGAGCAAGCGCGACAAGCGCTGCGGACCGACTTCCCGCCGTCGGTGCACCCCGTCGTGCGTACTCATCCCGAAACCCGACGCAAGACATTGTACGTCAATGCGATCTTCACCAAGGAGATCGTTGGCCTCGACCCGGTCGAAGGGGATCGCTTGCTCGAGTATCTTTGCCGACAAGCCGACTATCCCGAGTACCAGTGCCGGTGGACGTGGACACCAGGTGACTTGGCGATCTGGGACAATCGCGCCACCCAGCACTACGCGACGTCGGACTACCATCCGCAACGACGGGTCATGGAGCGCATCACCGTCATCGGCGACCGCCCGTACTCGACGTCGTAGGAGACGTAGTACGACTGATCTTCGTCGCAGGCATTCACACTGCTCTCACGTCACCGAATCGCACTCGTCGCCGAGCGCACTGTCGCAAGGGCGTACATATAGGACCGCAGAGGCGGCATCTGAGCACAACGGTCGACGTATTCCGCACGCGCCTGTCAGGGGTATGAATCAGTTGGTGATGCCGGCTGCCCGGAGCGCCGCAATTCGTGCTTCTTCGTAGCCGAGCACACGCCTGAGGACCTTGTCGGAGTGCTGGCCCACCGTCGGAGCGATGGTCGGCACGGGGTTATCCTCGCCATCGATGTGGAGCGGGAACATCAGCTGTTCGATGCCGGTGTCGGAAATGGTGGTCCACGTGAACCTGTCGATGAATTGGGGGTCCTCGATGACCGTCTTGGGCGTGTTGACCGTGGTGATCGTGGTGTTGTGCTCGCCGGCGAAAGCCAACCAGTCGGCCGTGGTCTTGGTGCGGAAGATGTGGCGCAGGGCGGCCTGTAACTCGACGTTGGTGCGGGCGTGGCCGGCGTGTCTGCTTCCCGCGCACTGCTCGAACAGGTCCTCACGACCGATGCCGGTGCAGAAGTTCTTCCAGAACGACTGCTCGCTGGCCATGAACAGCACGTGCCCGTCGGCCGATTCGTAGACCTGATCGCCGACACGCTCCCACATGCCACCGAGGCCCGGCTTGCGCCGCTCGAAGTTGTCGCTCGAGTTGCCGGTCACGAAGTCCTCGGCGTGCTGGTAGGCCCGCGTTTCAATCCGGTACCAGTCGAAGTAGGCGGCGGCGTCGCTCTGGGCGATCTCCATGTGGACGCCTTTGCCGGTGGTGCGCGCTCGGACGAGTGCGGCGAGCACGGCCATCGCGCCGAATGCCGGGCCGGCGGTGATGCCGATGTTCGCTTGGTCAGGCATCCGGCTGAAGCCGTCGTCG
>JAYTOM010000070.1:0-2356 GCA_043747765.1 Actinomycetota bacterium
AACGCCGAGGCCAAGAAGATCCGCGAGGACGCAACCGCTGAGGCTCGTCGTACTGTCGACGAGGCCAAGCACACGCAGGGCCGGCTGGTCGAGGAGGCCAAGGCGGAGGCCCGCCGCGCGTCCGAGGATCAGAGAGTTCAGATCGACAGTGAAGTCCAGTCGCTGTTGGCCCGCCGCGAATTCCTGCTGAGTGACGTCGAGCATCTCGAGCAACACGTCATTGGTCACCGCAATCGCTTGCGTGACCTTGCGGCATCGTTGAACACGATCGTCGACAGCCCGACGGGTGGTCTGGCAGACGTGCGGCGCCCGTTGATGTCGGCCGTCACGGACAATGAGCGCAGCGACGGCGGCGAGTCGATCGATCCGACGCAGGCGATTCCTCGCGTGCAGCCGACGTACGAGGTGCCGGTCGCGCCCCCGGGCCCGCCGCCGACGCCGGCTGAGCTGGCCGCCGAGCCCTCCTCCTCCTCCTCCTCCTCCTCGTCCTCCTCGACCGGCACCGGCGACGGTGGCCCCATTCACGTGGACGGGAGCACCCGGTCCGGCGACGAGCTTCCGGTCGACATCACCCCGCCCGTTGGTTCACCCTCGTTACCAGAGGCGCCGCGCACCAACAACGATCTGTTCACCATCGGCCGCAACGATCAGCCCTGACGATCAGCGCTGATAGGGTTTTCACAACGACACCGACGAGGTCATCACCTCTGAGTCTTCGGAAGAACATGGGTCGGATCTCGGTCCGGCACATCAGTAGAACCGAACGGGTTCGGCCCGTCAACGCCGGCGAAGACGAGTGACCAGCGGCTGCGGCCGTCGGTAAGCAGGGTGGTACCGCGGGCTCCGGCTCGTCCCTGGGCCAACGCCTCCACGTCGGTGAACGTGGTGCACGTCGAACAGGAGCATCCGTGTCGTATCCCACCGTCGAATCGCAACCTAATCTGCCGCAGATCGAAGAGCGGATCCAGGCCTTCTGGGAAGCCGACAAGACCTTCGCTGCCAGCATTGCAGCGCGGCCTGCAGGAACAGCTCCAGGTCTGTCCGACAACGAGTACGTCTTTTACGATGGCCCTCCGTTTGCCAACGGGTTGCCTCACTACGGTCACCTGCTGACGGGCTACGTCAAAGATGCGGTGCCGCGCTATCAGACGATGCGCGGCCGGCGCGTCGATCGCCGCTTCGGGTGGGATTGTCATGGACTTCCTGCTGAGGTCGAGGCCGAGAAGGACCTCGGCATCAGTGGCCACCCGGAGATCACTGCGTTCGGGATCGCCAGCTTCAACGACGTCTGCCGGACCAGCGTGCTGCGGTACACCGGCGAATGGGAACGATATGTCGGACGACAGGCGCGATGGGTCGATTTCGACAACGACTACAAGACTCTCGACCTCACCTACATGGAGAGTGTCATGTGGGCATTCAAGACGCTGCACGACAAAGGTCTGATCTACGAGGGCTTCAAGGTATTGGCGTACTGCTGGCGCTGCGAGACGCCGTTGAGCAACACGGAGACGCGTATGGACGACGTGTACAAGGATCGTCAGGATCCAGCACTGACGGTCGCCTTCCAACTTTCCACCGGCGAAAGAATCCTGGCCTGGACCACGACCCCATGGACACTGCCGGCAAACCTTGCGCTGGCCGTCGGCCCGACGATCGACTATGCGGTCATGCAGGACGCTGGCGGCGTGCGTCACATCCTTGCCGAATCGCGTCTCGAGCACTACGAACGCGAGCTCGAAGGGATGACCAGGGTGGGCACGCTTGCCGGCGCCGATCTGGTCGGACGTACCTACACGCCCCTCTTCGACTTTTTTGCCGACACGCCGAATGCCTTTCGCGTGCTGGCGGCTGACTTCGTCACCACCGAGGATGGAACCGGAGTGGTACACATGGCCCCCGGGTTCGGCGAAGACGACCAGATGGCGTGCAATGCAGTCGGAATCCCGACGATCTGTCCGATGGACGAGCACGGTCGATACACCGTCGAGGTCACGCCATGGGTGGGAACGCACGTGTTCGATGCCAACGCGTTGGTCATCCGCGACTTGAAAGATCGAGGTGGCGCTGGAAGCCCCGGCTACACGGTCGTGCGCCACGAGACATACGACCACAGCTATCCGCACTGCTGGCGCTGCGCTCAGCCCCTCGTCTACAGAGCGATCTCCTCTTGGTTCGTCGAAGTCACCAAGATCCGTGACCGGATGGTGGAACTCAACCAGCAGATCCATTGGGTTCCCGGCCATGTCAAAGATGGCTCGTTCGGCAAGTGGCTGGCCAACGCCCGCGACTGGAGCATCAGTCGAAACCGGTTCTGGGGATCGCCGATCCCCGTCTGGAAGAGCGACAATCCCGA
>JAYTOM010000071.1:0-11304 GCA_043747765.1 Actinomycetota bacterium
GGCGACTGGGCGCCCCGATTCGGCGTCGAATCCGATCCCGACAACACCGGATACGGGCACACGCGCGAACAGGTCGCGGCCATCCGTCCGCAGAGTGCCCAAGTGTTGATCGACTACTACGAGGCGGTGTCAGCGCGCACGCACGGCTTACTTGAATGGATCACCGCCCACGACCTCGAGCGGATCGTCGACGAGAACTTCGATCCTCCTGTCACCCTCGGTGTTCGGCTGATCAGCATCGCTGACGACGACATCCAGCACGCCGGGCAGGCGGCGTATGCTCGGGGCATCCTCGACCGCCGCTGACCCCTCTCGTCGCCGTCCCGTTGGTGCTTTCTCGACCGTTGCGGCCTGAACCAGTCCGGGCAATGAGCGACGGCCGCGCATGGGCATGATTGAATCCCCTTTATGCATGTGCGCGAGGAGCTCGGGAGTGAGGGCCAATTCGGTGACGTCCGCGCAGCCGTTCACTCTCCGCTCCGCCGCGACCAGCCGGTCGGGCACCTCCACGTGCGCCGCCACAATTTGTCGCTCGTGTTGCGGTTGCTGGCCGGCAAGGAGCCGCGCTCGCGCGCTGGAATCGCTGCGATCACCGGGCTGACTCGTGCCACTGTCTCGAGTCTGGCCTCTGAGCTCACCGAGCTCGGCCTGGTCCGCGAGATCGGGCTGGACCCCGATGGTCGACGCGGCCGCCCAGCGACGCTGCTCGAGCTCGACGGTTCGCATGTCGTCACGATCGGCGTCGAGTTGAACGTCGGTTCCATCTCTGTCTACGTACGTGACCTCGGAGGCCGCGAGGTCCTGCAGCGCCGAATGGCCCAGAGCGCTTCAGGCGCAGCGGACCCAGCAGTGCTGATCGAGGCTCTCGGCCGGATCATCACCGACACGATCATCGAGGTCACGTCACAGGGGCGTCACCTGTCAGGGCTGACGGTGGCTGCCCCAGGCTTGGTCGACATCGAACAGGGCTCGGTGCGAATCGCTCCCAACCTCGGGTGGCGAGACGTGCGGTTGCTCGACGAGATCCGGCCAATCGTCGGGCCAGGCGTTGCCCTGTGGCTGGACAACGAGGCCAACCTCGGGGCGCTTGCCGAGTATCGGGCGGGGGCCTTGGCGGGCACCCGCAACATGGCCTACATGTTGATCGAAAACGGGGTCGGCGGTGGTTTGATCATCAACGGCGCGGTGCAGCGCGGGGCATCCGGCGGCGCTGGCGAAGTCGGCCACATGACCGTGCAGCCCGTGAACGGCCGGCTCTGCGGCTGTGGCAGCCACGGGTGCTTGGAGACGATGGTCGGTCTTCCGGCGCTGTTGCACTCGGCTGTACCTGACGTTGCCGACGCGATCCTCGCCGACGGGGAATTGGAATCTGAAGCACGCACCGCGACGGTCATCGAGCGAGCCACCGACGGTGACTCGGTCGTCCTCGCCGCACTTGATGAATGGGCATTCTGGATCGGCATCGGTGTAGCCAACCTGATCGACTTGCTCGATCCCGAAGCTGTCGTGCTCGCCGGTCACACATCGCACCTGGCGCGGTGGGTGTTGCCGAAGGTGATCGAAATGGCTGCTGCCAACTCGATGCCCGGCGCACTGCGTACATGCCGGATCGAGGTCTCCGCGCTCGGCTTCTCCGCCGCTGCGCTCGGCGGAGCGATTCATGCTGCCGAACGAATCTTCACCGACCCGACGCTGATGGCTGTCTGACCCCGTCATTGCCCGGCGTCAAAAAATTGTTCAGGAAGTCAACAAAATGGTCAGACGGTGTGTTACGGTTCTGCTGCGCTGAATCTGGCCGTCCTGAGTTGGGTTGCGCATGAATTGAGGGGGAGTTACATGCACACGAGGTTCATTCGCGCGGGCGCTGTCATCGGGTTTCTGGCCATCACAGCAACCGCCTGTGGCAGCAGCAACAAAACCGCCACCACCGCCGCTCCGGCCACGACTGCTGCGTCGACCGCAACCACGGCAGCTTCGACAGCGACGACAACAGCCACCAGCACAGGTGGCGCCGCCACACCCGCCATTTCGGTGGATGTCAGCACCACGGGTGGCAAGGTCGGTTTCATCCTGCCCGACACCAAGTCGTCGGCTCGCTGGCAGGATTTCGACCTGCCGCTGCTCACTGCAGCGTGTAAGCAGGCGAACATCACATGCGAGATCCAGAACGCCGAGGGCGATGCCACGAAGATGGCAACCATTGCTGATCAGATGATCACCAACGGCGTGAAGGTGCTGGCCATCGTCGACCTCGACTCCGCCTCTGGCGCAGCCATCCAGAAGAAGGCTGCTGCAGCCGGTGTCAAGAACATCGACTACGACCGTCTCACCCTCGGCGGAGCCGCCGACGCATACGTTTCGTTCGACAACGTCGCTGTCGGTACGGCACAGGGCCAGGGCCTGCTCAAGTGCCTCGGTGGCACGGCCGGAGCGAAGGGCAAGAACATCATCGAGCTCGACGGATCGCCGACCGACAACAACGCAACGCTGTTCAAGCAGGGCTACGTGGCTGCCGTCAAGGACAGCGGTATCAACATCGTCGGTGACGTCGCTGTTCCAGGCTGGGACAACCAGCAGGGTGGACAGTTGTTCGAGCAGTTGCTGACAAAGGCCGGCGGCAAGATCGACGGCGTGCTCGTGGCCAATGACGGATTGTCACTCGCCGCTCAGGCAGTGCTGACCAAGAACGGCCTGAAGGTTCCGACCACCGGGCAAGATGCGACGGTCGACGGCCTGCGCGCGATCCTGCAGGGCACGCAGTGCATGACGGTCTACAAGCCGGTCATCGCCGAAGCCACCGGTGCTGTCAATGCCGCAGTTGCGTTGCTCGCCGGTAAGAAGCCAGCGACCTCCGACACGATCAACAACAAGACCGGTGACATCCCGTACACCAAGGCTGCGATCCAGTCGATCTTCATCGACTCGGTCAAGATTCCGGTGAAGGATGGCTTCGTGAAGCGCGACGACGTCTGCAAGGGCATCGAGTCGCTGTGCACGGCGAACGGCATCTGAGAACACCGTCAGACGTGACCGGTTCGCCGGTCGAGTGAAAGGGTGGCCCGCTCCTCTTTTGGGGGGTGGGCCACCGGTGTCTCGAAACCGTTTCAGCACGTGGCTGCGATGAATGGGAAACTGATGCATTGCGAAGCCAAGGGGGCAAAGTTGAGTGAACCCGATCCGATCTTCGAAATGTCGAAGATCAACAAGTCGTTTGGGCCCGTGCACGTTCTGCACGACATCGACTTCCGTGTGTATCCGGGCAAGGTCACGGCGCTGATCGGCGACAATGGTGCCGGCAAGTCGACGCTCGTCAAGTGCGTGACAGGCATCTACGGTATCGACTCGGGTTCGATGACCTTCGAAGGGAAGCCGGTCACGATCCACGGTCCGAAGGATGCAGCCGCGCTCGGCATCGAGGTCGTCTACCAGGACCTCGCCCTGTGTGAGAACCTCGATATCGTCCAGAATCTTTTCCTCGGTCGCGAGCGCACGAAGTCCGGACTGCTCGATGAGCGCGGGATGGAGCGTCTGACGCGTGAGACGCTGGCCAGCTTGTCGGTCCGAACCGTGAAGAGCGTGCGCCAACAAGTGTCCTCGCTGTCCGGTGGCCAGCGGCAGACGGTGGCGATCGCCAAGGCCGTGCTGTGGAACTCGAAGGTGGTGTTGCTCGACGAGCCCACCGCTGCTCTCGGTGTCGCGCAGACCAAGCAGGTCCTCGATCTCGTCCGCAACCTTGCTGATCGCGGGCTCGGGGTCGTGCTGATCAGCCACAACATGAACGACGTGATCCAGGTCGCCGACCGCGTCTGCGCGATGTACCTCGGCCGAGTTGCAGCCGACGTACCGATCACGAAAGAGACCAGACGCGAATTCCTGGTCGAGTTGATCACCTCCGGTCAGTCCGGCAAGGTCGGCCTCCGCGAGGCCGACGAGGTGACCATCTGATGTCGACCGACAGAGACTCAGACAGAGACTCCAAGCATCGGTCCAACAACGAGGTGACGTTCAGCGACGCCGTGATCAGAGAAGCGGCATCCGACTTCTCGCTCGACTCCGAACAGCGCAACCTTTCGATGTCGGTTTCGCAGTATGTGTCCAAGCTCCGCTCGGGCGATCTGGGAGCGTGGCCAGCGCTGCTGGCCATCACGGTGTTGTGCCTCATCTTCGGGCTCTCGCGGTCGAGCACGTTCGTCACGATCACCAACGTCGGCAACCTGCTCCAGCAAGCGGCACCGATCATCGTCATCGCAATGGCCGTCTCGTTCGTCCTACTGCTCGGCGAGATCGACCTGTCGGCGGGCTTTTCGGCTGGTGTCGCTGCGGCCGTGCTGGCCGTGCGATTGCAGAGTTCGTGGAACCTCGGCTTCTCGATCCTGGCGGCGGCCGCTGTCGCCCTCGTGCTCGGCTTGTTCACCGGCCTGCTGGTTGCCAGAGTCGGCATCCCGTCGTTCGTGGTGACACTCGCCAACTTCCTCTCCTTCCAAGGCATCCTGCTCGAGCTCGTCAAGGACGGAGGAAACGTTCGCATCGAGAATCCGGCGATCAGCGCCATTGAGAACAAGAACCTCTCGGTCGGGCTGAGTTGGGCATTCGGGATCATCGTCGCGGTCGTGTTCGCGCTCAGTGTTCTGCGCAAACAACGGTCGTCGGCCGGCACGATTCCGCTCTCGCTCGCGCTCGTCAAGATCGGCCTCGTCACGGCCGGAGCATTGACCTTCACCGCCATCCTCTCCCAGAACCGCGCCCTGCCGGCGGCGAGGGCGATCGGGATCAAGTTGGAGGGTGTGCCCTACGCCGTACCGCTTGTCATGATCCTGGTCATCGTCGTCACGTTCGTGCTCACCCGCACCCGCTATGGCCGCCATCTCTACGCTGTCGGCGGCAATCAGGAAGCAGCACGCCGAGCCGGCATCAACGTCGCTCGAATTCGCACGTCGGCATTCGCGATCTGCGGTCTGCTGGCTGGTGTCGGCGGCGCCTTCCTCGCATCCCGACTGAACTCCGTCGACTCCAACACGGGCGGCAGTCAGACCCTGCTGCTCGCGGTCGGTGCGGCGGTCATCGGCGGAACATCGCTGTTCGGCGGCAAGGGTCGGATGCTCAACGCCGTGCTCGGCGGTCTCGTGCTCGCCCTGATCCCCAACGGACTCGGCTTGGTCGGCAAGGCCAAGGTCTTCGGGGTGTGGCGTGTCGACTTTAGTACCTCCGGCGTCAACTTCATCGTGTCCGGGCTCGTGCTCCTTGTCGCCGCCTCGGTCGACGCAATCAGTCGCAAGCGCACGGTGTCCTGACCCGACTCCTCGCACGAACAGCCACGAGAGGAGTGTGCCGACCTCGCCCGGTCGGCTCATTGCCGACGGCCTGGCATCGATCCGGAACGAGCTTTCCTCCATCGCCGCGCGCACCAATCGCGGCTGTCATACAGTCGCGGCGCGTGACGGCTTCTACGTGTCGAACATGACGGCTGACCACGTCGGGGACCGGGTAGGAGCGAAGCATGAAGCGCTTATACATCAGCCGGACCATCGATGCGCCCGCCGCCGATGCCTGGAAGGTGTTGGTCGATCTCGCCCGTTGGCCTGATTGGGGTCCTTCGGTGCGGTCGGCGACACTCGGCGGCGCGCCCATGCAGCTCGGCAGTCGAGGTACGGTCACGACGTCCGTCGGGGTCGCGCTTGCGTTCCAGGTGACCGATTTCGAGCCCGGTCGGTGCTGGTCATGGAAGGTCGCAGGCATCCCGGCAACAGGTCACTCGGTCGAGCCGCTCGGTGCCGGTCGATGTCGGGTCACGTTCGGTGTACCGGCTATCGCGTGGCCGTACCTCATCATCTGTCGGGTCGCGCTGGATCGGATCGCCGTGATCACGGAGAATCTCGGAGGGACTTCCCAGTGATCGCTGCGAGGGTGACCGGCTACGTGAGTGCCGGCTACACGATCGCGATCAACGTCGCGGTCAGCGTCTGACCCGGCACTTCTGACGGCGCGTGGCTCCTCACCGTGCGGCAGGCAGGGAAAGGATTCCAGCCGCTTCTGTACACGATGCCGTTGTTCGACCGACCTCGGCACACAGCGCGACGGCTTCTTCGACAAGTTCGAGGTTGGTCGGCGTACGGTCGCCGCCGTAGAACTCGAGCCCGATGTGCAGGTGCCCACCGCGCTCGAGGGCGATTCGACCGACATCACTGCGGACGATGTCGCCGCCGACCGCCGACACTGCCCACGGGACGTCGCAATCACCGAGGATGTCCAGATACGCGTCGAGTCCGGCACGTGACACGGGCAGGCCGAACGGCGCTCCGAGCAGACCGTGATCCTCGGCGAGATAGAGCTTGATCATCGTTCCGGCGGGCAGCTTGCCGGCGCGCCAATAGGCGAGAGCGGTGCGCAGGAAGCCCGGCTCGTAGATGGCCAGGCTCGGGCCGAGGGCGTGGGTTCGGTGTAGTTCGAACACGTCGCGGATGCGCTCGAACGAGTTGGCGTACACGAACGCGCCGGTGGGCAGTCCATCGTCACCGAGTCTGCCGAGGTTCAGTGAACCGGGATCGAGCAGACCGATCCGCAAACCTGCGGCGGCCAGGATCGGCAGGTGTCCGAAGCTCATTCCGTCGGCGCCGAAGTTCACCGTCGGATACAGCAACGCGTCCGGACGATGCGCCCACACCGGGCCGAACCCGGCGAGATACCGCTCAGCCACCTCCTCGTCAGGTCCACCGACCGGATCGCAATGGGCGTGGATGATCGATGCTCCGGCCTCGATGCATCGCAACGACTCCGCGGCTATCTCGTCGGTTGACTTCGGCACATTCGGGTTGACGTCACGAGTCGTGGACCCATTGATCGCGACCTCGATGATCACCGGTTGCGGCATGCCGAGATCATTGCCCGCAGCACGTCGAGACGACGACCCGTACCGTTGCGCCAGCTCGCGCTGGCGGCATCGATCAGACTCCAACGGAGGCGAGCGTCCAGCCGACACCCCCCGCCAAAGAACGCGACAAACATCTTGATGGGATGCTCGACGAGAGGTTCCCGCGCTGGTGTCGGCGAACCCACCGAGGTTCCGGAACCGGTCAGGGAACGAGTTCGCCGGCTGCCGCGCCGCGCTCGACTCTCTCCACCAGCAAGATCCGGGAACGCTCTCGATCGGGCTGATCCTGCACCGGCACCGGTTGTTGTTCAGCTTCGTCGGCGGCGGCCGGTTCAAGCTCGACGACAACCTGGTCACCAACCGCCACGACGACGGCACGACGACGGCACGACGACTACACGGTTCGCGCCGGTCTCTGCCGCCGAGACTGAGTACTACGTCACCGAGCTCGTCGACCGCACGAATGACGCGCTCGCGGCGGGTGTGGTGCATCCGGTGTTGATCACGGCGGCGTTCGGGCTCGACCTGCTGTGCATCCACCCGTTCGCTGACGGTAACGGTCGCATCGCCCGGTTGATGACGACGTACCTGATGAGTCGCTCCGGCTATGGCGTCGGACGGTACGTGAGCCTCGAGCAAGTGATCTACGAAACCAAGGATGACTACTACGCAGCGCTCGGCGCGTCGACGACCGGATGGTTCGACGACGGCGCGCATGACGTCTGGCCGTGGGCGAGCTCTTTCCTCGGTTGCGTCGCTGACGCCTATGAGCGGTTCGCCGACCGGATCGCGTCAGGCACCAATGGTGGAACGAAACAGGACCGGATTCGCGACTTCGTGCGGCTCCACTTCCTGGCAACGCTTTCGATCTCGGACGATCAGCGGCTGGTGCAGCGCCGTCGAAGTCGGCGGCCTCACAGGTTCGCGCGGTGGTTGCTTTGGGCGACGCCCATTGGACGCATCGGTCCGGCTACGACTGAACGCGTTGCTCTGACTGCGCCCGTTCCGACGTCACCGCCCCGCGTCGTATGTGCCGTTCGTGCGAGTGAAACAGCTGAGTCTTCACCAGCGCCGCAGCACGGTCGGTCACCACCTCGCCGGGTTGGCCGTGATCACCGATGCGCGGGCGAAGACGGCACGTGCAGCAACGGTGTCCCGTCGCTTCGACAACTACGGCGCTGTAGACGTAGCGCCAAGCGCCCGACACCATGACGGAGGTTTCGCCGACGAACGAGCAGTCTCGCCCGCGCAGCGAAAAGTTGTCGCCATCACGCACGGTGGGCCTCGACGACGTCTTCCATCCTGCCAGCCGTTCCGACCAGCCGTCATCCAACAACACAACGAGTCCTCGCGAGTGCCTCGATGTGCGCAAGTCGCACGGCAGCCTTGTCGATCTTGGCCGCATCAGCTGGGCTCAAGTTTGCGGTTGTGGGGGCCGATAGACGATGGTGGATGTCAACGATCGTTCGGCGGAGAGCGTGTGCCTGTCGGCGCGGCGTCGCCGAAGGTTTGGGGCGCGGTCGCTGAGGATGTTCTTGGTTGGGGCGGCTGTGGTGTCGGTCTGTCTTGCCGGGATTCTGGTGTTCCACTCGACCCCTGCCGCGAGGCGCCGAGCGAACCAGACCCGTGATAGTCAGACGGAGACGTCGAAGATTCAGTATTTGATCCGAGGTGAGGCCAACGACGAACGGGGCTACCTGCTGTCGGGCGATCCGATGTTCTTGGCCGACTTCACCGACAAGCAAGGGCTGTTGGAGGTGCAGATCGGCTTGCTGGTCGATCACGCGCCAGCAACGGTACGTGCGGCCGTGGCCGCTGGACTTCCAGACTACCGAGCGTTTCTGTCGGACCATGCTCAGGTGATCGCCCTGTTTCAGAGTGGCGAGCGCGTCGGGGCGACGGCGCTGGCGCTCGGTCACGATCGCCAGTCTCGGAAGTCGGCCGAAGCGGCCTTTGCGGTCGCCGCTACAGAGGTGGTGAGCGCGGCGAACAGGGCAACAGGCGAGCAGAACGGTCTGACCGACTTGGCCGGCGTTGGGGTGATCGTGCTCGGCCTGGGGTTGTTGCTCGTGGCCGCCGAATCGGTGCGCCGGCTGGCAAAGCAGCAGCGCGATGGGGCGGCGTTGCGGGACTCCGAACGTCACCTCCGGATGCTGGTCGACCACGCCCCGCTGGCGGTCTACGCGGTCGATCTTGATGGTGTGGTGACGGCCTGGAACACAGTGGCCAGCAGCATGTTCGGGTGGAGCGAAGCGGAGGCTATGGGACGAATGTTGCCGTTCGTTGCTGCAGAGGATCGGGGCGAGTTCGCTCAGCTACGGGCCGAGGCCGTCGCCGGACGGCATCTCGACGGGTGGGAGACCACGCGTCGGCACCGGGACGGATCCGTGATCGACGTGTCGATCTCCACGGCGCCGGTGCTCGACGACACCGGGCAGGTGATCGGGATCATCGGCATCACCGCCGACATCACCGGCCGCAAACGAACCGAGGTCGAACTCGAGAGTCATCGACGCAACGATCAACAGTTGGCGTCGATCGTTGCCGCGTCGGCGGACGCGATCATGAGCACTTCCTTGGACGGCACGATCACCTCGTGGAATGTTGGGGCGGAAGCGATGTTCGGGCATCGGGCGATCGACATCATCGGGCAGCCGGTGAGCATGCTGGGCCGGCCCCGAGACCACGGCGAGCAGGCCCACCTCATCGACCGGGCGTTGAATCGACAATCCCTGATCGGCAAGGAAATGATCGCGGTGCGCACTGGTGGGATGGAGTTCCCCGCCGCGATCACCACCTCACCGATTCTGAATAGCGCGAACGTGGTTGTCGGGCTGTCCTGTGTCATTCGTGACATCACCGTGCAGAAGGCGCTCGAGGCAACACTCGAGCGACGCGCCTTTCACGACGAATTGACCGGGTTACCCAACCGACTTCTGTTCGTCGACCGGCTCACCGATGCCATCCCTCACCTCGGGCAAAGCACAGGCCTGGTCGCCGTCCTCTTCATCGATATCGACCAGTTCAAGGTCATCAACGACAGCTTGGGCCATCTCGAGGGAGATCGGATCTTGATCATGGTCGCCGAACGGCTCCGCGCCGAGGTCCGTCCCGGCGATACCGTCGCCCGCTTCGGCGGAGACGAGTTCGCGGTGCTCTGCGAGGACCTCGACGATGATGCCGACGCGTTGATGATCGCCGAGCGGATTCAACACGCGGGCGCAACACCGTTCAGTCTCAACGGGCGTGACCATCACGTGACGCTGAGCACGGGGATCGCCATCGCCCGTTCGGCCGACGCCTCCCCATCGGACCTGCTGCGTGACGCCGACGCCGCCATGTACGCCGCCAAGGATGCGGGGCGGTCCTGCTCGATCGTCTTCGCTGAGTCGATGCGGAAACGAGCCCTGCGTCGTCTCGACGTGGAGATCTCCTTGCGACGGGCGATCACCCACGGTGAATTCCGACTCCACTACCAGCCCATCGTTAACCTTCGCACCGGTCGCGTCGACGGAGTCGAAGCTCTCGTCCGATGGCAACATCCAATCGACGGGCTCCTCCTTCCGAGCGAGTTCATCGGTATTGCCGAAGAGACCGGTCTCATCGTCCCCCTCGGTGAATGGGTGCTCGGCGAGGCCTGTCGTCAGGCTCGAGACTGGCACGCCGATCCCGACCTGGCCCATCTCACTGTCAGCGTCAACCTGTCCGGCTGCCAGATCGCTGAGCCCGACATCGTTGCCGTGGTCACCAACATCCTCGACCAAACCGGCCTGTGCCCGTCTCGACTCGTACTCGAGATCACCGAAAGCGTCCTGATGCGCGACGCCACCCGCAGCATCACGGTGATCAACGCCCTCAAGACCCTCGGGATCTCTCTCAGCGTCGACGACTTTGGCACCGGGTACTCCTCGTTGAGCTACCTCAAAAAGTTTCGGGTGGACATCCTCAAGATCGACAAATCGTTCGTCGACGGAATCGGCGTCGACCACGACGACGACAGCATCATCGCGGCCACCATCAACCTCGCTCGCTCCCTCCGCCTCGCAACAATCGCAGAAGGAGTCGAAACCGCCGACCAAGTCACCGCACTCACTGCCCTTGGTTGCGACAAAGCCCAGGGATACCACTTCGGTTGTGCCCAACCCGCCAACGAAATCATCGACGCCTTGCACACACCGCGGAGATCGACAATCGCTACTCCATCCGCCAACCTGTACACAGGCAACTGACAATACGTCGCCCACCCGGAGGGTCCGGACTCAAGCAACGAAAATGTTGGCTCAGCCGGGCATCGAGGTCGGGTAGCGATCCGTGACGTCACCGGCTCACAGCGGCTGGCATGCGACACGGCATCAACCCCTTCGAACCCGATGGACCCGAACCGCCACAGCTCCCGGAACACGATCGCCTCGCGGTGCGACCTCTACCCTCATCGC
>JAYTOM010000072.1:0-4775 GCA_043747765.1 Actinomycetota bacterium
ACCGCCGGCCAGTTGATGGCTGTGGCCGATGCCACAGGTATGGCACCGGGAGCGACCATCGGCGACTTCGGTACGCCGCTCACGGTGACCGGCGTCAACATCGATTTCGGTGCTGCCACGGACACGTTGCGTGATCGCACGATGGGTTTCCAGGAGGCCCGCAAGAGCGGCGCACTGAAGCTCGACACGACCGACGAGGGTGTGCCGGCGATCAAGAACATGGTTCTCGGGATGAACGGCCTGGTCGCCCGCAACCACACGTTGACCACCATCAACGTCACCCGCGCCGACGACGGCAGCACGCAGAACAACCTCACGCTGGTGCGGTTCTTCAAGCTCGGTCTGCTCAACCAGTTGTTGCACACGGCCAGCAGTCCAGCCGTTGCCTACCTGCTCTTCATCGTCGGAATGGCGCTGTTGATCTTCGAGTTCTACACGGCCGGTGTCGGCGTGGCGGGGGTGGTCGGTGCGGCAGCCATCATCCTCTCCGCGTACGGCCTCGGATCGCTGCCGACCCGCGGCTGGGCCGTGGCCGCGTTGATCATCTCGATGTTCGCGTTCGCGGTCGACGTCCAGGTCGGCGTCCCACGCTTCTGGACGGGTGTCGGTGTCGCGCTGTTCGCAACCGGGTCGTGGTTCCTCTATCGAGATGTGCTCGGGGCCGACCTGCGGCCATCGTGGATCACCCTGATCGCCGGAATCGGCGGCATCGTGCTGACGTTCGTGGTCGGTATGCCGTCGATGGTCCGAACCCGGTTCGCGACGCCGACGGTCGGCCGTGAGTGGATGATCGGCGAGATGGGCACGGCGCTGGCCGACATCGGGCCCGAGGGCATCGCCGAGGTCTCGGGAGCACGATGGCGGGCCCGCACCAACCGGGCGACGCCGATCAGCGCCGGTCAGGTCCTTCGTGTTGTCGCGATCGACGGCGTGACCCTGGAAGTCGAACCCGAAGAGGGCGGTGCCAAGGACTACCGCGAAATGCGCAAGAAGCGCGGTGCCGGCGACGAGCCCGACCTCGAGACCGTCAACCCGGTCGACGCCCAGGCGTAAGACTCGGTGGTTGCGCCACGAGCCGTCAAGCCGTCAGGGCCTCAGGGCCGAGTCGCCGTCACGATCCAGACGTTGCCGGTGAAGGTGACGGCTCCGTCGGCGTCGAGATGGTCGGCGAGGGCCAGCCGGACCGCCTCCTCGGCGAGCGCAAAGGTGGCCTCGTCGATCTGTTCGCGCAGCAGTTGGGCGACGCGCGTGCCCATCGCCTGGGTCAGGGCGGCGTCGACTCCGGCGCCTCCGCCCATCACCGTCGGCGCCGAGAACGGCGAGACGCGCACGTCGGTCCATCCGGCGTCGGCGAGGATCTGCTCGATCCGAGCGGCGTCTTGAAACGCGAACGGTCCGGGAGCACCCGTCGGCGGCACCTCGAGACCAGTTGCGAAGCTACGCAGGATGCGCGCCGGTAGGGCGATCCACTCGTTGGCCGCTTCGCCCTGCCAGCACACGAACGCCAGGCGACCCCCCGGTCGGACAGCCTCGGCGATGTTCGCGAATGCGGCCACAGGGTCGACGAAGAACATCACGCCGAATCGCGAATGGACGGCGTCGTACAGGTCGGCCTGCAGCATGTCCGCGATCTGCGCGTCGGCGATTGCGAATGAGATCTGGCGGATCTCGCTCGTTCTCGATCGTGCGGCGTCGATCATCGTCGGCGAGATGTCACAGCCGACGACCGAACCCGTCGACCCGACGCTATTGGCGAGATCGATGGTCGATGTGCCGGTGCCGCATCCGACGTCGAGGATGTGTTCGCCCGGCTGAGCATCGAGGACGCGACGCAACTCGGCCCCGAACGCCGCAAGCATTTGATCGAACTGGTGCTGCTCGTGAACCCAGTGCGGGCCGCCGACTTCGGTCCAGTAGCGAGCCATCTGGGCGTTGGCGTGCTGATCAGTCACCAACTCAGTGTGTCACCGGCCGAGCGGAGAAGAAAGCCAACGACCAATTGTGCTGCGGCGACTCCTTTTGTAAGGTACGGGTGTTCAGACGAGGGGCAGAGTGGCGAGGAAAGTGAATGGTTGCACGGCGAGATGACGAGTACGACGACTTGCAGTGGCAGCAGACCGCTGCGTGCCGCGGCGAGAACGCATCGTGTTTCTACCCACCGTCACATTTCGAACGCAAGGAACTGCGGCTCAGCCGCGAGCGCCTTGCCAAATCGATCTGTGCATTGTGTCCGGTCCGCCAGAACTGCCTGTCGTATGCGTTGCGAACGGCCGAGCCGCATGGCATCTGGGGCGGTCTGAATGAGGTCGAGCGAGGCCAACTCCTCATTCGCCAGTCCTGACCCTCTCAGTCCTGACCCTCTCGGTCCTGGTCGGGTCGGCGGCTCCGGTCCCACGGCGCAGGTCGTCGTTCACAAGCGCACGTTCGTGCACGGTCGCCCGGCCGGGTACAGCGTGGCCGGATCAGGTCTGCCGGTCATTTTCCTCCACGGGTGGGCCCTCGGCGATCACACCTACCGCGATGTGATCTCGGCGATTGCCTCGCTCGGCTGTCGAGTCATCGCTCCGGCGATGCCGGGGTTCGGCGGCACGCAGGATCTGCCCAAAGCCGACTTCTCGATGGCTGGCTACGGCCGGTGGGTCGCCGAATTGCTGGATGCCCTCGAGATCGACGAGCCGGTCGTTGTCGTCGGCCACAGTTTCGGTGGGGGTGTGGCGATCAGGTTCGCCCACGATCATCCCCGGCGGGTGCGCTCGTTGGTACTCGTCAACTCGGTCGGTGGATCGTCGTGGCGTAAAGGGCCGCGGGACACCGTGCTCCGTTCGATCGCCGAGCGCCCGCTCTGGGACTGGGGCCTTCACTTTCCGAGCGACGTCTGGCCGATCCGTCAGGCGACCCGGGTGCTGCCCGTGATGATCGAGGACTTCCTGCCCAATCTGATCCGCAATCCTCGGGCGATTGCCCGCGTGGCCAACCTCGCCCGTCGCGCCGACCTGCGCTCGGAACTGGAGGACATGCGCGTCGACGGCCTCCCGATCACGATCCTGTGGGGATCCCGTGACGGGATAGTTCCCCGCGAATCGTTCGAGGCGCTGTGCGTTGCCGCTGGCGTGGAGGGCACGGTCGTCGAGGGTTCGCACTCGTGGCTGCTCGCCGACCCCCGTCAGTTCGGCGAGGTGATCACGAACAGCCTGGCCGTCGCCAAACTGGCACGCGAGTTGGAACAGGACGAGCCCCCCAAGCGGCGACGACCGCTGCGCAGTGTTGCTTCAGCCGTTGCCCGGAAGGCGCGGTCCCCCGAGACGTAGGTCATCACGACGGCGGGTGATGCCACGACTGTCCAATTCGGCCAACAATGGCAGCACGTGTTTACGGGTCGAGGCCGTCGCATCGCGGAACTGGCTGACGGTGAAGCCGTCCGGATTCTCGGCCAAGAGTGCCGAGGCGATTCGCGCGGCGTCGTCGATGGTTGCGGAATGGAAGAACACGCCGTCTCGTTCGACGACCAGGTGTCGTTGGATCAACTGCCGCAGATCGGCCCGCGTCACGCCGGTCGCGTCGGGCGGAGCGAAACGACCGTCGAACAGAGCAGCCAAATACGCGTGGTCAGCCAACGGATCGCGAACCTCGGCCAGCCGGACCCGCCCATTGTCGATGGTCACGTCGTCGAGCTGGCCCAACCGGCTGAGTCGATCCAACCGGCCGAACTGGCCCAGAACGGCGCGTTCGTGGTCGTCGAACGCGGCGATGTCGATACCGATAGGTCCGGCTTCGATCACTCGTCGACGCACGTTGTCGGCGACGTCGTCGAGCACGTTCGGGGGCACGACCCATGGTCCGATCGTGGGCTCCAGTTCCACACCGGTGAGCAGTTCCAGGTCCGTTGCCAGAACCCACGTTCGTTCACGCACGACTCGCTGCACATCTCGATCCGGCCGTGCCTTCGAGGCCGGCAGTACGGGATGGATGTCGAGCACTTCGCCTCCGCCGATCGTCTCCGCCCGACCGGACTCGCGCAGGATGTATCGGTCGCCGGGAAGCAGAGGCAGCGCGACGGTGAGATGGAGGCGGACCAGACCGGATTCACCGGGGAACAACGCGTCGGGGCCGAGGACTCGCACTCTGGCGGGAAACTCACCGGATCCGATGTAGGCGATGTACGCACCTCGCCGAGAGACCTCGTGATCGAGCCGATCGAGAATCTGCAGGCTCGCGTCGAACCTCGCAGTCGGCATCCACTGCCGACCGAACACCACCGCGTCGCCACGACCGACCTCGGTGTGCTCCACCCCCGTCAGGTTGAGCGCGACGCGGTTGCCGGCACCGATGTGCGGTACGGTCTGGCCGAGGGTCTGGATGCTGCGCAGGCGGACGTCGCCGTGTCGTACGCCGACGGACACCCGGTCGTCGATCGTCAGGGCTCCCCCGGTCAGCGTTCCCGTGACGACGGTGCCGCTGCCCTTGGCGGCGAAGCCGCGGTCGACCCACAGGCGAGGCCGTCCACGGTCGACTGCCGTCGGTGTCGCGCCGACCATCAGATCGAGTGCTGAGATCAGATCGTCGAGGCCTCGGCCGGTGGTCGCGGCCACCGGGATGATCGGCGCGTCGGCCAGGAACGTGCCGGCGACATGGTCGAGCACCTCGAGCGTGGCGATGTCCAGCCACTCGTCGTCGACCAGGTCGGCCTTGGTCAGCGCGATCACGCCATGACGGACGCCGACCAGCTCGAGGATGCGCAGGTGTTCTTCGCTCTGTGGCTTCCAGCCCTCGGTTGC
>JAYTOM010000073.1:0-2253 GCA_043747765.1 Actinomycetota bacterium
GTCTGTGGGCCAAAGGCCAGTGGCGGACGGTCACGATGGCGAGGCACCTGCCGCAGCGTTGGCTCGTGCATTTCGAGGGATTCGACGACCGCACCGCAATCGAGGCGCTGACCAACTCGGCGCTCCTGGCCCCGCCGGTCGAGGGCGACGACGATGCACTGTGGGTCCATCAGCTGATGGGATCACGGGTCGTCGAGGCCGGCGGCACTGCGCGCGGCGTGTGCACGGGCGTGCTGGCCAACCCCGCTCACGACATCCTCGAACTCGACTCCGGCGCCCTGGTGCCGATCATCTTCGTGACGAGCTTCGTCGACGGCGTGATCACGATCGATCCGCCCGACGGCCTGTTCGATCTCGACGACTGACGGGCGGCCGACGAGTCCGATGTTGCGCGTCGACGTCTTCACGATCTTTCCGGCTCTGGTCGACACGTTCTGCAGCGAGAGCCTGCTCGGCAGGACCCGGACCAATGGGTTGTTCGATCTCCGGTGTCATGATCTGCGCGATCACACCACCGATGCCCACCGCACAGTGGACGACAGTCCGTTCGGCGGTGGGGCCGGGATGGTGATGCGGCCCGAACCGATCTTCGCTTCCGTCGAAGCGGTCGCTGCGCCGCGCCCTCTGTTCCTGCTCGGGCCCGGCGGACGACGATTCGACCAGCACCTGGCTGAACAACTTGCAGCCGGCAGTGGCTTCAGCCTGCTGTGCGGCCGGTACGAGGGTGTGGATCATCGTGTTCGCGAACATCTCGTCGACGAGGAGCTGTCGATCGGCGATGTCGTGCTCAGCGGCGGTGAAGTCGCTGCGTGCCTGGTCATCGAGGCTGTTGTGCGCCTTTTGCCAGGAGCGATGGGCAACAGCATCAGCCCCGTCACCGAGAGCTTCGGAGCCTCCGGACTTCTCGAGGAACCGCAGTACACCCGACCCGCAGAGTTCCGCGACTGGGCCGCTCCGGCCATTCTGCGCAGTGGCGATCACGCCCGGATCGCGCGGTGGCGCCACGCCCAGTCACTGCACCGCACATTGCGATATCGGCCGGATCTGATCGAGGCTCGCGGCGGACTTTCAGATGATGACCAACGGTTGTTGGAAGAGTTCGCACCCGAGGCCTATCATTGACCGTTCGCCATTCCAGGCCACCCTGCCCGCCAGAGCTCGGGTTCTACGAAAGATCGCGCCATGAAGTCCACAGATCTTGTTGACAATCAGTACCTCCGCACCGACCTTCCGGCGTTCGGCCCCGGTGACGAAGTCAAGGTCCACGTCAAGGTCATCGAAGGCAACAAAGAGCGCGTCCAGATCTTCCAGGGCAACGTCATCGCGATTCAGGGCAGCGGCGTTGCCGAGACCTACACCGTCCGCAAGGTCAGCTATGGCGTCGGCGTCGAGCGGACCTTCCCGATGCACACCCCGACTGTTGCCAAGCTGGAGGTCGTCCGTCGTGGCGATGTTCGCCGGGCCAAGCTGTACTACCTCCGCGAGCGCTCGGGCAAGTCGGCCAAGATCAAGGAAAAGCGCGACCGCTGACCCCGTTCAGGGTCGGTGGCCGACGCCGTCGGTGCGAGCACCGTTTTGAGTAACGACGATCTCGAGAACTACGAGGCCGAGCGAGAGCTCCAACTTGCGCAGGAGTACCAGGACGTGGCGGCCATGTTCCGTTATGCCGTGGAGACCGAGCGCCGTTTCTATCTGGCCAACACCGTCGAAGTCACCCAGGTGGCAGACGCGGCGAGGCCCTTGATCGAGGTGGTGCTGACAGACGCATGGGTATGGGACATGTACCGCAAGACCCGCTTCGTGCCGAGGGTCCGGGTCCTGACGTTCAAGGACGTCAACGTCGAGGAACTTCCCTCGACCGAGATCTAGACCTCTCGCGCAACGCCCGTGGGCGCTGGGGCGAGGACCAGGCAGCGAGGTGGTATCTGCATGCCGGGTATGACATCGTCATCCGCAACTGGCGGGTCAGGGCTGGCGAGATCGACCTGATCGCGAGCAGGCTCGGAGTGATTGTCTTCGCCGAGGTCAAGACGCGTGCAACGGATGCGTTCGGCGACCCGTCGACGGCCGTCACAGCGAGCAAACAGGCGCGGCTGCGACGGTTGGCAGCGCAGTGGCTGGCCGAGTCGGGCGTGCACGCGGTCGACCTGCGCTTCGACGTGGTCAGCGTGCTCGGGGTGCGGGTACGCGTCATCGAAGCTGCCTTCTGAGCCTGCCCGTCGGCCGAGCCGTTCGGCCGTGGTCTTCACCCGA
>JAYTOM010000074.1:0-34330 GCA_043747765.1 Actinomycetota bacterium
AATTCTGTACATGTGCACCACGGTGCAGCACGGTGCAACATGATCGCCCTTCCCGGTCATTGCAGATGTGTTGTCCGTTTGGAAGCTGCGTGTCGGGGCGGAGGACTACTACTTGTCGCAGGTCGCTCGCGGGTTGGAGGACTACTACTCCGGCCGAGGCGAAACAGTCGGCACCTGGTCCGGCAACGGCGCTGCAGCGCTCGGTCTGTCCGGCGCGGTGGATCCGGATGACCTTCGTGCGTTGATGGCTGGCATGGCCCCCGGGACCGGCCTGTCGGCGAACGGCAATGTTCTCGTGGCGTCGAAGCGTCGGGTGCCGGGTTTCGATCTGACGTTCTCGGTTCCGAAGTCGGTGTCGGTGGCGTATGCGTTGGCGGACCCGTTGGTTCGTGGCGAGATCATCGACGGCTGCCGCCAAGCGCTGGACGACACGTTGGCGTGGTTGGAGCGTGAGGCCTGCCATGTGCGGCGTGGTTCGAACAACCGTGCCACCGCAGCCGGCGCGTCGGGTGATTTCGGGACGCGTCGTTTGTCGGGTGACGGGTTCGTTGCGGCGCAGTTCCGTCATCGCACGTCTCGGGCGAATGATCCGCATCTGCATTGGCATGTCCTGGTCGCCAACCTCGCTCGCGGCCCGGACGGACGCTGGACGGCACTCGACGGCATGAGTGTGTACCGGGCGAAGCGGGCTGCGGGGGTGATGTTCCAGGCGTTGATGCGCCAACAACTCACCGAACGATTGGGTGTCGTGTGGAAGCCAGGCAGGAGGGATTCCGCGGAGATCGCCGGCATCCCATCAGCGGTCTTGTCGTTGTTCTCCAAGCGGGCCGAGCAGATCGACACGGACCTCACCGCGCGCGGCGTCGAAGGCCCGGAAGCGGCAACAGAATCGTTGCTGGCAACGAGACGATCCAAGCAACCCGTGCCCGACGACACACTCGACGCCTACTGGCTTGCGGAGGCGGCGACGCTCGGGTACGGGCCGGCGGATCTCGACGAGTTGCTCGCTGAGCGACATCCGGATGTGCAGGGTGACATTGTCCTGTCCGGTTTGGTCGGAGAGCGATCTCCGCACGGTGTGGGTGATCATTTTGAGATCGTCCGCCACGATCCGGCCACCGGGGAACGTTTGTATGTCGAAACGGATTTCGACGGGTGGGTCGCTGCACTCGTCGATGGGCTCGTCGATGTCGCCGCCTCCTATACGCGTCACGATCTCCACACTCAGATCGCTGCGCAGATCGGCTTGACCGTCGGATCCGGTGACATCGAGCGGCTCACTGGCCGGCTCATCGCTCACCCCTCGATCGTCCCGCTCGCGCCGCCAGCACCTCCCGCGGCTGGCGTTGCGGGGTGGGAGCAGCGTTACAGCACCACCGTCGTCATCGGTCACGAAACGCGCATCGCCGACCGGCTCATCACGGCGTCGATCGATCGGGCAGCTGCCGGCTTCCAACTCCCAGTTCACGACGTCGACGCAGTCGTTAGGGAATCGACGTTGGGGGATGATCAGGCTGAGGTCGTCCGGGCGATTACGTCGTCGGGGTCGATGATCGATGTCGTCGTCGGGCGTGCCGGTACCGGCAAGACATACACGATGAGGACCGTCGCCCGGCTCTACGAAGTCCGCTGTGTCACCGTCGTCGGTGTCGCCACCTCCGGGCGGGCAGCCCGCGAACTCGCCGCCGGCGCACGGATACCGACGTGGACGATCTCCAAGTTCCTGTACGACACCCACCACCAACTCACCAACCGTCACGTCGTCATCGTTGATGAGGCCGGGATGGTCAACTCCCGAGACCTCGACCACGTCCTCACCACCGCCCGCGACGCCGGCGCCAAGATCATCCTCGTCGGCGACCACCACCAGTTGCCGGAAGTCGGCGCCGGCGGCGGGTTCGCGCACGCCGTCGGGCACGCCACAACCGTATCCGAGCTGACATTGAACCGCCGCCAGGTCGCCGACTGGGAACGCGACGCGCTCGTCGAACTACGCCACGGCGACATCCCCACCGCCTGGAACGCCTACCGTTCGCACGATCGGGTCGTTATCACCGACACCCACACCGACGCACGCACCCGAGCCGTGGCGAACTGGTGGGAGCAGTACGCCACCGGCATCAACAGTGTGCTCCTCGCCGGCACCCGAGCCGAAGTCACCGAACTCAACCGTCTCGCCCGCCAACAAGCCGCTGCTGCCGGGCACCTCACCGGCCACCCCGTCACGCTCCACGGACGCACATTCCAGGTCGGTGAACGGGTCATCTGTCTAAAGAACTCCCACCAACACGACCTCACCCGCACAGCAGCGAACCGTCACGGGGCAGTGACGAACGGGACCGTCGGCACCATCACCCACATCCACCCGGACGGCCAGATCGACATCCGCACCAGCGACGGACGCCCCATCCGCCTCGACGCCTCCTACACGGCACAAGGCTGGGTCGGTTACGGGTACGCGGTGACGTTCCACAAAGCACAAGGCGTCACCTACGACGACACCCACATCGTCGGACCCGCCGGCCTCTACCGCGAAGCCTGGTACGTCGCCATGTCGCGCGCCACCCACTCGAACCGTCTCTACGTCACCGTTGCCGAAGCCGAGTCGCTGAACGACAACAGCCACTCCACCGGCATCACCCCACCCGAAGACCAACCATCCCCTGAAACGCTGCTCGTCCAGCTGTCGAAGTCGCGGGCGAACACGTTCGTGACCACCACCCACCCCGACATCGACTACATCCACCGTCTGGCCTCCTCCCGCACACTCGACGCGCTCACCGCCGACGCCGCAGCGATCCACCAGCTCGCTCGGCGTTACCGAGCAGACGGCGGTGTCGATCCGGAACCACTCCTGCGACACGCCGTCCTCGCTCGTGAGCATCGGGGCCTCCTGCATCACGGCGGACGCGTGAAGGCGCTGGATTGGGACAACATCGGCGCCGTCACCCGCATCCACGACACCACCGGGCAAGCAACCATCCGATACACGTCCGCCGCCGGCACCAGCAGCTACCAAGTCGAGGACTGGCACAACATATCGCCCGTCGACCACCCCGAACCCGCAACCCTCACCCCCGCCGCCCACGCACATCTCGATTATCTCGACCGGACAGCCGCTGCCGCTACCGAACAATGGGCCGCCCACCTTACGACGTACGGGTTCTCGCCGGGTGACGAGCACCGGATCCCGGCAGCGATCCGTCTCCGCACCCATCAGCTCGCCAATCAACTCACTGCCGATCAACCCGACTGGCTCACAATCATGTTCGGCCACCGACCCCCACGAGCGGCGACGAGCCAAGTCTGGGACGAACACATCGCCACGCTCGCCGCCTGGCGCGACCAACAGCACCTCCCTGACCATGTTCCCGGGTACGGACCAGCACCGACCCAACCAGACGACATCGACGAATGGACCGCACTCGTCACCGCCGCCATCCGCATCAAGGCGTGGCTCAACAGCAACGTCCATGTCGACCCGTCGCCGAAGACGATCATCAGCCCCACCCACCGTGCAACCCGACTTGCCGAACTCGACGACTTGCTCGCCGATGCCCCACCAGACCAACGCGCCTGGGTCCAACACATCCTTACGGACCCGACGTTCAGCCCGGCAACACTGTCCACCCTCCTCGAACAAGCCGACACGCTGCAAGCAGACCGCCGCCGATGGATCCTCGAGAACTGGGTCTACATCGTCGAACACCACGAACTCACCCGGCTCCCAACCCCGACCCCGACCCTCCCGATCGAACCGCTACTGGCCGCCCTGATCGACGAGGCACTCGCAACACTCGACGACGGCGGCGTTCCCGAGCTGCGCACTCTCGCTGAGCTCACCGCTGCGATTAACGAACGCGACCCACGACGCCTCGCCAGCAGTGCGGACAGCGAGCGCAACGATGCCTACGACAACCTGCACCGTGTCCGGGCCGAACTCACGAAAACAACCAGCCCCACCGCGCGGACAGCCCTCGAAGCCGAACACGCCAGATGGGCAACGACGATCGTCGCCCTCACCCGAACACACGACCGCTACGTCACGCTCGCAGCGTCCGCCGCGATCGGCGGCGACCCGATCACCAACAGCCTCCGCGCCGCCGTCGCAAATCGCACCAACCAACTCGTCCGTGACGCCCTCACGGAACCGCCCAATTGGCTGCGCAGGAACACCTCGGAAACGGTCATCGAGTTGCTCACTGAGGTCACGGCAGCAGTAATCGCTGACGATGGCGAGCGATTGTCGACACCCGCCGAGATTGAGGTCCGATATCCCCGTCCGTCCGTCCGAGCGAGCGGTCGCCGCTATTCATCCCTCCCCTGACGTGTCACCGCAGGCTGCCGAACGACACAACGAGGCGAGCACCCGGTCGTAGAACCAACTGGACAGCTGGCGCGCCACCGAGCTTTCCAGCACCGGGAGCTGTGAGGATCGGCGGCGCAACTCGTGACTCAGCCGACGTCGAACTTCGGCTCGGCTGCAATCTTCGGAGGCGTCGCCCTGTTCCAACACGACGTGATCGAAGTCGGATCGCTACAGCCGTGGTCGACGGCACCAACAGAGAGTTCGGGGGCGAGGTTCGACTCGTCGCTACGCCGCCCGTCGTCCTTTGCCCCGGCTTCGACGGTCGTTGGTCGAGCGAGGCGGCGAACTGTTGAACACGCTTCGGCGGCGTTGCGTCGCAATATCGAACGGGACTGTGACCACTCTTGCGACGACGTACCTCGCGCCCTCGTTGTTGATGTTGTCGGCGTACTCCGCGGCCAAAGCGGCGTTAGAGAACGCTCCGACCGGCATCTCGTTACCCCCGGGCGGGGACTCCATCACGACACAAATGCTGTCCGGTCGAACCATCCGCACGAGCATGTCCGCGAATGCTTCAGCGTTGACGGCGTCACCGCCGGCAGCCTTCCACCTCTCGAGCTCACTCGTGATTTCTGCAGCCAACTGATCCATTGTCAAAACCCCTTCTCCCGAAACTGCCTGACGACGGCGATTGTCGCATCGGGGTGCCACAAAGTTGTTCGGTTGCCACATTCGGACGTAGCTGTCGAGCACGATTCGAGGCAAGAACGCAAGGACGAGACAACTGATCTCGAAGGCTTCGGCGAACATATGCAAGTCGTCAAGGTTTCCGGCGTCAGGCCAGGGCGCACGAAGCGACGCCTTGCGCACTTGAGAACCGGCGTCGCCCACTGACAAGTGTAGGCGCCCGGGCGTCAGGTCCGGCGTCGATCTTCGTGGCCAAAGAATGCCTCTGACACCAGCGACACATGTGACACCATCGAGTCAGGGTCACGCGCTCCACGGGCCATCGACCCAGTCGCTGACGGCCTGTTGGAAGGCAGTGGCGACGGTGATGGACGTGTCGCCGGCATGTCTGAGATAGCCGACTGCGTTGATGAGTTCAGTCCACGCCGCAGCGAACGGCTCGCGTTCGCGACGATCAGAGAATGGTTCGGAGTGGTGGTGTTCCGTTGCTACCTCGCAGACCCACTGGTCGATCGCATCGATGATGACGCCCGTGAGAGTGGCAGGGTCACCGTTGTCGTTGCGGTAGTTGACGGCATCGACGAGTTCGGAGACGACGGCAAGGCAGGCGTCGAGCATCAAGATCATCAACGTCTCCAGTCAGTGATGTGAAAGTTCCGGCGATGTTGCAGCGACATGTTGTTGGGGGTCGGGGTGCATCCATCCATGAAGGATTCCCGCGGCCGTGCCCGGTTTCCGAACCGGGTCGGCCCCGAGGCTGGCCGACGAATGTTCCACGTCGCTCGTCGGCGAGACGGCCGCAGCAGCCGTCAGTACTGGCGGTCCACTGGCCATCGCCGGCAGTCCGTTGGATGGGTGGGCGGCGTGACTGATGATCGTGTGGACTTCGCGTCGGGTATACAGCGGTTCGGTGTCGCCCGACGTTTCGGCGATCAGAACGGGTTGGGTCATCGCCGTAAGGATCTCGCCGTCGGGTATCCGGTAGTGGTGGAGGACGTCGAACGTGTCGCGGGCTGTCAAGCCGGCGCCGGCCAGCAGGGCTGCAGCAGTCGCCGCTGAAGCAGCGTCGCCGGGCTCGCCGAGTGCCCGGTACAAGACGATGCGGTCGTCGGGTTGCAGTTTGGCCGCGTGGTTCTCGATCCATCCCGGCACATAGAAACCTGCGCCGGGGCTGGAGGTGTCCGGGAGTGTCAGCTCGGTAGGCGGCTCCGTGGCGGCTGACGGCATGGTGATGACGTTGGTCGGTCGACTTGAGTCGCCATGAGGGCGAGGCAAGTACCAGCCGCCATGCACGCACCAAAGGGAATACTTGTTCGCCATGATCTCATCACGGTGATTGCGACGGCTGCGACAAGACACGCTCCGAGCAGCATCCAGGTCCCAAGTATCCAATGCGTAGAGCCCAGCAAACCGCCGAGGGCGACGGCGAGTTTGACGTCGCCCGCTCCGACGGCAGACGGTCGTGCCAGATGTACCAACAGCAACGGAGATCCAGTAGCGAGGGCACCGAGCAACATTGAGCCCGCGACTGGGCGGTGGTCGACGACAGTGACGACCACACCCCCCAGTGCCGCAACCAGGAGGGCGGTGGCGATGATTGAGTTCGGGATTGTGCGATTCCGCAGATCGCTGATGGCTGCGCTCGCAGCAATCGTCAACGCCAATCCAAGCAATCCGATTTCGGCGCGACGCTCCAAAACTGCCACTAGCGCGGAGGCAGCCGATCCGCTAGCGAAAATTCCGCAGCGTGTCATGCTGCTGCAAACCGTAACGCAGGTTTGACGCAGAGTAAACGGATTTCTGATGGCATGGTCGATTGGTCCCGCCGCAGACGACGTGGAGGCTTCATGGATCGCAAGTTCATTCACGCCTCCAATGACCCGTGATCACAACTGTGTTGCAGCGTCCTGTTGAGAATCTCTGATTTCTCCGACGGCTCTCGTGACGACCTTGGTCGAGTTTCTGCTCGCTTATGTGCGGCGGTCGGCGGAGCGTCGACAGCGATGGTCACCCCGCGAGACCCCGGTCGGCGAGCGCGTTGACCCATTCGACCAGATCTCCGTAGAGAATCTTTCGCGACCGCCCCATCTTGAACGACCGCAGCTCGCCCGACCGTATTGGCTTGTAAAGGAAGCCTCGACTACAACGGGCCATGAGAGCCGCCTCGCTCGGCGAAACGGCTAGCGGAAGCAACGCTGCCGAGTCTGCCTGCGACAGACGCTTGGGCGACTTCGAATCAGATAAATGTTCATTCTCGCGATTGGCTGTCGGCGCGTGGGGATGCACGATCTGTCGCTCCGTTGGAGGCATTTTCGGCTTGTCGCCTTGAGTCCGAGCTCTGCTTCCGGCGGCAAGCGGAGGATCGGTGTTGAATGGCTTCATAGTGCACCTCGTTGTGTCGACGTTCACCCTGCAATGACCTGCACGTCGAGTCATGTTGCCTAGAGGCCGAGGTTGCGTTCTGGACACCGTGCTGTGGCGAGCGTTACCGGATCGGCCTCTCTCCTACATATGTTCGCCTCTCGACGCAGCTCGCCTGCCCGACAGCAAGCTGCAACACGTCGCCAACGCCGGAGTCTGAGGACCCATCCACGACCCAGGTAGTGGCCACGAGAGCGACCAAGGTCTCCGGCGTCTCGAAGGATTCAGCGGGGCCAGCACGTTACGAGCAAGAGCAACTGTCGTTGCGGTGGTCGGTCGATTTGCCAGGCGACCGGACCATGTCGATGTGGGCCACCGCTACGCCAAACGACTCCGGGGAGCTGCTCGCGGCGGGGAGTCAAGCAGACTGGCTGCGAGCTTCGCCGTTCGCTCCGGCCTGTCGCCAAGCGAGGTGACGTAGCCAGCGGTTGTTGCCGTGTTGGTGTGGCCGACGTGACGGGCGATGTCAGCTAACTCCGCTCCATTGGCATACAACGTCGTCACCACAGTCCGACGACCAACATGAGTCCCCAAGTGGGTCGGGTCGAGCCCGATCTTCACCGCAGAACGACGAAGCAGCGCGTCGATATGCTGCCGGCTGACGAGGCCACCGGCCTCTGTCGTGAAGATTAGACGGACCTTCGAGCCCTCATGCGCCTGTAACTGCCAGAGGTCACCACTCGCGCTTCGTTCACCGGCTTGTCGCTTTTTCCATGCGGTCAGTCGCAGTAGCACCCCGGGGGCGAGGTGGTGTGTGCCGGCTGCGGCGATCGACTTCGGCAAACCGAGTGTCGTTCCGTTGGCAGTCGAGTACGTGACAGCGCGGCGAACGGTCACGGTGCCCGATCGGGCGTCGAGATCATCCCATGAGAGTCCGAGCGCTTCACTGACGCGCAGTCCAGTGGTGAATAGAATCCGAACGACCAGGCCATACCGATGGTTGTCAGTCGCCTCCAGCAACGATCGCACTTCATGCACAGTCAAGGTGCGGCCGGTCTTCTTCACGACTTTCGGCGCCTTCAGGCGCTCGACCGGGTTGACCCTGATGAGGTTCAATTCCTGGGCGGAGGCGAACACCTGCCGCGCAGTGGTGCGAGTGTCGGAAACGGTCGTCGCTGCGAACCTCGAGAGAAGTGCCGACTGCCAGCTGATCAGATCCTCCGTCGTCACATCGACCAAACGGTAGTTGCCGATCTCACCGAGCCTGCGGACACGCTGAGCCATGCGATCCAACGACGACGAGCGGACCCGGTGGCGCGCTTCGTTGTCGAGCCACCAGGCGGCGAACTCGGCGACGGTTGTGCCCGAACCAAACCGGCTCTCGCCGCGCCGAAGCTTGACGCCACGATCCACAGCACTATCCCTCCGAGCCATCGCCGCCTCTCGGGTTTTAGCCTGCACATACCGCCGACGGGTCTCCCCCGCGAGGGCATAGGAGGCCTGCCAAGCCTGTTTCGCTTCGTTGAAATACACAGATCCTTGGCCATTGCCGTTCTTGCCTCGAACAGACCTCGATCCGTCGTCGAAATGGACGGTCTTTCCCGTTGGCTTTCGTGGCATAGGAACCCCTACTCGCTGACCTTGTGGTAAGCCAACCCTACGGAAGGTCAGCAACAAAGTGAGCAACGCTCCCGTTACGGCAGTGAACGCCGGTGCACACGGTTCACACATTCTGCCTGGTCAGCGTGCATTTTGTAACCCGCCGGTGCACACCAAATTACGTCAGAAAACTCATTGGCGGAAAGGGTGGGATTTGAACCCACGGAGGCTTGCACCTCGCACGCTTTCGAGGCGTGTCCCTTTGGCCGCTCGGGCACCTTTCCGGTCGCAAAGCTAGCGGGAAACGAACCCTGACCGCACCGAATTGTCGACGACGGGTTCTCGGGGGGCTCAGTCCGTTCGCTGGGAGGCGAAGAACGTTCGTAGTAGCTCGCCAGATTCGCTGGCACGGACGTTGTGTGTCACCGGCGGATTGTGGTTGAGGCGGGGATCAGCGCACACGTTGTAGAGGCTTGCCGTCGCCCCACCCTTGAGATCAGCTGCACCGTAGACCAGCCGTCCGATCCGGGCGTTGAGCAAGGCGCCGGCGCACATGATGCACGGTTCGAGGGTGACGACCAGCGTGCAATCGTCGAGCCGCCAGGACCCCACGGCAGCAGCGGCGTCACGCAGCGCCAGCACTTCGGCGTGCGCCGTCGGATCGCCGGTCAGCTCGCGTTCGTTGTGCCGGGCGGCAATCACGACACCATCGCGCACGATCACCGCACCGACGGGGACGTCGCCATGCTCGAGGCAGGCGTGTGCCTCGACCAGGGCCAGGTCCATCGCATCTTCGTCGGACAGCTGCGACCCCATGGATCGACAGCCTACGGGCACTGCCGATCGACGCTGTTGCCGATGCAATTGGCGCGGTTTCGCCGACGAATGTCACGGTCCGCAATTGGTCGTGCCAAATCCGCTCTGGATAGGGTCTCGGCAGGACATGGATACGAGACGAACGATCAGCGTGGAGATGACGGCAGCGGGCATCGACTTGCACCTTGCCGCTGATGTGAAGGGTGATCCTCACGATCCTGCAGTCCTGATGTTCCACGGCGGCGGTCAGACACGTCACGCCTGGGGTGGCGCGCTGCAGGCGCTCGCGTCGAGGAGTTGGTATGCGTCGTCCTTCGATCTCCCGGGCCACGGCGAGAGCGGCTGGGCAAGCGACGGCGTCTACGACCTCGACCTGTTCGCTCGCTCCGTCGCTGCTGCGGCCGGTGATTTCAGGTCGCCCGTGCTCGTCGGTGCCTCACTCGGCGGCATTTCCTCGCTCGTCGCCATCGGCGAAGGACTCGTTCCCGATGCTGCTGCACTCGTGTTGGTCGACGTGACGCCGACCCTCGAACAGCGCGGTGTGCAGCGCATCACGGAGTTCATGCGGCAGGGAATCGACGGCTTCGAATCGCTGGACGATGTTGCCGACGCGATCGCCACCTACCTCCCGAACCGGCACCGCCCGACGGACCTCAGTGGGCTGCGGAAGAACGTCCGCCAACGCGATGACGGTCATTGGGTGTGGCACTGGGATCCGCGATTCATGGACCGACTCGACGACACGCCCGGCGAGCCGACGGCCGGACGCTTCAACCCGCCTCTGCGTCTGCAGGCAGCCGCTCGCAACATCACCGTGCCGACACTGCTCGTGCGCGGCGGCGGCAGCGATGTCGTCAGTGCCGAAGGGGCTGCCGAATTGAAGGAACTCATCCCACACGCCGAGGTCGTCGATGTCGCCGGAGCAGGACACATGGTTGCCGGCGATCGCAATGACCGTTTCAACGACGCGGTCATCGATTTCTTGGAACACACCGTCCGCCATCACACCACCTGAACGTCGGCACGACGACGCCTGCCGGCGATGCGAATAGCGTCGGCATGGCGGTTGCGCCCAGACTCTGTTATCGACCTGGAGGTTGACGATGGAACGACGTGCACTTGGAACCCATGGTCCACACGTGTCGGTGGTCGGCCTCGGCTGCAACAACTTCGGTATGCGTCTCGATGCTGCGGCGACAGCCGTGATCGTCCACGCTGCGCTCGAGGCCGGCATCAACCACTTCGATACGGCGGAGATGTACGGGGGCGGCAAGTCGGAGGAGTTCCTCGGTGCCGCCCTCGGTTCACGGCGAGGCGAGGCTGTCATCGCCACGAAGTATCTTCCCCGCCCGGCCGGCGAGCCATACACGCCGGGGATCGTCGCCACCAGGATCCGTGAGGCAGCAGAAGGCAGTCTGCGGCGCCTCGGCACCGACTACATCGACGTTTACTACCAGCACTATCCCGACGCAGACGCACCCCTCGACGAAGTGCTCGGTGCGTTGGACGAACTGGTGCACTCGGGCAAAGTCCTGCATATCGCCAGTTCCAACGCCACGGCTGCGCAGATCGAAGACGCTGTGTCGGTCTCTGCGTCGATCAGCGTGGCGGCGTTTGCCGGAACGCAGATCGAATGGAGCTTGCTGAGTCGGGCCGTCGAAGATTCGATCGTGCCGGCAGCGGAGACGGCCGGGATCGGCGTGGTCCCGTACTTTCCGCTCGCCTCCGGACTCCTGACCGGCAAGTACCGTCGCGGCGAGGCCTTCCCGCCCGGCACGCGACTCGCCGGTAGCGAACGCTTCGCCCGTGACGCCACGGACGCGAACTTCACGAAGATCGAGGCCTACGAATCCTTCGCCGCCGACCACGGCCACACCCTCACGGAGCTGGCGATCGGCTGGCTCCTCGCCCAGCCATCGGTGACTTCGGTGATCGCCGGGGCGACGAGACCGGGACAGATCACCGCCAACGTCGCCGCAGCCGCGTGGGCGCTGTCAGCCGAAGAGGCCGCAGCCGTCGCTGCAATTGGCTGAGTGACCGCCCGGGCGGCAGCGTTCTTCGCGCCCGTTCGACGCAACCGGGCTCGCACGGCCCGCGCCGCAAGGGCGGGACGGGGCGAGGCGGTGGACTCAGTTGGGGCTGGAGCGACGCTGACGTCAGTGGCCGGTCCAGACGGGTGGGCGCTTTTCGGCGAACGAGGTTGCCCCCTCCAAAGAGTCCGCCGATCAGAAGACCTTGGACATCAGCGGTCGCTGCAGGTCCCACAACTCGGCCTCGGTCCTGCCCTGCGTCGCTCTGACGATCTGCTTCGAGGCGATGATGCTCAGCGGCGCGTTCGTGGCGATGCGCTCTGCAAGGGCGATCGCCGCTGCCAGCGCCTCGCCTTTCGGGGTCACGCGATTGACCAGCCCGAACGTCAACACCTGCTCGGCGGTGATCGGGTCACCCGTGAGTCCGAGTTCCATCGCCACGTTCGCCGGGAGTCGCTGTGGCAACCGCATCAACGCACCGCCGGCCATCATGTCTCCTTTGCTTGCACTGCGAACCCGGGACTTGTGGCATGGCAGAACTCAGCGCGACTGGATTGCTGAGCGCAGCCCGGCAGAACTACGCGCGGCTGAATTCGCGGATCACTCGACCAGGGCGCTCGCCGGTGTTCGTGCCGCGCTCGGTGATGATCGAGCCGTTGACGAGCGTCGCCGCGTAACCGCGTGCCCCGATCTTCAGACGACCGGCACCGTTGGGGAAGTCGTTGTCGAATCGCGGGTGCTCCGACTCGAGGGCATCGACATCGAAGATGTTGATGTCGGCGAACTGACCGACCGCGAGGGTGCCGCGATCGACGAGCCCGAGCACACTTGCCGGCATACCGGTCAGGCGGTTGACAGCGCGTGGCAGGGTGACGATCTTGCGCGTGCGATGCCAGTACGACAGATAGTGAGTGGCCATGTCGGCATCACAGATCTGGCCGGCATGGGCACCGGTGTCGGCGAGGCCTGGATAGACGTGGTCGAACGTCAACAGCTCAGCTAGGCCGGTGACGTTGCGGCTGAAGAACCAAGTGTTGAACAGTTCCAGACCGTCGCTCGCGATCAGGCGGTCGATGACGAAGTCGACCGGATGGACGCCGAGCCGCTCGGCGTGCTGAGCGATCGAGATGCCACCGGTCTCGCTGTAGTCGGGCGATGGACCGGTGCCGAGCGGGTAGATGTGGTTGGGGTCGTACCACATCCCTTTCGACTTGCCCTCCTCGACCAAACCCGCACGGATGACAGGATCCTTCAATCCGGCGACGCGGTCGGCCAGTGTCGGCAGCGCCATCAACGCCTTCCACTTCTTGCCTTTGACGGGAGACACCTGGGCCAGCCCGCACAGCGTGCCGCTCGGCCGGGTCTGCGTCGCCAGCGTCATCCTGCCGACGTTGGAGTTGGTGTCGTCGAGGAACTTGCCGAACATCTCGACACCTGCATTGCCACCGTTTCCTGCACCGCCGGAAAAAAGCACGTCGCCGCACGATCGCGCCATTTCGCGCAGCAGCACGATCTCCTCGCCGGACTTGGTGGCGAAGTCGTTGACCGATTGGAACAATCCACCGCCTGCAGCATTCATACCGTCGGCGATCGCCAGGTACTCGTCGAGCGAAGCGAGCGTTCCGGGCACATACCGGCCATCCGGCACCACATGCAGCAGGATCCGCGAGGTCGAGAACCCGACAGCACCGCCGGCGACGGACTCGGCAGCGATGTCACGCATCCGGTTCAACTCGCCCGGTGTCGGCGGCTCGTCCGTCAGCGAGCGTTCGCCCATGACGTTGTAGCGGATGGCGCAGTGGCCGACCATCCCGACGACGTTGATCGCCGGGCGCATCCGTTCGACGGAGTCGAGGTACTGCGGATAGGTCTCCCAGTCCCACGCCAGGCCACCGAGGATCGCCTCACGCGGCACGTCCTCGACACTCTCCATCATCTCGGCGAGGAACACTCGATCAGTGACGGCGACGGGTGCAAATGTGACGCCGCAATTGCCCATGAGGACGGTGGTCACGCCGTGCCACGAACTCGACGTCATCAACGGGTCCCAGGCGATCTGGGCGTCGAGGTGTGTGTGCAGATCGATGAATCCAGGAGTGACGACGAACCCGGTGGCATCGACCTCGCGGGTGGCGGTCTCGTTCGAGAGGTCACCGATCGCCGTGATGCGTTGGCCGTCGACGGCGACATCGCCACGGTAGGCATCCGCCCCCGTGCCATCGACGATGGTGCCGTTACGGATGATCAGGTCGTGTGCCACGAATTCCCCTTCGAGAGCGAGAAACCAACCGTACGGTCGTGCCGGCCGGTCCCGCTAGTTGGACCGGCCGGTCGGATCACGAAAGGCGTGCCTTCAGCGGTGATCTGTTGTCATGCATCGCCGACGTCACAACCGAGTTCGGCCCGCCCCGGCAGCCTGACCACTGCCAGGTCGATGTCATCCGAGCGCCGTCGAACGGCTGCCGGGAACTGACGGTGCGGAGTGTTCGGCGTCGCCACGGGCGCGTTCGAACATCCGCGAACACCGAGGCGACGGCGCGGCGCGTTCGAGCTGGGATGGGAGCGGCGCTGTGGCCGAACGGCTGCCGGCACGGGAGGTCGGCCAGGTCATAGCCGCCAGCGGATGAAGCGGTCAGCAGTCGCGCAGTTCGAAGTTGTTGAGGATCGTCGGCGTATGCGCCGTCGCCAGACCAACAGGCTGCTGGCCGCTCATCACCGCTACCAACCAGCATGCCGGCCGATTCGTCGCGCTGAGGATTTCGACGTGTGCGCCGGCGACCAGCGACGAGGACACCCAGATCTGACCCACTTCGACCGTTACGACGAGATCCGTCTCGTTGTCCACCAGATACCGCCTTTTGGTGGCCGCTCGCCCACCGATGAAGATATTACTGTACGGACCACGAGTTCGTCAACGGCCGATCGAAATGCAACGCCCGGTTAGTACCCAACGTTCAGTGCCCCGTCAGGAATGGGGATCGTGGCGATGCTGGCGCTCGTCCTGGCGGGCTGCGTAGACGGCGGCTTCGGTGCGGCGACTCATCCCGAGCTTCGTCAGCAGGTTCGAGACGTAGTTCTTGACAGTCTTCTCGGCGAGGAACATGTCGGAGGCGATCTGGCGGTTTGTCATTCCCTCTGCGAGCAGATCGAGGATCCGGCGTTCCTGTCCGCTGAGTCCGGCGAGCTTCTGATCGACCGCTGTGCCGTTGCGCAATCGGTCGATCACCCGGCGTGTCATCGCCGGATCGAGGAGCGAATGCCCGGCACCCACCTGACGGACGGCGTTGACGATGTCGCTGCCCTTCACCTGCTTGAGTACGTAGCCGGAGGCCCCGGCGACGATGGCCTCGAGCAGCGCTTCGTCCTCGTCGAACGACGTCAGCATCAAGCAGGCAAGTGCCGGATAGTTCGACCGTAGTTCACGGCAGAGTTCGACCCCGTTGCCGTCGGGCAGCCGGACATCGAGCACGGCGACGTCAGCCTCGGCGGAAGCAATCCGGTGCAGCGCATCGGCAACCGTTCCCGCCTCACCGACGACCTGGAAATCTGCCTCAGCTTCGAGTAATTCACGGACCCCTCGGCGAACCACTTCGTGGTCGTCGACGAGAAAGATCCGCAGCGCCACATCCACATCCTCGCACACCCGGGCCCGTCGAGCCTCTCGGCATCGCACGAGGGGACGAGTAGTATGCGGATCCTATGGAGCACGTTGCGGGTCCTCGGCAGCTCCGGCGCCTGCTCGACGGAGTCATGACGATCGGTTCCGACCTCGATCTGCACACGGTGCTGCACACGATCATCAGCGCCGCCGCTGAACTCGTCTCCGCCAGATACGGCGCACTCGGGGTCCTCGACCCGTCTGGCACCCGGCTGTCCGAGTTCGTCACCGTCGGTATCGACGACGCCTCGCACGCCGCGATCGGTCACCTGCCGGAGGGTCTCGGCATCCTCGGCCTGTTGATCGTCGACCCGAAACCGCTCCGACTGCCGGATCTGTCTGAACATCCGGCGCGATTCGGCTTTCCGAAGAACCATCCGCCGATGAAGTCGTTCCTCGGCGTACCGATCGCCGTTCGAGGTGTGGTCTTCGGAAATCTCTATTTCTGCGACAAGACGGACGGCGACGGCTTCACCGATATCGACGAGGAGCTGGCCGTCGGCCTGGCTGCGTCGGCCGGCATCGCCATCGAGAACGCCAGGCTGCACGCACGCGTTGCTGAATTCGCGACCCTCGAAGATCGCGAACGAATCGCCCGTGACCTCCACGACACCGTCATCCAGCGGCTGTTCGCCGTGGGCCTCGGACTGCAGGCGACGATGCACCTGGTATCCGACCCGGTGGTGTCGGCGCGGTTGTCCACCGCAGTCGACGACCTCGACGCAACCGTCCGCGACGTGCGTTCAGCGATCTTCGAGCTGCACACCACCCGCCTCCCCGGTCGTTCCGTGCGCCAAGAACTGATCCAACTCTGCGGGGAATCGGGACGATCATTGGGATTCGAACCCACCGTCCGCTTCGAAGGACCAGTCGATTCCGCAGTCGACGACGACCTGGCCAACGAATTGTTCGCTGTCGTCCGCGAGGCGCTCACCAACGTGACCAAACATGCGCACGCCAGCGCCGCGCAGGTGTGGATCCAGGTGCTCCAAGAGACACTGGTCGCCCGCATCACCGACGACGGCGTTGGCTACGCCACGGGCCGCAGCAGTGGTCGGGGTCTCGAGAACCTGCGTAATCGAGCAACGCGGTACGACGGCTCGTTCAGCATCGCCAGCGCAGACGGAAGCGGGACCGAAGTCGTTTGGCGAGTTCCTCTCACAGCAGCCTCGATCACCGGCTGACATCGTTCGCATCCGGCCACATTCATCGCCGGTGAGGTCATATTGG
The DNA here is from genome assembly GCA_043747765.1 of Actinomycetota bacterium. Taxonomy (GTDB): domain Bacteria; phylum Actinomycetota; class Acidimicrobiia; order Acidimicrobiales; family Ilumatobacteraceae; genus WLMZ01. Next base: position 16,691 of record JAYTOM010000074.1, read on the forward strand.
CATCGTTGGCGGCACGATGATCACCGGGACCGCTGACCGTTCGAGTACACCATTCACCGTCGAGCCGATCAATGTCGAAGTGACCTGACCGTGATGAGGAGAACCGAGCACGATGACGTCGCCTGGGCTTGCCAGTGCCGTCAGCGCAGTCGTCCTGTCCGCCTCGCGCAGCACACCGGTGACGCTGACGCCGCATCGTTCTCGAGCAAGTTCCACCGATCGGTCGAGCAGTTCTGCAGCATCGAGATGAGTGAAATCCCTGGCCTGCGCTGATCCGAGGTCGACGGGACGATAGGCGAACGACCAGCCGTGGACGACGACGAGTTCGACACCTCTCCTGTCAGCCTCATCAGCCGCCCAGAGCACCGCCTCCTCCGAGGCCGACGATCCGTCGGTGCCCACGAGGACACGTCCGGTTCTGGGCGGCAGAGCCGTCTGGGGACGGTCGTGTCTCGGCGGTTCGGAAGAGGTTTCGCTACCGATACCAGTCGGGGTTTCCTTGCGGATCACGGCAACGGGGCAGGTGCTGTGACGTGCGAGCCATCTTGCCGTACTACCCAGCCACAGAGCCGCAGCGCCGTGGTGGCCACTCGCGCCGACGACGACGATGTCGGCGTCTTTCGATTCCCGTTGGAGCACGTTGGTCGCCGGACCGTCGAGCACGTCGACGAACACGTCGAGCAGCGGATACTGCTGGCGCACCTGCCGGAGGACGGACATCGCCAATTCCTCGGTGGCCGCTGCGATGGCGGCCAGCGCGTCATAGCTGAGTGGAGCGATACACGTCGTGAATGGCACCTCCAGGCAGGCGATGATCCTCACGCTGCTACTGCGGAGTCGAGCTGCATCGACAGCCCAGTCGACAGCGGCTCTCGACGATTCACTGCCGTCATAGCCAACGACGATTTCGTGCTCCATGGCACCATCATCCGGTTTTGCCGGTGGCTGCGGTAGGGCCATTCGGCCCGCCGTGGGCGGCATCGGCGTCGCCATCGCCAACATACGCCGGCCGCACCGGAGTGCGGTGGCGGACGAGACGGCGACGGTGACGGGTGTTATGGCACTCGGGTGCTGCGACGGCACGCGGGTGCTGCGTGCGCTACCCGTCACCGGCTCGCGAGGTCGCTGGTCGACAGTCTCCCGTCCTGCAGCACGATGGTCGAGTCCGCTTCGCCGAAGAGCTCAGGTCGGTGCGTCACGACGATCACCGTTTTTCCTGCAGTCGCTGAGAGCAGATCGCCGGCAAGTGCGGCGGCGGTCGCATCGTCGAGGTGCTCTGTCGGCTCGTCGAAGACGACGATCGGACGGTCGGCGAGCAGCACCCTGGCGAGTGCCAGTCGCTGCCGCTGGCCACCGGACAACCGGTTGCCGTGCTCGCCGACCATCGTTTCGAGCCCGTGGGGAAGCCCTTCGATCCACGAGTCGAGACGTGCTCGGCGGAGCACTTCGAGCATCTGCGCTGTCGTCGCCTGTGGACGGGCGAGACGGAGATTTGCCTCGATCGTCGAATCGAAGACATAGGCGTCCTGCGCGCACCAGCCGATCACCGTGCGCACACTGTCACCCGACATTGAGCGCAGTTCGACGGTGATGTCGCTGCCGACGAGTTCGATGGTTCCCGAGCTCGGATCCAGCAACCGCAGCAGCACGGCGGCGAGTGTGCTCTTGCCGCTCCCACTCCTGCCAACGATCACCGTCCGCGATCCCGCTTCGATATCGAGGTCCACTCCACACAACACGTCCTCGCCGTCTGCGTCCCATCGCGCCCGCAGGTTGCGGATTCGCAATCCGTACGGGCCTTTCGGCACGTCAGCCGGCCTCTCCGGTTCGATGACGGCGTCAGGCAACACGAAGATGTCACGGACGCGGCTGGCAGCGGCGTCGAGCGCAGGGAGTTGATGGGCGGCCGGTGCCAACCCGGCGATGACCTCGTGAACCGCAAGCGGCACGAGCACGACGACTGCCAGACTCACCGACGCCAGCGCGCCACCGTGAACCGAACGGGTACCGAACCACAGCCCGCTCCACACCGCCACTCCGGCGGCGAGCACGGCGATTGCCGAGCCTGCTCCTGCGGCGATCGCCGTCCGGCTCGACGCTCGCGTGAGCGCCCTGTCGGTCTTTTCGAGACGATCCAGGCGCGATTGCATCGCCCCGTAGACGGCCAGTTCGGTCGAGCCGGCGAGGAGGTCGAGGACACCGGATTGATACTCGGCGCGAAGCGGGGCTGTCCGTGCGGCAGCGCCGCGTGCGATGCGCGTCGAAACCAGCGGAGCAACGATCGCCGCCACGATCAGACTGATTCCGAGGATCAACCCAGCTGCGGGCACGAGCACCAAGACGAGCACGACGGTGGCAACGGCTGCGAGCGCACTTGCGGCATATGGCAGCAGGACACGGACCCACAGGTCCTGTAGTCCGTCGACATCGCCGACGAAGCGGGCGAGCAGCTCGCCTTCACCCAACGCACCGTTGGCGCGCCCCGGCATCACCCGTTCCAATTTCCTGATCGTCGCCACCCGCAGATCGCCGAGAATCCGGAAGGAGGCGTCATGGGATGTGAGTCGTTCGAAATATCGGAACACTCCCCTGGCGACACCGAAACACCGCACCGAGACGATGGCGACCATCAGGTAGAGCACCGGCGGATGTTCGCTTGCCCGCGAAATCAGCCACGCTGCTGTCGCTGCCAGTCCGATTGCCGACATCGATGCGAGCGCGCCGAGCATGATGGCGACGATCAGGCGGTGGCGGCCCGACCGGCCGAGGTGGAAGACCCACGAAAGCGAACCACTCATCTCGGCACCGCCAACGAGCGTTCCAAGCCCGTCGTCGCACCAAGCGTCGGGCCCGTCGTCGTCGCACCGATCATCACGACTCGGTCGGCGACGGCGATTGCCGCCGGTCGGTGCGATGCCATGATGACCGCTGCGGTCTGCGCCATCGCCCGCACGGTGTGCAGGACGTCGGCTTCGGTGATCTCATCGAGTCCGGCGGTCGGTTCGTCGAGCAGCACCAGTGGAGCGTTGCGGAGCACGGCGCGGGCCAGGGCGACACGGCGTTGCTCACCAGCAGACAACCCGCGTCCACGTTCTTCGAGGCGACGCGTCAGCGCCATCCCTTCGAGTCCGGCGGCGTCAAGAGCGTCGCGGACCTGGCCGTCGTGCGCATCTGGCAACGACAGGCGGACGTTGTCGGCGACGGTACCGGCGAAGAGGTACGGGGCCTGATCGACCCACGCCAACTGCCGGCGCCAGCTATCGATATCGATCGACGACAGCGCCACCCGATTCCCGCCTGTGCTCACCGTCACTTCACCGCAGTCCGGCTCGATCGCACCGAGCAGCACGGCAAGCAACGTCGACTTTCCGGAACCACTCGGGCCGGTCACGACAACAAGTTCTCCACGGGCGATATGCACACTGACGTCGGCCGGCGCATACCCGCGCCGGCCATTGTGGGCAACGCTGACGCCGTCGATGCGAACGCTCCAATCACCGTCGACGTTCGGTGCCGGAGCCGTTCCAGCGTCCTTCGACAGCGGAGTCTCGAGGATCGCGAAAACATGCTCGGCAGCGGCAACACCCTCCGCAGCGGCGTGATACTGCGCACCGACCTGACGCAGTGGCAGGTATGCCTCCGGTGCGAGGATGATCACCAGCAGACCCGTCCGCAGGTCGAGCCGTCCGTCGACCAGCCGCAGGCCGATGCTCACGGCGACCAAAGCGACCGACAGTGTCGCCACCAACTCGAGTACGAGCGACGACAAAAAGGCGAGACGCAGCGTCGCCATCGTCTCGACGCGATAGCGCTCCGTACTCCTGCGGACGGCGTCCGCCTGGGCCTTGGCGCGTCCGAACACCTTCAGGGTCGTCAAGCCGGCGACGACGTCGACGAAGTGATGCGAGAGCCGTTGCAAGGCATTCCAACGTTTTGCATTCGATGCCGCTGTCGTCATGCCGACGAGGATCATGAAGACAGGGATCAGCGGCAGCGTCAGGGCGACGATGAACGCAGAGGTCAGATCGGCAGGAACGAGCGTCGCAAGGATGACGACCGGCACGATCGCCGACAGTACGAGTTGGGGGAGGTACCGACCGAAATAGTTGTCGAGCGCATCGACGCCTCTCGTCGCCAGCGTCGCAATCTCGGCGCGTCCCTCGGTGTCGGCGCGCGGCCCGAGCGCAGCGGCTTGGGCGATCAATCGCTGGCGCAGTTGCGACTTGACCTTGGCCGCTGACCGCTGAGAGGCACTGTCCAGCAGCCAGGCAACAGCGACGCGCCCTGCGACCACTCCGGCCACACCGATCATCACCCCGGACAACGCCGGCAGAGCCCGGCCGTCGGCGACCACCCCGGCGATACTCCGTGACAACAGCTCGGCCTGGGCGAGTACGAGACCGGCGGTCACTGCGCCGAGCACGACACAGACACCGATGTGGACCTGTGTCGCCCTGGCATAGCGCAGCAGCCGGGGGTCGAGCGGTTTCATGCGTCGGTCGCGACGGGATCGTCCTGCACCCGTACCGGGGGCTGCTGTGCAAGTGACGACGGTGAGGGTGCTGGTGGACCCGGGATGTGTTCTGTGCCGATGCGCTTACGGAAGACGTGGTAGGTCCAGCCCTGGTACACCAACACGAGCGGGGTGAACGCAACCGCTACCCACGTCATGATCTTCAACGTGTAGTGGGTACTGGAGGCGTTCGTCGTCGTGAGCGAGAATGCTGGCGACAGCGAAGAAGGCATCACCTCGGGGAACAGACTGACGAACAGTGCAGCGACAGCGAGGGCAATCGTTGCAGCAGTCCCGACGAACGCCCAACCTTCCCGCCCGGCGCGGATCGCCACCAACGCAGCGACGAGACAAGCTGCGGCGAGCACGGCGAGGACGACGAACGAGACAACATGTTGCGCGTCGCGACGCTGGCCGTAGGTCCATCCGAGGAACGCCAAGGCGATCACCGCGGCGGACAGCGCAGACGTTGCAGCGAATGCTCTCGCCCGAACGCGGATCTCCCCCGTGGTCTTCAAGGAGATGAACACGGCGCCGTGGGTGACGAACAGTGACAGCGTGACGAGCCCGCCGAGGATCGCGTACGGGTTGAGTAGATCGAAGAACGAGCCGACGTATTCCTTCTTGGCATCGATATCGACACCTCTGACGATGTTGGCGAAGGCAACGCCCCACAGGACGGCCGGCAGCAGCGACCCGAAGAAGATCGCCCTGTCCCACCACGCCCTCCACGTCGTGTCCTGCTGCTTCCCGCGGAATTCGAAGGCGACGTTGCGAAAGATCAGCGAGACGAGGATCAGGAACAGCGGCAGGTAGAAGCCGCTGAACAACGTTGCGTACCATTCGGGGAAGGCGGCAAAGGTGGCACCTCCGGCGACGAGTAGCCATACTTCGTTACCGTCCCAGAGCGGGCCGATGGTGTTGATCATCACGCGGCGCTCGGTCTCGTTGCGGGCGAGGAACGGCATGAGGATGCCGACACCGAAGTCGAATCCCTCGAGCACGAAGTATCCGATCCACAGCACGGCGATCAAGCAGAACCACAGAGTGGTGAGTTCCATGTCGGTCGATCGCTTCTCTAGTAGGCGAACGCCAGTTGGCGTTCCCCGTCGCTGTGGTCTCCGGCCGGTCCGCCGTTTGTGCCGCGATCGTCGTCGTCGTTTCCGTCGCTTCCATCGTTGTCTTTGCCACCGACGAGTGCCGCCCTGGGGACGTCAGGCAGCCCTGCGCGGATCGTCTTCAGCAGGAGCTTCATCTCGATGACCGCCAGGAACCCGTAGATCAGCGTGAAGCCGATCAGGCTGATGAGGACCGTGGCGACACCGGTTCCCGGCGACACACCGGCGGACGTCGGCATCAGCCCGAAGACGATCCACGGCTGGCGACCCATCTCCGTGAAGATCCATCCGAACGAGTTGCCGAGCAACGGAGTGAAGGGCAGCACGATCGCCGCTCGGACCCACCAACGGCCGGAGAGCATTCGCCCCTGACGCATCGCCCACAACACCCAGAGGGCACCGAGTGCGGCGAGCATGCCGATGCCGATCATCAGCCGGAACGTCCAGTAGGTCAGTGCAATGTTCGGCGTGTAGTGGCCGGGCCCGTACTTCGCCTCGTACGCCGCCTGGAGGTTGTTGATGCCCTCGACCTTGCCGTTCAGATCGCCGGTACCGAGGTACGAGAGCAGACCGGGGATGCGCAACGAATACACCTCGCTGTCACCCTGCAACGTGCCGACCGTGAAAATCGAGAACCCGGCGTTGCTCTTGGTTTCGTACAACGCCTCGGCAGCGGCCATCTTCATCGGCTGCACCTCGGTCATCACCTTCGCCTGACGGTCACCGGAAATGGCGACACCGAGCGCAGCGATCACGACGACGATCGCACCGGCCTTCGCAGCAGAACGGAACGCCGGACGGTCACGATCCGGATGACGCACGAGCTGCCAGACGGCAATGCCGAGAACGAATGCCCCACCGGTCAGGAAAGCAGCAAGGATCGTGTGCGGGAAGGTGACGAGGGCGACCTTGTTGGTCAGCACAGCGACGATATCGGTCAACTCGGCCCTGCCGCTGACGGGATTGATCCGGTAGCCGACCGGGTGCTGCATGAACGAGTTCGCCGCAAGGATGAAGTACGCCGACAGGAATGTGCCGAAGGCGGCGATCCAGATCGTTGCAAGGTGGATGCGTGGTGACAGCTTGTCCCAGCCGAAGATCCACAGTCCGAGGAACGTCGATTCGAGGAAGAAGGCGAGCAATCCCTCCATCGCCAACGGAGCGCCAAAGATGTCGCCGACGAAGCGTGAATAGGCACTCCAGTTCATCCCGAACTGGAATTCCTGGACGATGCCGGTTGCCACGCCCATGGCGAAATTGATGAGCAGCAACTTGCCGAAGAACTTCGTGAGGCGCAGGTACCGTTCGTCCTTCGATCGGTACCACGCCGTCTGGAAGCCGGCGACGATGAACGCCAGGCCGATCGTCAACGGCACGAAGAAGTAGTGGTACACCGTCGTGATCCCGAACTGCCATCTGGCGAGGTTCAAGGTGTCCATTTCAGCGTTCCGATCTGAGCAGTCCGTGACGTGCTCGTGCAGGCGGTGGTGCGGGTCACGACGACGTCCAGGTGGTGGGCGCTGCATCGATCACTCCAACAGCAAAGCCGTATGGCGGTTCCGGCACCAGGGACCAAGGTCCCTTTCTTCGTTCGAAATCTGCGGATGCGATGTCGTGCTCGCGGTCCCGCTTGGTACCGGGTGACACCGAACGGGACGTTCGCCTCTACGCCGCCGACTGATCACGGACGACGATGGTTCACACGGACGGTCCAATGAGATGTCCATGCCCTCTCGACTGGAGCCAGCGATGACGTACGAGTTCACCACGGAAGGGTCGGCGCTGCTCGACGAGGTCATGCTGTTCATGGGTGAGCACATCTACCCGATCGAGGCCGAGTACGGGCAACAGGCGGAGCAGCTCGGCGAAACGTCCGATCCCCCGATATTGGAGACACTGCAGGCGATCGCCCGGGAACGCGGGTTGTGGAATCTCTTTCTCCCGGACCTTGCACCAGAGGCTCCCGGAACGAAGTTGTCGAATCTCGACTACGCGCCGATCTCCGAGGAGCTCGGCAGGGTGACGTTCGCCCCCGATGTACTGAACTGTCAAGCACCGGACACGGGCAACATGGAGATCCTCAACGCCTACGGGACCGAACGGATCAAACGCCGCTGGCTGACACCCCTGCTCGAGGGGGCCTTTCGTTCAGCATTCGCGATGACCGAACCCGACGTTGCCTCGTCCGACGCCACCAACATCGGTTTGCGGATCGAACGCCACGACAACGAATACGTCCTCGACGGCCGCAAGTGGTTTGCGACAGGGGCAATGCGCGATCGCTGCGAGGTGCTCATCGTCATGGGCAAGACCGACCCGTCCGCTTCGAGGCACCTGCAGCAGTCGATGATCGTCGTGCCACGCCACACTGCCGGCGTCACGATCGGCAGGACACCGACCGTCTTCGGCTACACCGAAGCCGGCGGCCATCCGGAGATCATCTTCGACAATGTGCACGTACCGACCGAAAATCTGCTCGGCGACGAAGGCGGCGGCTTCGCCATCTCACAGGCTCGCCTCGGCCCTGGCAGGATCCACCACTGCATGCGCTCCCTCGGTGTCGCCGAACGAGCGCTCGGCCTGATGGTCGACCGGGCGCTGCAACGGACCGCGTTCGGCGGGTTGATCGCCCACAAGGGGCTGATCCAGGATTGGATTGCGGAGTCGCGCATCGAGATCGACATGGCTCGCGAGTATGTACTGCATGCAGCACATCTGATGGACACCCTCGGCAACAAAGGTGCCGCCACCGAGATCGCGGCGATCAAGGTCGTCGTCCCGAATGTCGCCCTGAAAGTACTCGATCGGGCAATCCAGGTACACGGCGCCGCCGGCGTCACGCAATACACGCCGCTGGCATCGATGTACGCAAGTATGCGTACGCTACGGATCGCCGACGGTCCCGACGAAGTACACAAGATGACGATTGCCAGGAGAGAACTGCGTCGTCACGATCCACTCTTCACGATGCATCCCTCGACCACCGGTGTCGATGTGACTCCCTACCCGTTCGCCCGACCGTGAGACTCCGGGTCCCGTCGGTAGCGCCTCATCCCATTCGGGTCGGTTTCCTCTGTCGGGTCATCGTGCCCTAGTGCATCACCATGGGAGAAGCCACACTGCACCCGTGGAACTCGACAGGAATGGGATGCGTATTCTCGATGCAGAGGAGTGCGCTCTGCTGCTGTCGTCGACGCGCGTCGGGCGGCTGGCGATCACCGAACGGGCGCTACCGGTCCTGATGCCCATCGTATTTGCCTGCGTGAACAGCGATGTCGTTTTCGGTGTCGGGCCAGGGTTGGTGGCCCACGCCGCAGCGGCCGGTCAGATCGTCTGCTTCGAAGCAGACGGTGCCGACAGCGAGTTCACGACGATGTGGAGCGTGGCGATGACCGGACCGCTGTCCGTCGTCGACATGCCACTCGACAAGGCAGTGACTGATCGACTCGATGTCGGACCGTGGAAGAACGGCTCGCGGGTCTTCGTGCGGTTGAGCGTCGCGCTCTGCAATGGCCGGAGTTGGACGGCCGCATCGCAGCCGATGCCATCGCCGGATGAAGAATCCGGCTCCCCCACGACTGATGTTTTCGACACCGCCACGACGAAGGTCGGCATCAGCGCGAGCGAGTAGGCGTCGACGGGGTCTGTTTTCGTTTGTCGGGTCATCGTGCCCTAGTGCGTCGGCGCGCGAGCGCCCACACTGACGTGGTGGAAGTCGACCGGAACGGGATGCGAATTATAGATGTCGAGGAGTGCGCTGTGCTGCTGTCGTCGACACGGGTCGGCCGCTTGGCGATCACCCATCGGGCGCTGCCGGTCATCGTGCCGGTCGTCTTTGCCTGCGATCGTGGGGACCTAATCTTCGGTGTGGGACCGGGCGCGCTGGCACACGCTGCGGCGGCCGGTCAGATCGTCTGCTTCGAAGCAGACGGTGCCGACAGCGGGTTCACCTCGATGTGGAGTGTGTCGATGACTGGACCGTTGTCCGTCGTCGACGCCCCGCTCGACGAGGCAGTGATCCATCGTCTCGATGTCGGACCGTGGACGAACATCTCGCGTGTGTTCGTGCGGTTGAGTTGCGCATTCTGCACCGGCCGAAGCTGGGCGGCTGCGTCGGCTCTCGCCCGCTTTGCAGGCGCATCAGCTGCACCGACATCGCCATCGGCCCGGCCAGCATCCAGCGACCGATCGTCATCTTCAACCGCACCACTTCGCCGGAGACACTGACCATCACGAAAAACGAAGCCCCGTCCCCCGCCGAATGACGACCTCGCCTCAGTTGACGGTCCAGAGTTGCTCGAACTTGGTGATCTTGCCCCCGGAGAAGGTCATCAGGAAGCGGAAGTTGGTGAACCCGTAGCCGTCCGGTGCGCCGTCGCTGGGACTGCTCGCGCGGATGCGGACGAGTTCGTCGGGGGTGATCCGGTAGCTCTTCTTCGTGCGCTGGTCGCTAACGGTCATTTTGACGTTGGTGGCGAACGGGAGTGACGTCTCGCGGTCAGGACTCGACGGGACGAACAGGCCGCCGTCGCACGTCTGCGCAGTCTGCGCCGCCTTCGTCACGCAAGCGTCACCGAAGAACGCCTGCTGGACGCGCATGCTCGGTGTGTCCTTCTCACCGCCGGTGTAGTCGACCCAGTAGACGCCGTTCGGGAGGCTCGCGTTGTCTGGCACGTCGGAGGTGTTGTTCTTCGGTGGCGTCGGAGGAGATACCTCGGCATACAGCGCAGGTATCGTGGCTGGAGCCGCGGTCTGCGGACTCGTCTTGGGCGCCGTCGCCTTCGGTTTCGACTGCGTTGGCGGCGCCTGCGTCGGGGCGGCGGGCACGGTTGGTGCATCGATAGCCGGCTCGGTCATTGCGGACGTGACGACGACAGTGACGATCACCGTGACCGGAGTGGGCGTCGTCGCTGCGATCGTCGTGCCGGCTGTCGTGGTCCGGGCGGTTGTCGTCGCCGGCGTTCCCGTTATCGCTGTATGCACCGACGCGCTGCTCTGGGGTCCAGAGCTACCGCACGCCGCCAGCGTCGCACCCAAGGCAACGACCACCGATCCGACGCGCCGCCACGAGCGCGCGCCAGGATCACCCGCCTCAGAACGTCTCGACGATATGGCCATCGCTGAATAGTAAACGGAGCGGGTCGGTGGCCCTGTCACCACGCCCGTCACGAACCTGCGTGGAGAAGTCGGAGGTCAATCACCGAAGGAGATGTCGAGCGTGACGGAGCCGGCGGGATCCGCCTTGAACGACCCGCTGCCTTCGGCGCCCTTCAATTCGTTCGTGCCTGAGACGATCGTCAGCTCCGATGTTGCAGCGCCGTTGTCATAGCGACCGACGTGTTGCAGTACGAGGCTGCCGTGTCGGCCACCGATCGTGCCCTTGACGCGTTCGAGCCCGACGAAGGTGGCCGACTTGTCCGGCGCGTAGGCCATCAGCCATTGCGTCACCGAGCTACCGTCGATATCACCTGAGTAGGTCTGGGTGACCTCGGCTCGTGTCAGCTTGGCGACGCCGACCGCTTCGTCGATCTGCTGCTCGTCCCAGCTCGAGACCTCGAACGTTGCCGTCACTTTCTCGCTCATCTGTCGCTACTCCCTCTTTGTCGACGCGTGCGACCGGAATCAGTGCGAATTCGGTCGATCATCGCTCGATCACTCATCGTGACAGCGAACGGCTCCGTCGTCTTGAACGGATCGGACATGTCTGGAAAGGTCGGCTGATACTCATCGAGCAGTGCGGTCGGCGTCATTCGGCCGATAAGGCGGCATTCACGCGTGAGGTGTGATTGATCGCTGTAGCCAGCGTCGATCGCCAGTGCGGAGATGCTCCGATGCCGATCGTGCTTCGATGTGGATGCAAGCGCCAGAAACCGCTGTAGGCGCAGGAGTCGGGCAAGCGTCGCCGGTCCGTAGCCGAAGCTGTACAGCGACCGACGAAGCAGTTGTCGCGGTGTCATACCGAGGTCGTGCGCAAGTCGGGCGGCGTTGGCAAGCGGCGACGACGCCAGCACATCCAGGACACGGTCGGAGAACTCGAGGTGCTGCGTCGTGTCTGCCCGGGACCCGATGGTCGCAGCAAGGCGGGAGACGAAAGATTCGAGCACGGCACGGACTTCGTCGACATCCGAACAGCCGCCCGTCTCGGCGAGCACGGCTGTCTCTGTCGTCTCGTCGAGGATGCTGGCGAGAGTGACGCGGCGATCGGCGATTGTTGCTGCCGAGAAGCCGAGGAGCGCAGGCCCTGTGCCAGGGCGAAACCGTACACCAGCGATCGTCGACCCGGGCGGTACCTCGAAGTCCCAACCCGTGCGTTCGGGTCCGCACACCCACAACTCGTTCGTGCTCGTCCAGAGCAGATCGATGCACGTATCCGGGACGAGTCGATGCCGCCCAGTCGGCGCAGCGGTCCACGAACAGGCAAGGACGGTCCGCAGCGCCGATGATGCCTCGACAGGTTTGAACCACGACATTGCGATATGGGTAGCCGTTGTCGCGCGCTCTCAGACCCTTGGCAGTTCACGGTTGGTCGGCACGCACCGGAGTACCGGCGATCGGCTTGCGTTGCGCGCATCAATTTCCTGTCGATGCATTCCAAGGACGTCATGGGCCTTGGCGGCTCGATGCTCTGGTGGGACGAGCGATTGTGCCGGATGCTCGCTGGCGACGGGCGGTTCGTGATCCGCTACGACCACCGCGACACCGGCCGATCGGTGACGTACGACCTTGACACCGACCGTACAACGGCGCTGACCTGGTCGCCGACGTCTCGGGTGTGATCCTGCCTATGGTCTCGAGGCAGCTCACCTCGTTGGTGTCTCGGCCGGCGGGGCCCTCGCCCAGCTGCTTGCGCTCGATTTCGCCGATCGCGTGCTCTCGCTGGTGCTGATCAGCAGCTTTGCGGTGACGCCAGGGGACCGTCGGCCCCCATCTCCGACGGAGGAGCTCGGGCGGTTCGTGGCGAGCGCCGAAGTGGGTTGGTCGGACCCGGGTCAGTGGTCGAGTACGTGTGGTCGGCTACTCCCGTTTCCTCAACGGTGACCGGCGCGCCTTCGATGAACCGACGTGCCGCGAGTTCGTTCGGTGCGATATCGAACGAACCCGCAACGTTGCAAGCCTGCAGACACGAGGCGATCGCCGACGCAGACCCATCACGCGAGCCGCTGTCGGCGATCAAGGTCCCGACGTTGGTGATACGCGGCGTAGGCGCGACTGGGAGACCAGTGCCGCCACGATTGCCGAGCACACTCGAGCGGCTCAACCGGGCAGCTGAGCGAATCAGGTACCATCGCCCCAGCTCACAGGCACCGGCGCTCACCATTGGTGAGCACCGGTGGCCTGCAAAATACCCATTTGCGGGGAGAGTGGGACTCCGCGATGAGATCCTGATAACCAGCTCAGAGTGGTCAAAGCGGTCCGATACGCGGTATCCGTAGCATTCGCCATAGCAACGCGCAGAGACCAGACGCTCGGTGTCCACGACAGGGCAATGGTCCTCTTGAACGACGGGTGGTATCACATCGCTGCTGCCCTCCTCGGAAGCGTCTTGGACGTCGGCCATCGCTGTGGTCGTGTGAGCTAGTCGCTGGTGTCGGGAGCGTCCGAGCTGATCCCGACGTTGCGAAGGCCGACGCCGGCTGCCCGAGTTCAGCTGGCCTCTGACTTGACCTCGTTCGTACGGGCGGACCATCGTGGGTAACAGTTCATGGACACCAAGGTGCTCTTCTGAGCGGTGCACGTCGTTTCCGCCTGCGTGTCGTTGGCCGGCGTTGTATCGGCGAATGACGGGTCGGGCACCTTCCAGCCGAGCGCCGGGGCTTTGACGTGCGCGAAATCGTCTGGTGGGAAGTCACTGTCACCCGTCGATGCGCAAGTTCGGCTGAGAGCCACCCGCCGTGCGAAGAGGTACAGATCGGCGAATCGCCTTCGCCGGCACCCAGATTGCGCCCTCGTACCGACCTCTGCGCCGACGCCGTTTTCGGGCCGCTTCGACGTCTGAACTGGAACGCGCAGCTTGACGACCCGCACTTGGCCGACACCAACTCGGAACCCGCCCGGAAATCGTGCCCGTGCGCTCTGTTACCGTCACACCGGGGATTGACAGAAGGGGGACGGATGAACAGCGAATGGACGAGACGGAACTTCGTCGGGTTGGGTGCTGCAGGGGTGGCATACGTCGTGACCGGGGGACTCACGGCGACCGGGGCACGTGCTGCGTCTGGACCGAGCACTAGCGACAGGCGTGCGACACCATGGATCGAAGGCAGCGTCAGTGAGTTGCAGAGGTTGATGCGCGAGGGAAAGCTCACCTCGTTCGAACTGACCAAGGGGTATCTCGATCGCATCGCCGAGTTCAACCCCGTGTTGAACGCCGTCATCGAGACGAATCCTGACGCGCTCCAGATCGCCAAGCGGCTCGACCGGGAGCGCAAAGCCGGACGGGTACGCGGACCGTTGCACGGCATTCCCGTCATCGTCAAGGACAACATCGCTACCGACGACGACATGGAAACCACGGCAGGTTCGTTGGCGCTCGTCGGTAGTCGCGTTCCCGCCGATGCGGCGCTGATCCGTCAGCTGCGCGAAGCCGGAGCCATCATCCTGGGCAAGGCCAACCTGTCGGAGTGGGCCAACTTCCGCGGCTTCGCTCCGATCAATGGCTGGTCGGCTCGGGGCGGATTCACTCGGAACCCATACGACCTCAGCCTCGATCCGTGCGGATCGTCGTCCGGTTCGGCAGCGGCGGCAGCGGCCAGCTTGTGCGCCGTCGCCATCGGAACCGAGACCGACGGTTCGATCACGTGCCCGTCGGGAGAGCAGTCGCTGGTCGGCATGAAGCCCACAGTCGGGCTGGTGTCGGGCAGCGGGATCATCCCGATCGCCCATTCGCAAGACACCGCCGGACCCATCACCCGGTCGGTGCGCGACGCTGCGTTGCTCATGGACGTCATCCGTGTGCCTGGTTCAAGGGTCATGGGGCATCGCGTGCCGCGCTCGTACACGGACTCCCTCGATCAGCACGCGCTGCAGGGTGCGAAACTTGCCTACGACCGTCGCTACGTTCAGGGCGATTTCGGTCCGGGTGATGACGCGATCACGGCTGTGCTCAACGAAGTCGTCGAACGTTTGCGCCACCACGGGGCCGAGATCATCGACGTCGAATCGGCCGATCCAACGGCTCCCGACGAGCACGGTCGCATCCCGGGCGATGACGAGTTCACAGCGTTGCTGTTCGAGTTCAAGGTGCAAATCAAGGAATACCTGGCCACCCTGAAGAACACCAAGATCCGCACGCTTGCCGACCTGATCCAGTTCAACGTCAACCACTGCAACGACGAGATGAAGTGGTACGGACAGGAGATCTTCGAACTGGCCGAAGCGACCAGCGGCGATCTGACGGACCCCGAGTTCCTTGCCGCTACAGCAACCAAGCAGAACTTCGGCAAGCGGGTCATCGACGGGTTCCTGGACCAGGGCTTCCATGCGATCATCTCGACCGCATATGGATATGGCACCTCTCCGCCTGCCATCAGCGGATACCCCAGCATCAACGTGCCGGTCGGCTACACACCTACCGGTCGTCCCGTCGGCATGTTGCTGGCGTCGGGATTCATGATGGAGCCCACACTGTTCAGCATCGCCTACGCGATCGAGCAGACGCTACAGGCCCGCGTCCCACCCACGCTGACCGGGACCCCGCCGCACGATCCTGCCCTGTATGGCTGTGCAGCGCCTGTGGCGGTCTCGTCAGCCAAGGCGACCACCGCACAACCAGGCCAGCAAACGGGAGGTCATACGTTGAGCAGGCACATGCGCAACTGGTGACGCGGGGCCTCAGCCGCCTCCCAGACCACGAGGCTCGCTCAGCGGGTACACACACGGCGCGTCCGGCGCACGCTCGCTCCATGCCCGAATGCGGGGGTGCGGCGGCAGCCGCTCATTGCCGTCGACCAGCGTCGCTCGCAGCTCACGGTCGCGTTCTGAGATCCATGTCGATGGCGGTCCGACAAGCCGTGTCTGCGCGCAGTCGCTGAGCTGTGAGCGTCTTGAACTCGCGGTGTAGGGACCGTTGAGGCCGATCCAGCGGGCGCCGCTCGGAGCTTCACCGACACTGCTCCGGACCGGTCACCACCAACGAGGGGCTCACCCCGTCGCGATGTCCATCGAGTCAGGCTGCGCCGCGCGCGAGGAGTGGGGAGCGCTCCTTCTGCTCGTTATGCATCCAGTTGGGCGAGTGGAGCTCAGTCGGCCCGGTTGCAGAACAGCTTGACCAGCTGACGCGGCTGACCCATGGGGGTCCCGTTTCGCTCGGCGCTACCTGCCGGCCACCTCCAGAGTGGACATAACGACAGGCTGCGGAACCGGCGGCAGGGATGCGCTCCCTCACATGATGTGCGCGCCGGGGTGCTTTGCGTTGTGCGCGCTGACGAATCCATTCGCGTCCTCCGACGACTATCGCTGAGGACTTCTTCGCTCGCAACGGACAACGTCACGGGCGTTTGGGTTCGGCCTGCCTGCATGATTCCGCGTGGGTGCGTTAATTTACTTTCGCGCAGGGAACCAGTTCTGCTGTTGCCAGCAGTCGGGGCCTGCCAGGCCAGCGGCACGAACTGCGAAACCGACGATGAGCAGACTCACGAATGGCACGCGTCGGGCAACGAGGTCATAATCGACATCATCACACCCCGGCCGCCAACGACAGAACGCGCAGCACATATCGACGTGACCCTGATCGCCTGGCGCCACGCCAGATCGGCGCATCTGTTGGTGATCGTGTCTGGCAAAGGCGACACTCCCGTTTGCGCCATCGTCCGCGCCGGCAACGACCGGTGACGCCGCTCCGTGCGCTCACAACCAGCGATCACCTCATCCACCACGCGCGTCGGAAACGTCCGCGTCAACACCCCCACCGACACCAGATCCGACAAACGACGATCCGAAACAGGCTTCAACCACCAACACGCGGCATCCACTCAAAAACGACACTCGTATAACTCTTACTGAACGGTGACTTCTAGCCAATGCTTCGAGGCGTTCCATGGGAAGCACTTGCAGCTATTGTCGGGCAGGGGTTGACGGTCAGCAAAAGGGGCACTCGTGAAATGGGAGTCTGGGTTCTCGCGATTCAGTGATGCAACCGACGGGAGGTCGCCGCGTGCTTTTTAGACGCAAGCCCAGTCCGGGCGCAGGCATGACTGCGTCTTCTTCCAAATCGATCAAGCCGTCAGCTAACCGGCTGGCCGACGGCATCTATCGCTTTACGTTCGGGTTCTCAATCGTGCTGGTCCTCGGCTGCGTTGGCTTCGCTTCTGGAGCGAGGTCATCCACGAGTGGGTTCCTGGAAACCCTTGCTGCGTCCGTCTTCGTGCTCCTCGCTGCCGCCGGGGTCGGAGCGCTCTTCGGCATGCTGTTCGGGATGCCACGCAGCGTCGACCCTCCTGCTAACAACTCCGCGACCGACGCAACGACCACCACCAAGACGACCGCCGGTGCACGGTTCGCGTCCAACAGCAACCTTCTCAAGGTTTCTGATTGGGTCACCACGATCGTGGTCGGGCTGTCGCTCGTCAACCTTGGGCGCCTCGGCGGTGCGCTGTCTCGGTTCGGGAAGGGTATTGCGCCGGCGCTTGGCAACAGACCGGCAAGCGCTGCTTTCGGCATTGCCATCGCTGTTTTGGGCGTCGTCGTCTTCTTCATCATTGCCTACCTGTGGACGATCGTGCCTCTTCGCAAGGCACTCGAAGACGATGAAGTTGATATCGCTCAGATGGTCCAAAACAAGCTCGCGGACGGGGACGTCCCGGCGGCGATCAGCTTGATCAAAACCGCCACAGGACCCGAGCTGGAAAGCATGATGAACACCAGCACGCCAGTACCGGAGACGATGGCCGAACTTGCCCGCACAGAATTCGCCGGTCGGACGGATCCCGGGAATCCTTCACGCCCGACTGTTCCGACTGCGCAACCGCCTAAAACGCCTGCGCCCGGCGGAGTGTCCCAGGACCCTTCGAA
>JAYTOM010000075.1:0-8329 GCA_043747765.1 Actinomycetota bacterium
TCGACTACCTACGTGAGCTCCTGCCCGAAGCCACCGTAGAACGCGTCACCCACAAGACCGCCGGTGCGCACGTCTGCGCCTACGAGGTCAGCAGCTGACACGTGAATCCATCCACGCGGCAAACCG
Source organism: Actinomycetota bacterium (assembly GCA_043747765.1). Classification (GTDB taxonomy): domain Bacteria; phylum Actinomycetota; class Acidimicrobiia; order Acidimicrobiales; family Ilumatobacteraceae; genus WLMZ01. The sequence goes on from JAYTOM010000075.1 coordinate 127, forward strand.
TGCGGTTCGATCAATTCGCCTTGGGCTCGTAGGTCCAATCGGGGCGCTTGCGGGCATGGGTGTCATCGAGGACGAATCGGTCGCCGACAAGGTCAACGATCTTGGTCAGCTCCAGCCCTCGTGCTGGACGACGCGATTCAGGGTCGCGCATGTCAGACAATAGGCTCGTCACGACGCGTTGCTCCTGGGACGGCAGGAAGCAACGCGACGCATCGGTAACGCTCGCCAAGCGTGCCGAGATGTCGCCGTACGCCGCACCCTCGGTGACGCCGTCGAGACCCGACAACAACTCGGTGATCGCTTGACAACCGAGCTTGCACGCCGAGCACTGGCCGCACGACTCGACGCTCAGGAAACGCGAGACAGCATGGGCTAACTCGGCGGGATCGGTGCGATCGTCGTAGACAATGAATCTACCCGTCCCAAGACCGGCGCCGACCGATTCCATGTGTTCGTACGTGAGCGGCGTATCGATCAATTCGCCTCGCAGTACCGGATTCGAGATCCCCGACAGCACGTACTTGACGGCTCGACCATCCATCATCCCACCGCCCAACTCTGCGATCACCGTCGCCACGGGTGTCCCGAGTTCGAACTCGCCGACACCGTGACGCAGGGTGTCGCCCGACACCGTGCACACCATCGTGCCCGGCGACTCCGCCGTACCGAAGCCCCGATACCACGCCCCACCGTTCGCGACGATCGCCGGGACAGTCGACAACGTCTCGACGTTGTTGACCAACGTCGGATTCGACCCTTCGGACCCGACGTCGGCGAGTGTTCTTCCCGCCGACCAACCCACCTGCGGGTTCGTCGTGAACAACCCAGACAAGTACGGCGGGAACAAGCGTGGCAGCGGCTCTTCGCCCTCGATCACTTCGAGTAACGCCTTCTCCTCACCGAACAGATACTCATCTGGGCCACGGACAAGCTCGATCTGAACATCGTCGGCCCACCCGGCCGAAGCCATCTCGGCCGCCCCCAGCGCCACCCTGTCAGCCTCGAACTCGAACGACGACTTCAACGCAACAAAGACCCTGCGAGCACCGACCGTGCGCGCAGCAACCAACAACCCCTCCAGCATCAGATACGGGTTATGGCGCAGCAGCGCGCGATCCTTGAACGTCCCCGGCTCACCCTCCGCACCGTTGGCCACAACAAAACGCTCGCCGGCCTCCGCACCGCCAGCAACGATCGAACGCCACTTCAGAGCGGTCGAGAACCCGGCACCTCCACGACCTCGCAGACCCGAAGACCCGAGTTCATCGAGCACGTGGTCAGGCCCGGACTCGACCGCTATACCCAGCGCAGCGCCGCCACCGCGTTTGACGTATTCCTCGAGCGAGGCGACTGGCGCCCCATCGAGCAGGATCATCCCGACGCCCCGAAAAAGCAGTAGATGATTGCATCGGGTGAGACAAGCGGTTCCGAGGTCCCATGGTCGTGGACACCTCGGACGGCCAACACGCGGCGCGGATCCGGACGGCGAAGTCGGCCCCACAACAAAGGATCCTCGTTGCTCAAAACCTTCACCGTCATAACCGAGCACCCTAGGTCTATTCGGGAGCCGGCCGGTCCCGACTCCGCCAACCAACGCAGCTTGCTACCGATCCGGTGCCTCGCTCCCGGCCCACCGCCAACGCGCAGTCACCGCCAGCAGAAGCAGCTTGATCGTCAATATCGGAACCGCTGACCCGCAGATCCCCACTCGGCAATCGCTGTCAAGAACGTCCTGAGCCGTGCCGCATCAAGCGCAACGCGACGACAGCAGTTGCGAACAGCCCAGAGTCACGCCTCCGTCCGAGATCAATCGTCACGGACGCGATCGACACCCGCTTCTGACAGACCCGGTGCTCGAGAACGCGCGGCGGAGCTTCCCGTGGCCGTTGCTGTTGTTGTTCAGGTTGGCTCGGACATCGGTGGGCCGTCATCGGTTCTCGGCGACCACGTGCTCGTGATCAACCGACTTCCCCGTTGGAACGTGAGATAGCTCCACGCCCAGCTGAAGAAGACAATGAAGCGCTTCCGAAAATCGATGAGGAACACGATGTGGATCGCCCACCACGCCATCCAGGCGATCCACCCCGAAAGCTGGAACCGGCCAATGGTCCCGACCGCCGATGATCGGCCAATCGTCGCCAGTTCACCCTTGTTGCGGTATCGGAAGACCGGCCGGTCGTCGCCGTCGAGGTCCGCGCGGATCACCCGGGCGACGTGTTTGCCACCTTGCATCGCTCCCTGCGCCACGCCCGGAACCACGGTGCCGTTCGACTCGGCGTGCGCCACATCGCCGATCACAAAGATCTCCGGATGACCCGACACGGCGAGGTCGCCGCCGACGATCGCCCGTCCTACCCGGTCGGTCTCGGCGCCAACCGCCCGGGCCAGCGGCGACGCCTCGTTGCCCGCACCCCACACGACGGTTCGCGCGGCGATGATCCCATGTGAAGTCTCGACGCGGCGATCGTCGATGTCGGTCACAGTCACGCCAGTGCGCACGTCGACGCCAAGGTCACCGAGTTGACGTGCGGCCTTCACCGCCAGCTTGTCGGGGTAGGTCCCGAGGATGCGCGAGGCGGCTTCGAGAAGGATCACCTGCGCCGACGACGGATCGATCGAGCGGAACTCCTTCGTCAGTGTCTTGAACGCAATCTCGGCGATCGCGCCAGCCGTCTCCACACCCGTCGGCCCGCCACCGACGACCACAAAGGTCAGTTGCGCACGACGCTCGTCTGCGTCAGCGGTTCGTTCGGCACGCTCGAACGCCAGCAGGAGGCGGCGGCGGATCTCGATCGCGTCTTCGACGGTCTTGAGTCCGGGGGCGTACTGTTCCCACTCGCCGTGTCCGAAGTAGGAGTGGCGGGTTCCGGTCGCCAGCACAAGACGGTCGTAGTGAACGTGAGCTCCGTCCGCGAACTGCACCCGGTGTTCGTCGGGATCGATGTCGCTCACCTCACCAAGCAACACTGTGGCATTCGACTGGTCGGCGAGGATCGACCGGATCGGGTGGGCGATGTCGGCAGGAGCGAGCCCAGCGGTCGCCACTTGGTACAGCAAAGGCTGAAAAAGATGATGGTTGCGGCGATCGACGAGTGTGATCCGCACCGGTGCGTCCGCCAGACCCTTGGCCGTAGCAATCCCACCAAAGCCACCACCGATGATCACCACGTGCATCCGGTCGTCCAACATGCCCACAGCATTCCTCATTCGGAACCAGAACCCACGTTCGGCGGAATTCGATGAAGACGGCGCTGAATGAGAGAATGAAGCTCTGTAGTGGCCGCTCGGGAGCATCATCTGCCCGGCGCCGTCGGACGCGCTGATCGTGCCGATCGTCCCCACCCCCTTGTCCGAACGAACCCTCGACTGTCGGCGGACAGGTGAATCTGCCCACTGGCGGCCATCTGGACCTGCCCGCTGATGGCCATTTGGCCGCTGAGGGTGGTCGCCTGACTGGGCTGCTGGGGTGCCCACCAACGGCACGTTGGGGGCAGGGACATCGATGAGACAACGTGCCTGCCGTGGAGGCGGGGCCTCTGTAGCAGTACATCCTGCCGTCGTGGTTCTCGTGCCGAGAGTAGGGTCCGCTGATGCGAGTTCTGTTCGTGACACAGCCGGGTGATGGGCACTTGAATCCGATGGTTCCGGTCGCACGGGCGCTCGTCAGTGCCGGTCACGAGGTTCGGTTTGCGACATCGGCACCGTTCGTCGCCGACGTTGAGCGCCGCGGATTTGATGCTGTTGGGGTCGGGCCGGACTTTCGCTGGGACGCGGCGCTGGACACGTGGCCGGAGGGTGTGAACAACGTGGGTGCGGCCAGCTTGGCGTTCTGGACAGCGATGGTGGAGCGGGACGTGACACCTTCGTTCACCGCGGACGTGATGTCGCTCGTCGCGACCGACGAGCCCGACCTCCTTCTCGGCGAGTACGCGACTGTCGCGACGATGACGACCGTGAAGGAATTGACTCACCTGCCGTTGGTGATGACTGCGTGGGCGACCGAACCCGGCAGCACAGCCTTCTTCCCTGACGGCTACTGGGAGGTGCTCGATAGATGTCGATCAGCGCACGGTCTCGCGCCGCTGTCCGGTCCGCTACCGATCGATCACTGGATCACGTTCACGCCCCCTGCGTGGGGCCGAGCCCAGGGTGAGCCGCAGACCTCGACGCTGCGGGCGCGCCTGCCCTCGACACGGACCGGAACGTGGACATCCCCTGGTGGCCCAGGGCCATTCGTGTACGGCACTGTCGGTACGGTCTTCAACACTCGGCGCAGGCTGGCGACGTTTATCGACGCGATTGGTCTCGGGGGATGGTCTGGTCTGGTGACAGTCGGAGCAAACGTGAGCCCGGACGACTTCGCCGCGGGACCATCGGTGACCGTTGAGCGGTTCGTGCCCCAGGCCGATGTGTTGGAACAGGCCGACGTGATGCTCTGCCATGGTGGGCTCGGCAGCGTGCTCGGAGCGATCGAGACTGCCACACCGATGGTGATCGTCCCGCTCGGGGCCGACCAACTCGTCAATGCCGAGATCGCCCGACAGCTCGGCATCGCCACGATCGTAGATCCGGCAGCGGCCGGGCCCGAGGAACTCCGCGATGCAATCTCGGGCGTTCTGGCCTCTGCCGCACACCGCGCCGCCTGCGCAGCACTACGCGACGAAGCCATGTCAATGGCTGGGATCGACGACATCGTCGAGTCACTCGTCGCAACTACCCGACGCTGACGCGAACAACCTCCCCTGCCGTGTGTGCTGGGCCGCACCGCCGGACCTCTCGGGGTGAGGCGAACGTATAGCAACGCATCGCCCCGTGTCCCCGACCGCCGGTTGTACATGTGATCCACTTGAGCCGCACCTCGAATTTCGCCACTCTGGGCGTTCATCACCGTGAAGGATCTGTTGGCCACCAGTGGGCAGATTCTCGTGGCCACCAACACTCGACCAACTCACCGGCTTCCTTGCCGACCACCCGCCGGCGCCCGAGGTGCTGCCGTTCGCGTCGATGGTCGATCGCCGTAAACGCCTGCAGGGCGACATCGTCGCTCACTTGATGCGCGACACCCCGGGCTTCCTGCCAACAACGATCCCGAACGCAAGCGTCATCGAACGGATGGGTATCGAACGCGCACCAGTCGCCACCTTCGCACCCACCAGGGCGGCGGCAGTCGCGTTTCGGCAGCTCTGGGCTGACATCGCCGCACGACTTTGGACCTGACCTCGGCAACGAGTTACCACCCGCCTCGCCAACGGCGGGCGCACCTCGCAACGAGCTCGAGGTGAACACCAGGCGATCTGATTGGCGCACACCTGGTGGCGGCGTACATTCTGACCACCGTTGACCGAGGTCGGCGCCTCGACGAAGCACTCGAGTCCGCGATCGCACATCCCGCGCTGGCCAAGAAGGCCAAGCGGTGAGCACTGCTCCCATGTCCCCTCGAACTCAAGCGGATTGAGCCTCGAGCAACGCCTTCAACTTGGCGAGGTCCTTGCGGTTCGCGCGACGCATCGCCGGCTTCATCATCGGGGCCATCACCTTGGAGAACCCGGCCGGTTCACCGCGGTTGCGCAGCGTCATCCGCGTCGACCCGTCTGACTCCGCAACCCACGTGTAGGTGGTCTCCATCGGGAATGGGCCCTGCTGTGTGCGCATGACCACACGCTCGCCAGGCACCAGTTCCACGAACTCATAGGTGTACCGCAGTGTGCGGCCGAGGAACCTGGCAACGAACTCGACCTGCGACCCGATCCGCACCGGAGTCGACGTCTTCCATTCGACCGAGTCGATGTTGACGTACCAGTTCGGAGCGTTGGACGGGTCGCCCGCGTAGGCCGAGACGACGTCCGACGGCCGGGCAATGACGATCTCGGTCTCGATGTCAACGTTGGTACGCCAATTGTACGACACGCCTCCCGGTGATCGTGACGGGCAGGACGTCGCGCCTCGGACGCTCAGGCCTCGACGGGCTGGGCCATCGCCCACTCCGCGGCTGAGGCCACGACGTGTCCGATCGCGCTACCGGCCCAAGTCTGCCGGCTCCAGTGGGGTGCGAGCGGTCAGGCCGACCGTCGGCGAACGTCGCGCAAGGCAGAAGCTCCCTTCCCCCAGCCTTCCCAATCACGTTGAGAATTGAGTGTCGATCGGGTGTAACGGTTCCTCGCTCACTCATTCTACTCGGCACGTATGACCTGGTCACGGTACTTTCGTGGCGCTCCCGGAAGGATTCGAACCTCCGTCTACAGTTTAGGAAACGCCTTCGTTGCGTTCGCCGTTGTTCGTCGTCATGCGCGAAAGCACGGCTGAGCTGGTGCCTTTGCGGGTCGGGCGTTCGCCAACGTTCGCTGACTTCCGCTCCGGTTCGGCCAGCGTTGCTACCACGCCGCTACCACAGCGACGACATCTACTCAGTCCGACCCTTCATCGGACAGATTCCACCCGTCGAGCTACCGAAGTTGGCAGCAACGGGCGGACTGTCGCACGTCGCCTACGGATTGTGGAGATTCGACGACCAACTACGAACCGGCCGGGACCAGTTCATGGAGGCCGCGCCGCGCGTCGGTGCCGACGCCTACCTGACCCACGACGCGGTGCTGGCATTCCACGAACTCGCACAGGTGAACCCGCGACGGATCAGAATCGGTACGCCGCACCGCCCGCGTACGCGGGCGCCCGACTTCATTGAGGTCATCCGCCAACAGATCGACCTGCCGACCTCACCGAGTACGAATACGTGCTGGAGCGCTCAGCGGTCGACGGTCACCTTGAGGAACGTCGCCGGAATGATGGTCCGTTCGGGCGAGACGCTGGTGTTCTGGGCGGTGAACAGGTCTTCGAGTTCGGCCTTGAGGTCGGTCGCCTTGCCGTTGGATTCGGCGGCGGCGAAGGCGTTCATCGTCGGGCCGTAGTAGTTGCGGAAGACGTCGACGAACTGCACCGGGGTGCCGGCGAAGTCGAAAATCCACGTGTCACGCTCGCAGCGGATGCAGTCGGCGCGGATGCCCGCCGAAGTGAAACGATCGTGCACGTGGTCCTCCAGCCCCCAGGTAACCGGACTGACGAAGCCCTCCGGTGGCGGTGACGAGTACGAGCCGCTGATGCGCAGGATCTGGGCCACCAGGGTCGGATCACCGGGAATCCAGTTGCCCATGACGATCCGACCGCCCGGCTTAACCACCCGCACCATCTCCGCAGCGGTTTCGTGGGGTCTGGGTGCGAACATCGCACCGAAGACGCTGACCAGGAGATCGAAGGTCTCGGCGTCGACGGACTCGAGGTTCGACGCGTCACCCTCCTCGAACGTGCATGTGGCGAGGCCCAGTCCCCTCGCTCGGGCGTTGCCTGCGGCCACCAGGTTGCGGGCGATATCGATACCACGCACCGTCGCGCCCCGTTGGGCTGCCGGAATGGCGGTGGTGCCGTCGCCGCAACCCAGATCGAGGACCTGATGGTCGGGCTGCACGCCGAGGCGTCCGACGAACGACTCGCCGCTCGCGCGCATGGTGTCGGCGATGCGGGTGAAGTCTCCCTTCTCCCACAGCACCTTGTTGGGGTTGATGGCCGTTGCCGTCTCGGTCTCGCTGCTCATGTCGGTCCTCCTTGGTTCGTCCGGCCGAGCGGCCGGTGATGAGGTCATGGTGGGCGCGGGCGCGTGCAGCGGACCTGCAGCCGGCAGGCGTTCCGCGCGCTCGTTCTGCAAGCGGCCTGCAAGCGGTGCTGGCAGAATCGTCGCATGGGGAAGGAGCTGGACATTCGCGTGCTCGGCAACGTCGAGGTCCGGCGCGGCGGCGTGCCGGGGGCGATCGGTGGCCCCAAGCCGCGGCAGTTGCTGGCCATGCTGGTGGCCGCGCACGGCAATGTCGTCAGCGTCGACCATCTGTGCGACGAACTGTGGGGACAGCAGCAGCCGTCCGACCCGGGTGCCGTACTGCAGGGCAACGTCTCCCGGTTGCGTCGGCTGCTGCACCCTGACGCGCGGATCGTTGCCCGTCCGCCTGGGTACGCGTTGGACGTCGACGAGGGCTCGGTGGATGCTTGGCGCTTCGAGACGATGTGCGCTGCGTCCCGCGCCGAGACGGACGGGGAGGCAGCGTCCAGACGTTTCGGGGCCGCGCTCGGCCAATGGGGCGGTGTCCCGTACGCCGAGTTCGCCGGGCGGGATTGGGCGCGGCCCGAGTTCACCCGTCTCGACGAGTTGAGGCTGACA
>JAYTOM010000076.1:0-2633 GCA_043747765.1 Actinomycetota bacterium
CGCGTATCGAGGCCGACGGTCCGGTTGTGTCCGGTCAGTTCAATGCGCGTGTGGGTACGAAGGGCACCTGGTGGGACTGGGACGATGCCAAACTCGCCCTCGAGTACCTTTTCTGGTCGGGCGTCGTCACCGGTCGGCGTCGACCGAACGACTTCGCCCGACAGTACGAACTGACGGAGCGATGGATTCCACGCGCTGCTCTCGATCGTCCGGTTCCGACCGAACACGAGGCGCGCAAGGAGCTGCTGATGTCGGCGGCAAAGCATCACGGGATCGGCACGTTCGAGGACTTCGCCGACTACCACCGTCTGAACAAGCCGAAGACCCGGCAGGTACTCGCGGAACTCGTCGACGAAGGTCGGCTCACGCCCGTGACGGTGCAGGGCTGGACACGCCCGGCATTCCTCCACCCTGATGCGCGTCGGCCAAGACGGGTGTCGGCGCGGGCCCTGCTCAGCCCATTCGACTCCCTCATCTTCTTCCGTGAACGCACCGAACGGGTGTTCGGGTTCCACTACCGGGTCGAGATCTACGTGCCGCCCCCGAAACGGATCTACGGATACTACGTGCTGCCGTTCTTGCTCGGTGACGAACTGGTCGGCCGACTCGACCTGAAGTCCGATCGGCAGAGCAGCACACTGCTGATCCAAGGGGCGTTCGCTGAACCCGGCGTGCCTGGCGAGGTCATCGCTCCCGAACTCGCCGAGGAGCTGCAATTGATGGCGACGTGGCTCGGTCTGGAGAACATCGTCGTCAAACCGAAGGGTGATCTGGCCGGCGTCTTGAGCGAAGCGCTGGGGTGACCCCGGTGGCGACCGATCCGTATGCCGTGCTGGCCGAGACGACTCGTTCGGGGTTCGTCGAGTCGCTGCATCGCGGTGCGGTGGTCGCGCTCGAACGAGATGGTTCGATCGCATTCTCAGTCGGTGATCCACAGGTCGCGATCTATCCGAGGTCGTCGACAAAACCCCTCCAGGCGCTGGCAATGCTGCGGGCAGGTCTGATGCTCCCGCCGGAGCTGCTCGTCTTGGTCTGCGCCAGCCATTCGGGTACTCCGGCTCATCTTGTTGCTGTCGCCGAAATCCTCGAATCAGTTGGGCTCGACGAGTCGGCGTTGCAGAACACCCCCGACATGCCATTGGACGGCGAAACATCGCGAAACGTGATCCGAGCCGGTCACGGACGGACGTCACTGCAGCAGAACTGCAGCGGCAAACACGCAGGCATGTTGGCGACGTGTGTCGCCAACCGGTGGCCGCTGGAGTCGTACCTCGCAGTGGACCACCCACTGCAGATCGCGATCACCGCCGCGCTGCCGTCAGTCACCGAGGAACCGATCGTCCACATCGGAGTGGACGGTTGCGGCGCACCGGCGCACATGATGTCGTTGATTGGTTTGGCACGCTCTTTCCGCAACATCGCAACCGGTGCAGCGGGGCCGCAAGGTCTGGCGATCTCTGCAGCGATGTCCGGACATCCGTACCTGCTCGGTGGTCCCGACCGCGACGTGACCGCACTGATCGAACACATCCCCGGGCTGATTGCCAAAGACGGTGCCGAGGGCGTGTACGCCGCTGCGCTGACAGACGGTCGTGCTGTCGCGATCAAGATTGCCGACGGATCGAGTCGAGCGCGCCCGGCAGTGATGCTGGCGGCGCTCGAGGTGCTCGGGGTCGAAATCGGCGACCTCGATTCGTTGGTCCGCCAGCCGATCCTCGGCCACGGGCACGAGGTCGGCGAGGTGAGGGTCAGTGGCGACCTCGTCGCTGTACTTCAGCGCCACAGCGGTCATGGTGCGTGACGGGCGTTCGCTACGGTGGGTGGCGTGACCGTCGAGATTCCGTTCGTGCCACCGCTCGACGATGTGCGGTACGGGGTCGTCGAACAGGTGTCACCGCTGATCCGCCGCCTGATCGCGAACAATCCGTCCAAGTACAGCTATCGCGGAACGGGTACCTACATCGTGGGCGAGCCCGGCGGCGACGTCGTTGTCATCGATCCCGGGCCGGCGCTCGACCAGCATCGCGACGCGCTTGCGGCTGCACTCCTCGGGCACCACCTGCGCGCAATCCTCGTCACTCACTGTCACGCCGATCACTCGCCGCTGGCCGCATGGCTGAGTGGTGAGACCGGCGCTCCGACCGTCGCGTTCGGTCCGCACGGAGCGGTCGATGTGGACAACGACGAGGACAGCGACGTCACAGTCGAGGAGTCGATCGACCTCGCCTTCGCTCCGGACATCTACGCGGCCGACGGCGATCAGGTGGCCACCATCGGCGGGGCGCCGATGCGCGCCGTTTTCACGCCGGGGCACACGTCGAACCACCTCTGCTTCAGCTTCGAGGCCGAGCGGGCGTTGTTCAGCGGTGATCACGTGATGGGCTGGAGCACGACGGTTGTGTCGCCCCCGGACGGCGACATGCGCGCGTACATGGACTCGCTGGCCAAAGTCGAGGGTCGCCACGATTCCACCCTGTGGCCGACCCACGGCAACCCGGTCACCGAAGTGCGACCGTTCCTGCACGCCTACCTCGCGCATCGCCTCGAGCGGGAGCAACAGGTGCTCGGTCTGGTCCGTGCCGGTGACTCGACGATCGAGGCAATCGTCAAGGTGCTCTATGCGAACGTGCGCT
>JAYTOM010000077.1:0-9510 GCA_043747765.1 Actinomycetota bacterium
CGCCATCCCTTTGTTGGTCCTCCATGGTTGGCCCGGCACGGTCATCGAGTTGATCGACCTGATCGAACCATTGACCTCGCCGCCGTCACCGGCGAACCCGGCCTTTCACGTCGTCATCCCGTCGCATCCGGGCACCGGCCTGTCCGGGCCCACGACCCAGCCGGGCTGGGGTGTCGATCGCACAGCGCGCGCCTACGCGGCGCTGATGGCCGAGCTCGGATACAACAACTACGTGGTGCAAGGCGGAGACCATGGGGCCGTACTGGCCCCGCACCTGGGCCGGGTTGACCCCGACCATGTCCGCGGGATTCACGTCAATGCCGCGACCATCGGGTTCATCCCGATGGGCCCCGTCGATGAACAGACGCTTGCGCAGCTGAGCCCTGTCGAACAACGCCGGGTCGCGGCGATCGGCGCGTTCCTCACCGATGGAAACGGGTACAACGTGATCCAGACCACCCGCCCACAGACGATCGGCTACGGACTCGAGGACTCACCCGTAGCGTTGCTCACCTGGATCATCGACAAAGTCCACGCCTGGACCCACGCCCCCGCAACGTTGGCCGACCCCCACTACCGGCAGCGACATCTCGCCAACGTTGTGCTGTTCTGGCTGACACGCACAGCAACCTCGACCGCCAACAACGTCTACGCCGAATACGCCAGCCTCTTCGCCAACCCGAATGCCTTCACCAACTCTGGCGTCCCGACAGCCGTGATCGCGTTCGCCGAGGACCCGTCGATCCGCCGGTACGCCGAACACTCCAACACCATCGTCCGGTGGACCGACGTCGACGATGGCGGCCACTTCGCCGCCCTCGAACAACCCGACCGACTCATCACCGATCTACGGTCGTTCGTCACCGAACTGCCCCACACCGGCGCAGCTCGCGCCGCCCTCGACGCCGACGCTACTGGGACAGTTCTCTGATGACTGCCGTGTTCGCAGACGACGAACTCGCAGAGTTCATTCAGTCGTTCACCGCACTGAACCTGCCGTCAGCCGCAGCGACCGGAGCCGACGCTCTGCGCATGGCGACTGTCGAGCGAACCAAGACTCGCCCACGAGGACCGCAACTCAATCACGTCCGTGACGTGCGGATCGCACCAGCGGGACCGACCGTGAGGATCTACCGCCCCACAATCGCAGCAACCGGTGTACTCGTCTATTTCCATGGCGGCGGATGGGTGATCGGCGACCTCGATACCCACGATCGCGCCTGTCGGCGCCTGCCGCGTCGTCGACCGTCACCGTGGTCGCAGTCGACTACCGCCGCGCGCCCGAGGATCCGTGGCCGGCCGCGATCGACGATGCCGTCACCGCGGTGCGTTGGGTCGCCAGCGCACCGCAGGAACTCGGACCGACGAACGGTCGTATCGGGGTAGCCGGCGACAGCGCCGGAGGGCTCATCGCCGCGCTGACTGCGCTCCGTCTGCGCGACGATGCTCCGGATGTCTCATTGGATGCCCAGTTCCTGCTCTATGCGAACACTGATCTCACCAACTCGGGAGCATCAATGGAGACCGAGGGTCACGGCTACGGCCTCGAGGTCGCTGACATCGAATGGTTCAACACACAATGGGTTCCCGATCGCACGGCCTGGACCGATCCGTGGATCAGTCCGCTCTACGCAGAGGACCTCGTCGGCCTGCCGAGAACCGTTGTCGTCACCTGCGAACACGACCCCCTACGTGACCAAGGCGAAGCCTACGCCCAACACCTCGCCGACGCTGGCGTACCCACCGTGGTCCGACGCGAACCCGGCATGGTCCACAACTTCATGCTCTGGGACCTCATCTCCCTCGCGTGCGCGGTCGCCGCCGACCGCGTCGCCGACGATGTCGCATCCCAACTCACAACACACGACGTTCACACGTGAATCAGACGCCATCGCACACTGAGTGACGTCATCGGCGACGCCGACGTTCGCGATGACGATTGAGGAACGGTCGTCCAGTTGGGTTGAGCGGATCGACCCCCTCGGGTCGGCTCGGAACGTGTGGGACATCTCTCTCGGCTGGATGTACTGGGATGCACTGTTCTGTGCTGTAATTGCCAATCGTTTCAACACCGTCATCTGCGCCCTGGTCTGTGTTTCGACTGCTACGGATTGCCCCAACATCGGCGGCCCTCCGGGGAGTTCGCGGACCAACGAGGCCGGCGGCGGGTGTGAGTGAGTGAGTGATTCTGACGGGCTCGACGGTGACGCACTACGAACGTTGGCGTTCCTGGTGTCCGATGGCGTGATCGTGACGGATGCCTCGGTCGATGAACATGGGCCACGAATACTGTGGGTCAACGACGCGATCATCCAGCTCACGGGCTACACCCGCGGGGAGATCATCGGGCGATCTCCGCGGATGTTCCACAGCCGTGACGCCGACCCTGGTGAGCTTGCCCGGATCCGGTTCGCGCTCGAGTCTGCCGCGCCGGTCCGTGCGGAACTCATCAACCGTCGCCGAGATGGCAGCGAGTTCATCCTCGAGCTGGACATCACCCCGATCCACGACCCGTCCGGCACCCTGACGGGGTTTCTGGGCATCCAACGCGACGTGACGGAGCAGCGGCAGTCCGCCCGCCGGTTCCAGGCGCTCGTGGAGCACTCGAGGGAGCTGGTTTCGATCAACGACCCTGACGGTCGGGTCAGCTACATCTCGCCGTCGGTCACATACATACTCGGCTGGACGCCGGATCAGATCGTCGGCCGACACGGTGCCGACTTCGTGCATCCCGACGAGGCTCGGCGCATCGCTGACGGTCGGCGGGACAAGACCACCCACACCGACCCGACTGCGCCGGTGCAGTTCCGCTTCAAGCACGCCGACGGGAGCTGGCGCTGGCTGGAGGCAACGACTACCAACCTGCTCGCGGAGCCCGCCGTGCGCGGCATAGTGGTGAACTCCCACGACATAACGCAACGCAAATACTTCGAGGACGCACTTCATCAGCGACTGAATCTCGAAGCCGTCGGCCGGCTCGCGAGCGGAGTCGCCCACGACTTCAACAACCTGCTCAACGTGATCCTCGGATGCACCGACCTCGCGATGTTGGCGCTCGAACCCGACGCGGTAGCGGTCGGGCACCTGGCCGGAGTCGCAGCGGCCGTTGAGCGAGCGGCTGCACTTACCCGCCAACTCCTGATGTTGAGCAAGCAGAACGAGATCACGTCGGTGCGTGCCGACATCAACGCCCTCATCGCCGAGACGACGACGATGCTTCGACACATCCTCCCGGCAGTGTCGCTCCAGACACGTCTGCTAGAACGGGCGATCAGCGTGGTGATCGATCCGGACCTGTTCCGGCAAGTATTGATGAACCTTGCGCTCAACGCCAACGACGCGATGCCTGACGGTGGTCTCATCACGGTTGCCAGTGCGGTAAGCGAAGCGCCGTCCGCCCCACCGACGCAGCCGGACGGCACACGTCGCTCACCGAGCCGTTGGGTCGTCATCACCGTCAGCGACACCGGGCACGGCATCGACGACGAAACCCTGAAACGGATCTTCGAACCGTTCTTCTCCACAAAAGATCCCACCAACGGCACCGGGCTCGGGCTCGCCATCGCCCACGGCATCATCACCAGAGCCGGCGGCACGATCACCGCTGCAAGCACACCCAGCCAAGGCACCACCATCACCATCTCGCTTCCAGTCACCACCGACACGTGAACCTGGCATCGCGCAGGCGGCGTCGACGCGACCGAATGGCAGCATGACATCGCTGCAATGCACGGTAGCCGTGTCGGCAAACTGCAAGGGGTTGAGCAGATGAGGATCACGTTGGGGGGACCATCGTTAGCGGTGTTCATCCGTTTGCCGATGATGAACACGGTGATCGCGGCACGGCCCGGATCTGGGACCCTCCGGGGATGCCTGCGACGCCGACCACAATTGAGTTCTCGATGATCGTGCGTCCGTCGATGCCTGCGCGAAGACCATCGCCGATGTTTCACGCCGTTTTGAACGGACGTTGATTCATGGCTGATGTGTTATGCGCAGCGCCGTTGTCACACGTGATTTGGCGGTCGCCGAGCCCTTCACGGTGGGCCGTGGCGATTCGGCTGCTGCGATCCGACGAATGGTGTCGTGGCGCAGGCCGAACTGGTGAACGGGCGGTCGTTCGGTTGTGTGACGGTGTCTGGGATCTTGGTGGTCGATGATGAGCGAGTCAGCGGTTCATGATGCAGCGGATCTTCGAGCACGCTGGGTACACGGCGCTGATGCCATCGATCCGGTGAACGTCGGTACCGTATAGTTAGGTTAAGGGTTTCCCGTTGATTAGTGTGCGCGGTGTGGGTTGTGGTTGTGGAGGTGACATCGGGCGGGCTAGCGCGGTTTTTTGGGGTGGTGTTGCCGGATTTGAATGAGGTCCAGCGGCGTGTGGTGGCTGGGGCGTCGGCAGAGATGTTGGGTCGGGGTGGCAAGCCGTGGGTGGCTCTGGCGTCGGGGATGTCACAGAACACGGTGATCAAAGCCGAGGGTGAAGTTGCTTGACCGAATTGCAGCCAGGCCGAGACCGGCCTCGAGATCACTGTCTGTCACTACCCGCCCGGAACCTCGAAATGGAACCGGATCGAGCACCGCATGTTCTCGTACATCACGATGAACTGGCGCGGCCGGCCACTCACCTCCCACTGCACCATCATCGAACTGATCGCCGCGACCACCACCGAAACCGGGCTCACCATCAGAGCCGAACGCGACACCGAGTGGTATCAGAATGGCGTCAAGATAAGCGACACCGACATCGCCGCCATACCCCTCACCCGACACGAATGGCACGCCCAAGAGCGGCCCGACACGGCGCACCGACTCGCCGCCTGCACCCAAGTTCGAGCGTTGACCAGGGGTAGTCGATGATCCCGGCACGCACGGTGATCGTGACCGCTTCGAGCCGGGGGTGCGCACCGAACTTGCCGAGGATCGACTGCACCGAGTTGCGCACGGTGCAGGTGGTGCTCCCGAGCGCGGTTGCGATCGCCCGGCTTGTGCCGCCACGGGCGACCTGGCGAAGCGTGTCCAGTTCCCGCGGCGTCAGGTCTGCGCCTGAGCGCGTCGGGAGCAGGCGCACGACCACGGGCGATCGCGCTGACGCAGGCCGGTCAACGACCTCACCGATGACATCGGCCAGGTGGGTTCCGGGCCGGAAGTGGGTGATTCAGACGTGCTCCATGATCTGGCAGCCGAGAATGCCGCCGTCGGGGAGGAACCGGACTTTCGGCAACGGGGCGGCCGCCCCGAGCGTGCTGCATCTCGTTGGACACGACCGGCAGTGAGAGCGCCCACTCCTGTTCACCGTCACAGACGATCCCCTTGAGGTTGCCGCCGATGATGTTCACCATTTCGCCGAGCACTTCGTGGATGTCGGGCTCACCGGGCTCGTAAACGGGCAGGCGGAGCACCGTCGATGTCCCGACTCGAGCGAGACCGGGATCGGTGAAGCGGAACACGGTTGCGCTCGTCGGACCACAGATGGCGATGGACGCGCACACGACCGGCGCACCGATCGGGTTCGGCTCGACGCGCCCAGCGGCGAGCCGATGAACGTCGTCCACGCCAGCGACGCAAGCTCATCGAGCGTGTCCTCGATCTGCCAGGCACTCGCGCCTGCATTCGTCATGGTTGTCTCCTCGTTGAAACCGACATCTGGCCGTAGAACGTCGAGCTGACGGTGTAGTCGCATGATCGACGTGCACGGTTTTGCACGGATCCATGACACCAGCCGCGATCCTGAACGGTCACGGCCGTGGCGGCATCGGTCATCGGCATTCCCGACATCACGAGTCGTATCGGCGAGATCCAGCGGATGATGAGCTCGCGTGTGGCGAGCAACACGGCCACAGCGTCATCGTCGATCGACGTGTCGACAGGACCCACCGACCCGAACGCGGGTTTCGACCCCTTTGGCACCGTGTATCAACAAGCCCTCGCCGGCGTAATGACGCAGCGGCAGGCGACTCCAGCAACACAGACCGCGACGGGCGCGTCGAACACGATCAATTCCGCGACAGCGCCACTGCGGATCTCGTCGCTGAGCGGCGGGTACGCGACACGGAGGATGACGTCGAGCACCCAGGCCGGCGCACCCACGGGTGCGACGACCGGTCGGGTCGGCGGCTACGCCGCGATCTCGGTGCCACCCGAGCTCGCCGGCTACGGCAACGGCCGGATCCCTGCGTCGGCACTCGAGCTGATCGGCCAAGGTGAGCACCGCCTCTGGGCTCCCGCAGCAGAAGCGTGGCAGCAGATGGTGGCCGCGGCCAAAGCCGACGGTGTCGATCTGTCGGTGACCGACTCGTACCGCTCGTACGACAACCAGGTGCTGCTCGCCCAGGAAAAGGGCCTGACCTCCAACGGTGGATGGGCCGCCTTCCCGGGCACCTCCAACCACGGCTGGGGCGTGGCGGTCGACATGAATGCCGACAGCCCGGCCGCGCTGGCCTGGCTCCGCGACAACGGACACCGCTTTGGGTGGGTCGAGGCCATACACCGCGAGCCGTGGCACTGGGAGTTCCGGCCCGGCCAAGCGTGACCACAAGGGGGATAGCCGGGTGAATCCGCAGCGACCTACGTGCGCCGATCGCCGCACGCATGAACTGTCGAGAGGTGCCAGCCCAGGCAGATCCCACGGATCGGGATCGAGACATTCACACCCAACACGGAAGTAGGGAATCATGCGCATCAATCAGAACGTGATGGCTAACAACGCGTCACGCAACCTGTCCAACACCAACGTCATGCTCGGCAAGAACCTGGAGAAGCTCTCTTCGGGTTTCCGGATCAACCGGGCCGCGGATGACGCCGCCGGCCTCGTCGTCAGCCAGGGTCTCCGGGCCCAGGTGAGCGGCCTCAAGCAGGCAACCCGCAATGCTCAAGACGGCATCTCGGTCGTGCAGACAGCGGAAGGTGCGCTCAACGAAGTGCACACGATGCTGACCCGCATGCGCGATCTGTCCGTCCAGGCAGCCAACACCGGCGGCAACGATGCGGCCAGCCGTAGCGCTGCCCAGGCGGAGATCAACCAGCTCGCCACGGAGATCACGCGGGTCTCCACCGACACCAAGTTCGGTGGCGTGGCGCTGCTCAACGGCTCGTACGGCGCAACGCCGGGCAAGCTGTCGTCGTTCGACACGGACGGGTCGCTGACCTTCGCCGCCGGCAACACGATCAACGTCAACGTCACCGGTGGTTCGGGTGCCATATCCGTCTCGCTGCAGGCAGGCACGTTCACCGGCGCCAGTGCTGCGGCCTCAATCGAGTCATCGGTCAAGGCAGCGTTGAGTGCCACGGGCAACACGGTCGACAAGGCCGCGGCAGACAGCTTCAAGGTCTCCTTCGACGCCGTCGGCGCCGGTGGTGCCTTCACGATGTCGAACGGGTCGACCGCGGCGATCGCCGTGACCGACGGTACCGGTACTCCCTTGCTCGCTGCGACCAACGGTCTCAGCGGTCTCGTGGGCACGGTTGCCGCCGCGAGTGGCTCAGGTGGCAACTTCCAGATCGGTGCCAACTCCGGTCAGACGGTTGCCCTGACGATCACGAACAGCAGCGCTGCTGCTCTCGCCGTCAGCGCCCTGAACGTGACCACCGACGCGGGTGCCGCCGCGGCGATCACTGCGCTTGACACCGCCATCTCGGCGGTGTCGACGACCCGAGGCAACCTCGGTGCGATGCAGAACCGCTTCGAGTCGATGATCAACAACTTGCAGGTCACCACTGAGAACATCTCGGCTTCCGAGTCCCGCATCCGTGACACCGACATGGCGCAGGAAATGGTGAGCTTCACCAAGAATCAGGTTCTCAATCAGGCAGGCACGGCGATGCTGGCCCAGGCGAACCAGATCCCGCAGTCGGTGCTGAAGCTCCTTCAGTAGTCGGTTGCTCAATGCGATGCGAAGGGGTTCGGCGTCCACCCGGGCCCCTTCGTGTCGTTCTGTCGTAGGCACGCGTCGAAAGGAACCCGCAGATGTCGTCCATCTCCAGCATCGGCTTCAGCGCCGGAGGCATCGACGTTAACTCGATCGTCACCGGCTTGATGACGGCCGAGCGCACTCCCGAGAGGGCGCTGGCCGGCAAGCAGGCTGCGGCCACCCTGCAGAGCCAGGCGGTTGCCAAGCTGCGCGCCAGCCTGCAATCGCTGCAGTCCCAGGCCGCGACCATCGTCTCGAACGGGATGAGCAAACTCTCGTCATCCGTGTCGAATCCGACCGTGGCGACCGCGAGCGCGTCCCCCACAGCGAGCCCCGGTTCGCTGTCGTTCACCGTTGACGGCCTCGCTTCGACAAGCGGGGTGCGCACCGCCAACGCGGTAGCGGCGAGCACCTCGGTCGTGACGTCGGCCGCTTCACTCGCCGTGTCCTCGACCGTCGGCCGGCTAGGCATCTCCACAGTCGGTGTCGGTGCAGGAACGACGACCGGCCAGTACACGGTCACGGTCACCCAGGCCACGGCCGGCGCCAAGCGGAGCGGCAGCGCCGCACTCGGACCAACGACCACGATAGACGGCACGAACAACACACTCGATCTGCAGATCGACGGCGTGGCCAAGAGCATCACGATCGCGTCCGGCACATACACCGCGTCGGCCCTCGTGACCCAGGTTCAGGCCGCGCTCGATTCGAGCGGCGCTGCCGCAAAAGCATCCATCGACGGCACCGGCACACTCACTATCGCGACGACGCACGAAGGCTCGACGGCATTGCTGCAGGTCGGCGGGGGTTCGAGCCTCGCCGCGCTGAAGCTCAGTGCGGGGTCGTCCATCGGCGTCGACGGCGCCGTGCAGATCGGCAGCAACCCCTCGGTCGCAGTCACGTCTGCCGGCACCGGCTCGACGGTCACCGTGTTGACCGGCTCGGGAACGCTGAATCTGACTCTGTCCGGCGGTCTGCGCGTCGGCGAGGCGACGGTTGCCGTGGTGTCCACCGGTGACCGCAGCCTCGGCGCCGTCGCAAGCGCGATTAACGCCGCCAACGTCGGTGTGTCAGCCGCCGCGGTCAAGGTGTCCGACGGCGCATGGCTGCTGCAGGTCAACTCGACCCGGACCGGCGTCGCCAACTCGGTGTCGCTCGACGGGTCGGTGTTCACCGGCACTGGCGGCGTACTACAGGCGTCGGCCGGGCAGGACGCCAAGATCACCATCGGCACCGGCGCGGGCGCGTACTCGGTGCGCTCCTCGAGCAACTCGTATACGGATGTCCTTCCCGGCGTCACCGTCAACGTGAGCACGCAGTCGGCCGCGCCGGTGACGGTCACGGTGGGCCGGGACTCAGGCGCAACGGCCGATGCCGTCGGTGCGCTTGTCACAGCGGCATCGTCGCTCTTGGCCGACATCGCCGCACAGGTCAAGTACGACCCGAAGACGAACAAGGCCTCACCTCTGTCCGGAGACTCGACGGTACGGCAGATGGCCGACCAGATCCGCTCCGCAGTGACTTCGATGGTCGGCACCGGATCGATGGCGCTCGCCGGCAACGCGGGCATCACGATCAAGCAGGACGGCAGCCTCGCGTT
>JAYTOM010000078.1:0-7603 GCA_043747765.1 Actinomycetota bacterium
TTTGTGGTGCGCCCCCTGGGTTTCGAACCCAGAACCTGCGGATTAAGAGTCCGTTGCTCTGCCGTTGAGCTAGAGGCGCAATGTGGTCTGTCGAGTGTATGGCTCGCAGGCTGCGAACCGAACACGCGATTGACACCAGTGTTGGTACGCCGACGGCGCGGCGCACCACACTGGAATCGGGTGACCGACGGGGCTCGAACCCGCGACCCTCAGTACCACAAACTGATGCTCTACCAGCTGAGCTACGACCACCATGAAGTAGGCAAGTGTGCCACGGCGGAGCGCCGTTTGCACATTCGATGTACACGCACGATTGGCAGGGTCAGACTCTTCGTCACGACGAAATCAGTCGTGTGGTAGGCTTGGAACAACGCAATCCGCAGGGAGAACGGTATGAGCGGAACCAATTCCACGCTCACCAACAATTTGACAACACGAGCCCGCGAGATCACCAGACGGGAACTCGCATCGTACGTCCAGCGCACCAAGGGGTCTCAGGCCGCCACCGAGCGGGCCCGTCTCGTGATGCCCATGGGCGTTCCGTCCAGCTTCCAGGCGTACGACCCGCATCCGATCGTTGTCACACGGGCGCAGGGTAGCTGGATGGAGGACATCGACGGCAACCGTTACACCGACTACGACATGGGATTCGGGGCGTTGTTCGCCGGCCATTGTCATCCACTGGTTCGCTCGGCGATCGAGGCGCAGCTCGACAACGGCACGCTGTTCGTCACACCATGTGAGACGAACGCGGATGTCGCCGAGATGCTGGCTGCACGGTATGGACTGCCCCTGTGGCGATTCACCAATAGCGGAACCGAAGCGACCATGGACGCCATCCGGGTCGCTCGTGGAGCGACGGGTCGGGACAAGATCGTCAAGGTTGAAGGTGGGTACCACGGTCACCACGATGAAGTGATGATTTCGATGAAGCCGCCGCTCGACCGGGCCGGTCCAGCCGACAACCCGACGCCGATCCCGGGAACTGCTGGCATCACGTCGGCTGTGCTCGGTGACACGATCGTCATCCCCTACAACGACGCCGAGGCCCTCGAACGTGCGCTGCGGAGTGGCGAGGTCGCATGTTTCATCGTCGAACCCGTGATGGAGAACATCGGGATCTGCAAGCCGCAGCCCGGCTATCTCGAAGCAGTGCGTGAGATCACTCAGCGCTACGGCACTCTGCTCATTTTCGACGAGGTGAAGACGGGTATCACCGCGGGCTGGAGTGGTGCGACCGGTGCCTTGGGCGTACAACCGGATCTCGTCGCGCTCGCCAAGAGCATCGGTGGGGGATTGCCGCTGGGAGCGTTCGGTGGTCGGGCCGAATACATGGATCAGATCACTCAGGGTCGCGTCATGCATCTCGGCACGTACAACGGCAATCCGCTGTGCATGGCTGCTGCAAAGGCCGTGCTCCAGGACATCTGTACTCCGGAGGCTACGCAGGGATGCATCGGTCGTAATCAGCAACTCCTTGCTGTGTGCGATGGAATCATCGACGCAGCGGGCGTCACTGCGCACACGGTCCAGTTCGGAGCAAAGGGCTGCATCACGTGGGCGGCCGAGCCGATTCGGAACTACCGCGACTACAAAGCAACGGATTTCGACCTCGCCTTCGCGCAGTGGATCCACGGGATCAACAGGGGAATTCTGCTGCCGCCCGGCCTCGACGAGCAGTGGTTGATCTCCGTCATGCACACCGAGGATGACGCCATGCGCTATGCGTCGGTCTTCGGCGAATTCGTCGACGAACTGGTTGCTTGAGCGATCAGCTCCAGCGTCGCTCCTCGCGGTATGAAGTCCGTCGGATTGGCTGCGACCAGCGGTCGCGTCGTTTGGAAGCGGAGGCTCCGGCAAGACATGCGAGGCCTCCGGCGCTCAGGAGGAGAACGATTCCGAGAAGAACGGCGAGCGAGTCTCTCGCGAGTCGGGGCAGTATGCCTGCCCAGACACTGCGGGTGATGGCTGGGACGATGAACGCAGGCACGACGTAGCCGATCACGACGAGCAGCAATGCCATTCCAAAGAGCAAGAGGCTCATCGAGCGGAACAGTTCGGACTTCTCGGGGTGAGCAGCGAAGCCGAGGATGATGAGCAGGAGGGCGAAGCCGCCGGCGATCGGTACGAGCCAGTTGAGGATTTGGCGCATCGCCGACAGAGCCGCCACCCGCGGAACTGACAGCTTCACGGCGGGGGCGAGGAATGCGCGTTGATCGCGTACCACTTCGACGAGTTCCTCAGACGTGATCTGCACGGGCTTGTCACTCGACCCGATCAGGTGAGCGTGCGCGTCGGCGATGATGCCGGCCAACAATTCCGCGCCCGCATTCGTACCGGCCACTTGCAGGATCCGGTTTTGCAGATCCACTGGAGCGATCTCGGGGAGTTGCGCCGACGTTGCTGTGGTGATCACGTTCGCGAACTCGTTCTTGATGTCCTTGTCCTGGAGTACCGCGGCGGCGGCGGTACGCGTGTGGTCTGGTGAGAACGCTGTGAACTTCAGCCAGAAGCCACTCACTGCGAGGCTGCCGACGATCGATGCGAGACCGAAGAGGAGACCGGCGAGGGAGCGTTGCACGGGCGACATCCTGCCACCATCGGTGTGGTGTCGGATAGCGAAGAAGGGTTCGTTCCCGCTTTGTCATACAGTTTGGAGAGACTCGCCGGACCATTGCCGTCGTGTGCCGATACGTCGTTACGATGATGATTGTGAGGCCGACCGCGACTGTGAAGCGTCCTTCGTCCGGTGTGCTCATCCGTCGTGCAGCGTCCTTGCGTTGTGCCTGGTGTGGTGACCGTCCCGGCTTCCGCAGCGGATGGTTCAAACGCAACGACAGTTGTCGACATTGTGGCATGTCGGTACAGCGCGGTCTCGACGGATTCGAACTCGGTGCAGCGACGATCAACGCCATCCTCACTTTTGGTCTGCTCGTGCTGACCGCGGTGATTTCGATCATCGTCACCTATCCGGAAGTGTCGGTCAGGCCGCTCCTGATCATCCTCGGATCAGGAGCCATCGTCCTCCCTGTCGTGTTCTATCCGTTCACCTACACGATCTGGTTTGCCGTCGAGTTGATGATGGAACCACCGTCTGACAGTGATCTCGTCACCGCTCGGAAAAGAATTGGCGAGGGCGTGCGCGCAGATACTTGATCGAACGCTTGTACGAAGTTACACTGCTGTCGTCCGCCACGCGATCGATGCCGGCAGAGCACTTCGTCACTCTGTCACACCCCTTTCGTATGGTGCCGCTCAGTACATCGAGGCCGTGGAGATCGGCCTCTCGTCACCGAACACACCCCAGGAAGAGAGCAGGAGAGTCATGGCAATGGAGCGCGAGAAAGCGTTGGAGATGGCGCTGGCATCGATCGACAAGCAGTTCGGCAAGGGTTCCATCATGCGGATGGGCGAGAAGACATCGCTCGGCATCGATACGGTCTCGACGGGCGCTTTGGCGCTCGACCTTGCTCTCGGTATCGGCGGCCTGCCCCGTGGCCGGGTGGTCGAGATCTTCGGCCCGGAGTCATCGGGCAAGTCCACTCTGGCCATGCACGTGGTGGCCGAAGCGCAGCGCAACGGCGGCATCTGTGCCTATGTCGATGCCGAGCACGCGATGGACCCCATCTACGCCCGGGCAATCGGTGTGGACATCGACCAGTTGCTCATCTCGCAGCCGGACACCGGCGAACAGGCGCTCGAGATCGTCGACATGCTTGTCCGCTCCGGCGCACTCGACGTCGTCGTGATCGACTCGGTTGCGGCGCTGACGCCACGAGCCGAGATCGAGGGTGAGATGGGGGATACCCATGTCGGTCTCCAAGCCCGACTGATGAGTCAGGCACTGCGCAAGCTCACCGGCAACCTGAACAAGACCAACACGATTGCCATCTTCATCAACCAGTTGCGTGAGAAAATCGGTGTGATGTTCGGTTCACCCGAAACAACACCCGGCGGTCGGGCGCTGAAGTTCTACTCATCGGTGCGTCTCGACATTCGTCGCATCGAGAGCATCAAGGATGGCGCCGAAGTCGTTGGTTCCCGCACTCGCGTGAAAGTCGTCAAGAACAAGGTTGCGCCGCCATTCAAGCAGGCCGAGTTCGACATCATGTACGGCAAAGGCATCAGCCGCGAAGGTGGCCTGCTCGACCTCGGCGTGGAAATGGGCATCATCAAGAAGTCCGGAGCGTGGTTCACGTACGAGGGCGAGCAACTCGGTCAGGGGCGTGAGAACGCCAAGAACTACTTGCAGGCCAATCCGGAGATCATGGTCGAGGTATCGGAGAAAGTGCGTCAGCAAGCGGGTCTCAGCGGCGATGTGGACACGTTCGGTGCTGTCGACGACGAGCCGATCTCGCTCGATTCCTGAGCGCTGGCACCACCGTTGGATTGACCGTTGGATTCGGAGCGGTCAACGATTTCGGGAACCTTCCGCATGTCGGAAGCGTTTCCGGCGTATTACGGGTTCGACCGTGCCGCGATTGATCGTTGACCGCTCCGCGATCGATCACCTATGGTGACACGAAGCCCGGCCACACGGGACATTGAATGGGGAGACAATTCATGAGCGATTCCATCTTTGACCGACTGCGTCGTGGCGCGAGCCCGGTCGAACTCGAACTCACCGAGGCGTTTGCAAAGGGGCAGATCTCACGACGCGCGTTCGTCCAGCGGGGCAGCGTGATCGGGCTGAGCGTCGCGTTCATGGGCACCGTCATCGCCGCCTGTGGCAGCAGCAGTAAGACCAGCCCCGCCACCGCTGCCGGATCAACCACGACCGCTGGTGGAACGGCAACCACCGCTGGTGGAACCCCCACCACCGCTGGAGGCGCCACCACAACAGCTGGCGCCGGCACCGCCACCACAGCGGCGGGCGGCGCGATCAAGCCAGGGGGCACGCTGCGAATCGCTGCGCAGAGTCCTTCGGGCCCGCTCGATCCGGTGGCGATGGCCGACTTGGGCACATACACCCCTGTCACCACCTGCTTCGAGTACCTGGTCGACGCACTCGGCGGCGACCTCAAGCCGATGCTCGCCGAGTCGTGGAAGCCGAATGCCGACGGCAGTGTGTGGACGTTCAGCCTTCGCAAGGGCGTGAAGTGGCACGACGGATCGGCGTTCACGGCGGCCGATGTCGTCGCCACCATGGACCGCTTGGCCGGCAGCAACCTGAAGGCGTCCATTGCGGCTGGTTCCACGAAAGCCGTCGACGACTTCACGGTCCAGATCACGCTCCTCAGCCCGGACGGTCAGTTTCCGCAGCAGGTCGGTGCGTATAACCCGCAGTCGGTCATCACACCCAAGGATTACGTTCTCGGCACCACGCTCGACAAGCGGATGACGGGTACTGGCGCCTTCAAGATGACCCGGTATGATCCGGCAACTGGGGCGAGCTTCGTGGCCAACCTCGACTACTGGGGCGGCAAGCCATTCCTCGACAAGCTCGAGTACACCTTCAGCGAGGATCTCGGTACGTTGGTCTCGGGCCTGCAGGGTGGCGCAGCAGATGCAATCACACAGTTCTCCGTTGTCGGGGGCGACGCGCTCTTCAACGACAGCAACATCACCGTCAATTCGATCCGCGGTGCAGCGCATCGTGAGATCTGGATGAACACCCGTGAGGGCGACTTCACCGATGTGCGGGTGCGACAGGCTGTGGCCCTCGGCATCGATCGCCAGGCGCTGATCGACACCATTCTCAAGGGCAAGGCCGACGTCGCCAACGATCACCCGATCGCTCCGATCTATCCATTCTTCGATGCCACCCAACCGCAGCGCACACGTGACGTGGCCAAGGCCAAGCAGCTGCTCACTGATGCGGGCAAGGCCGGCTTGGCGGCAACGCTGTACTTCCCGAACCTGCAGGAGATCCCGCAGCTTGCGCAGATCGTGCAGAGCCAACTGAAGGAGATCGGGATGAACGTCTCGCTCTCGCAGGAGAAGAAGGTCGACGACGAGGACTGGTGCAAGGTCTACGACTCGAAGGTGGAGCCAGCCGGCTGCGACGGCGGGAAGGACTTCGGCATCGTCGACTATGGCCTACGCGGCGTCCCCGACGTCTATCTCGTCAAGGCCTACGCGACCGGTGAGTGGAACTCGGCGCATTACATCTCTGCCCCGTTCCGTGCTGCGGTGAAGGCGTATCAGTCGTCACTCGACCTCGGTGGTCAGAAGGCGGCGATCAAAACCATCCAGCAGATCGCCAACGCGGACGTTCCGTACGCAATCCCGTACTTCTACAACGTGCTCTTCGCCACGACGACGAAGGTCACCGGCATCGTCGCTACGGGCCTCGGTCATTTCTACTGCAACAAGGCCGGGTTCGTAGCCTGAGCACACGCTCACTTCGAACCTCGTCCGGGCTCGTGGCACGCCGCCGTTGGTGGCGTGCCACTCGTCTGACGACCTCATGACTCGTTCGTACACCGACTGCCTCCAGGAAGGGACGCCATGAGACGGTTGTTGCTCAGGCGCTTGGCGTCGGCAGTGGTGACGCTGTGGCTCCTCGCCACGATCGTGTTCCTCATCGTCAACGTTCTGCCCGGTGACGTCGGCCGGCGGGTGCTTGGTCCCTTTGCGGCAAAGGAGGACGTGGCGCGATACAACCATCAGATCGGCACCGATCGGCCGCTGCTCGCCCAATACGGCACGTCGATTCGCCGGTTGTTCACGCTCGACTTCGGCACGTCGTATCAGAGTGGCGTCTCCGTGCGCAGCATCATCTATCCGGCGCTGTTCCGTTCCAGCAAATTGGCGCTGCTGGCGTTCATCATCACGGTTCCGGTGTCCATCGCCGCCGGCATTTTCGCCGCCCGCCGTCAGGACAAGCCGGCCGACCGGGTCGTGGTCACCACGGGCCTGGCAACGTCGTCGATCCCCGAGTTCGTCACCGCGGCGGTGCTGCTGTCGATCTTCTGCGTGCACTGGAAGCTCGGTCGGGTGTTCGCCGACCCGCCACGCGGCACCTCGGTGATCGGTCAGTTCCGTTACCTCATTACGCCGGCGTTGGCGATGGTGGTGGCGTATTTCGGCTACATCGCCCGCATGTCGAGAGCCGGCGTCATCAATGGCCTACAGGCCGATTACGCACGAACTGCGACGATGAAGGGTCTGTCGAAGGGCCAGGTGATGCGCCAGCACATCCTGCGCAACGCGCTGGCCCCGACGATCACCGTGATCAGCGTGCAGGTCGGCTATCTCTTCGGCGGCATCATCGGTGTCGAGAAGGTCTTCAACTACCACGGTCTCGGCTCCACCATGCTCAGCGCTGTCGTCAACAAGGACGTGCCCGTGCTGCAGGGTGCCGTGCTCCTCGTTGGCATCGTCTACATGATCTCGACGCTGCTTGCGGATGTTTTCATCGCCTATCTCAACCCGCGAGTTCGATTGGAAACGGCACGATGAGTGACTTCGATCCGCGCGTGCCTGAACCCGAGGAGATCATCTCGACGCCCGGCGCCGACGTCCTCGTGCCCAGGACTACCAAGCCCAGAACGGCCATCCCCCCGACGACGCCAGCGGAGATCGAATTGAGTGGTGCCGTGCAAGTGAGCGAGCGACGGCAAGCCCGCCGCGAGAACTGGCGTCTGATCCGCCGTCGGCC
>JAYTOM010000079.1:0-2987 GCA_043747765.1 Actinomycetota bacterium
CCGCGTGCTGTCCGGAGTGCACCACGCCGGGTTGGGGAATCGTCCGGCTCGAGCTCGGTCTGCCGTGCGCGCTGTGCGGGCGGTGCGTCCCGGTCCCACGGGCTGACGTGTTCGGGTGCGCACGCTGCCCAGCAGCCTCGACCGTGGACAGGGATCGAGCTGTCGCAGACCCCGCCGATTGCGAATGGTGCAACCCATGAACGTGCGTCTGGCGGCGCCGGTCGGTTTCGTTGGTGGATGCGAACCGGCACCCACGTTCGAACGGGTTGCAAGAGGCCTCGGGATCGAGTTGATCGTCTTCACTCCTTGCCGGCCCGGGCCGCTCGGGGAGATCGGGCCGCTCGGGGAGATCGGGGCGATCGGGGCGACCAGCACCGCAGCTGGCACGCTCGATGATTTCGTCGCCCGGTCGGGCGTGATCACCCTCGGCTACGGCTGCGATCACCAAACCTATCGTGCTCTCATGGATGCCGCGGCGCGGAAACTGCGACCGAACTCGTCGACGGTTCATCTCGCCCGTGACCCGCTTGCGGCCCGCTCGGTCTTCCAGGACTGGGGATTCGAGGTCGCCGAGTTCGAAGAGATCGATTCAGGCGACACCGAGGCAGTGGAACGTTTCGGTCGACGCCATGGTTGGCCGGTCCGCCTGCGGGCAGCGCGTTGGGGACCCACCGGCCCCGCTGTCCACGTGGTGCGGCCCTACAGCGTGCTGGACCAGGCGTGGGCCGACAGCAGCGGACAGCGCTGGTTGCTCGAAGCGTACGAACCGTTGGCGGCCGGACTCGCCGTGGTCATCGCCCGTCGCCCGTCCGGTCAGCAGGTCGTCTACCCGGTGCTCGCGAACGCTGAACACGACTGCCGACCGGGCGCCCAAGCGCCTTTCGCAGCGTCTCTCGAGGAACATGCGATCTCGACAGCGAACTCGATCGTCGACAGGCTCGACGCGACAGGCATCATCATCGTCAGGTTCTCGTGCGGCCAGGACGGGCGACTGCTCGTCGACGACATCGCCGATGGCCCCGACGTGTCTCTCGAAGACCGCGGTGCTCCCGACGACTCGCTTGTCGCCGTCCATCTTCGTGCGATCCTCGACTGGCCTCTTGATCTCACCACCGCCCCCCAACAGAACGCCGCACGATTGCCGCGCCCATCGCAACGAGCATGGAACAGCAGGACATGACACAAACCACGTCCATAGCCGGGTACATCCGTGACTGGCGGCGGCAGCGAACGGTGCACCCGTTGTGAGCGCTGTCGATGCGAGCGCGCCGTGCATCGTCGGGGTCGGGCGGCGCACGTGGCGAGACCACCACGGTGATGCGCCGGAGCCGCTCGACATGTGCGCAGAGGTGGCCCGCGCTGCGGAACATGACAGTGGCTGTTCGACGCTGCTGCGATCGGTCGACTCAATCCACGCGGTGCACTGCGCGAGCTGGGCCTACGACGACTTCCCATGCCGCATCGCGCAACGTCTCGGTCTCGACATCGGCTATTCGGAGATGTCGATCCTGGCCGGGACCTCCGGACAACGAATGATCATCCACGCTGCTGAACGGATGCTTCGCGGTGAATCCGAGATCGCCATGATCATCGGAGCCGAGGCTTTGGCCACCAAGAGACGTCTCCTCGACATCGCTGAACAACCCGGCTGGTCGCACCCGGCACCCGGCGGTGGTCAACCAATGGTCGATCTGTCGGAATGGACGTCGGCGACGGAACTCGCTCACCAGATCCTCGCGCCCTCGCTGACGTTCGCGTTGCTGGACTCCGCTCGCAGAGCCACAACAGGCACGGATCCGTCCGTCTACCGGACCGAGCAGGCCGAACTCTTCGCCACGTTCAACGCGGTCGCCGCCGAAAACCCTCATGCCTGGCTGCCGACACGGCGCGACGCTGCCGAGATCGCGACACCCACCCCGCAGAATCGGCTGATCTCGTCGCCGTACACGAAGTACATGGTCGCGATCATGACCGTCGACATGGCCGCCGCAGTGATCGTCACCACACACCGACGAGCCAACGAGCTTCACATCCCACACGACCGGCGCATCTATCTCAGAGGTTGGAGCTTCGGACGCGACTCGACACACCTCGCCGAGCGACCATTCCTGACCGCGTCGCCCGCAATGGCCGAGGCATCCCGCTCCGCTCTTCGACACGCCCAGCTCGACCTCGACGACATCAACTACTTCGATCTGTACAGCTGCTTCCCAGCATCGGTTGCGTTCGCAACCGATGCCCTCAGCCTGCACGCCACCGATCCCAGGGCACTGACCGTGACAGGCGGCCTGCCCTACCATGGTGGCCCGTCCAGCAACTACACCACCCACGCCGTCGCGGAGATGGTGCATCAACTCCGCTCCAGCGGCGGGCACGCACTCGTGTCCGGTGTCGGCATGCACATGACCAAACACAGCTGGGCGGTCTACAGTCCTACGCCAGGCCCTGTCGAGCCTCCGGACTATCGAGCCGTGCAGGCACGCATCGATTGCAACCAACCGTTCCACGTCGAACAACAACTTGACCACCGGGCCAGCGGACGCATCGCCGCCTGCTCGGTCACCCACGACCGAATCGGCAATCCGGTCTCTGCAGCCGCCATCATCGACCTGCCCGGCCGGACACGGGCATACGCGCGCTCATCGGACCCGGCGACGATCGCGCTTGTCGAGCACTGCGAACCTGTCGGCCTCGCAGTCTCGCTCCGCAGATCCGCACCGAACCAACATATGTTTCATGTCGACGCCAGCTGATCAACCGATGCTCTCCGGCATCAGAGTGCTCGACCTCTCCCTCCACGGCCCCGCAGCGCTCGCCGGCCATCTCGTCGATTTCGGCGCGGAGGTGATCAAGATCGAGGCACCGTCGGGTGACTACGTGCGCGAGATGACGTGGCCGATCGTGGATGGTGTCTCGTTGATGCATCTCCACATCAACCGCGGCAAAGAGTCGTTGGTCTTGGATTTGAAAGCGCCGGAGGGGCGGGT
>JAYTOM010000080.1:0-26270 GCA_043747765.1 Actinomycetota bacterium
GCCGGAGAGGGCGACGCGAGCACCGATGCCCAGTCCAATTCCTTGCCCTCGTGCAGCGTCCGCTCGCCGCCGCGAACGCCGAACAGATGCTTGTTCAGAACCAGCCAGATGACGAGTGCCACATTGATGGTGAAGGCAAGGACGCGGACAATTGTGATCCTTTGGATCAGCTCGTGGATCTCCAGCGGCAAGAAGCCCGTCGTGGCGACCACCGTGAGGTACTCGGCCCACCGTTTCTCTTTCCACAGCCCGATCGCCTCGGTCCACTCGACCACGGCGTACACGATCGCGAGGCCGAGGAGCAGCTTGATCGTGCCGGGCTCCAGATTGAACAGTCGTTGGGCCTGGCGAGCGAGCCAACTCCGGCTGGCCTGCTGCCCGGTGTCGCTGAGCGGACCGGACAACCTGGCGATCATCCCTTGGGCCCAACGGTGGATATGTGCCAGGTTGGTCTCGAGCAACAGTAGGGCGACGGCGAGCAGCGTGAACACCGAGGCATGCACCGCTTTGTTGAGCGAGATCAGACGCATCGTGATCGCATTCTGCAACGGCTTGCCGCGCCGTGGTTTCAGCAGCTCCGGCAGCGATGGCAAGGTCTGCCACCGAGCGGCTGCCGGGTCGGGTGGCATGTGCTCGATCCACGTGTCACAACGCAGACAGCGGGCCAGACGACGTCCGCCGGAAAGCACCGCGCCGAGTTCGGCATCGTCGGGTCCGATGGTCACCGCGTCGATCGCCGGCGTGAAATGTCCGCGCATCGAACACACCCACGTTTCGGGATGCCAATGCCGGGGCCACAGACGCATCCGCAGAGTGTACGAGGCCGACACAATCGGACGATGTCGGTCACGGTGCGCAGGCACTCACCGCGCTGGGTGAAGCACGCGCTCTTGCGGCGAGCAGCGGGCCGACTGCGATCGTCGGCCGATTCGGCCAGATGATCGCATCAGTTCCCATGCCACCGGAGGGGTCCTTTGCGTGAACACGTATGGTGCGATCGTGTCGACGTTCCGTGAGATCAGCGGTTCGACTCGGACAACGTGGCAGCCACCAGATTCTCTCTGATATCACGCACGGTCGCAGAATCATTTCCTGACGTGGGTTTTCATGGACATATCATCAAGACTGTGTCTGGATCAGTCGTACAGATCATCTTTCAAGATCCAAGGTCCGTAAGACTCTTCTGGAACGAGCGGAACGGAGTGCCACTGCAACGTGCGGTGGTCCGGTCGGCCCAGTCGGCGCCCGTTCCAATCAATCACCCACACGCATCGATGAAGCGGTTGCTCCACAGGAGCGTGTCAATCGAAAGACCTTAACGAGGAGCACATCAGCATGAACAACAAATTGAGGGCGATCGGCGCGATCGGCGCGATCACCGCCATCGCCGGGATCGGGGTCGGGGCCATCGGCACCGAAATCGCGTCCGCCCACGCCAACTACGTCAACGGCGTGTCGGCCTGCCAGGCCAACGGGACCTACACGGTCACTTGGACCGTCGCAAACGACTACAACAGTCCGGAGCACGTCACGCTCAACACCTTCACCGGTGGTGGCACGCTGAGCGGTTTGCCGGCCGACATTGCGGCCAGCAGCTCCACGCCATACATGACGGCAACCGTCGTTCAGTCGGGCGTGCCCGGAACTGCAGCGACGGCGACACTGGCCGTTGACGGTTCGTGGTCTGACGAATTTTCCGGAACCTCCAGCGGCACGGTCAACCTGGCCGGTACCTGTAACCAGGTGACGGCTGGGACGCTCGGCTACACCGAGCCGACCTGTGCGACGCCGACCGCTGCTGCGGTGATCTTGCCGTCGAACACTCCCCACGTCACGTACACCACGACCGGAACGGTCGCCCCAGGTAGCACGGTGACGACAACGGCAACGGCCAACACCGGGTTCGTGATCACCGGTACCACCGTCTTCGCCCACACGTTCAACGCTGCGCCGGCGGACTGCACGATACTCGTCACTCCGGTCGCACCGACCGTCGTGACGACAACCGCTTGCGGAGTGAAGGACACGTTCAGCACGAACGGCCCGGCGGGCGTCATCTACACCCCGGCAAGTGGATCGCTGAATGATGGCCAGACCATCACAGTGGTCGCAACTGCAGCCAGCGGCTACACGATCACGCCCGAAGCTCAGACCACCTTCACACTCACCGGTGGAACGGTGGAAACCTGCACGACAGAAACCACCCCCCCCGCAACGACAACCACGGTTCCGGTCGTGACCACGACAACGGTTCCTGAGACAACCACAACCGTGCCAGCCGTCGTCGTCGAAGCGCCGACCACGCCGACCACGCCGGCCGCACAGATCGACGCTCCCGTCCCGGTGACAGCAGCACCGCTCGCCGTCGGCGACACCATTGCGCCAGCGGCACCGGCGACCGGGTTGCCCTCGACGGGCACATCCTCCACGTTGGTCCTCTTGCTCGGTGGCCTGTTGCTCGCAGCGGGCACCGGAATGCTGGCAGTCGTCCGCCGCCGTGCGCTGAAGTGACATCGAGCGGTCAGAACGCTGGCTGAACGTCAGCAACAAGACGTCCGCATGGCCGGGGCAACGGCGCCCCGGCCGGCGGATCAATCAACACGTTCGAGGCGTCTGCTGAACCTGCAGACGAGACCAACAATTCGTCGTGTGGGCCTCCTCGTTGGCCGACACGATCGGGGCCACGGCCGGTGCGTGATTGACGCCGGCCGTGGCCCTCCTTTCGTTTTTCGGTGGGCAGCCCGTCAGCCCTGGCCAGTTGCTCGATCGCGGCGCAAACGAGAACGCCCGCATCGTGCGCAGCGTGTTGATGGCCTGCGTCGATTAGGTTGTGCCGATGCCCAGCGCCGACGGCAATCCAGCAACCACCAAACCAACGCGCGACGTCGCGAGTGTCGAACGGATCATCGCTGCGCCTGCCGACGAGATCTTTGCCGTACTGGCCGATCCGGCACGCCACTGCGAGTTCGATGGTTCGGGATCGGTCCATGAGGTCGCTGGCACGTCGGAACGG
The DNA here is from genome assembly GCA_043747765.1 of Actinomycetota bacterium. Lineage (GTDB taxonomy): Bacteria > Actinomycetota > Acidimicrobiia > Acidimicrobiales > Ilumatobacteraceae > WLMZ01. The sequence continues at coordinate 3,014 of JAYTOM010000080.1, forward strand.
CTGCACCTCGGTTCGGTTTTCGGTATCCACATGAAGAAGGGTGCGAAGTACACGATGGACAACACCGTCGTCGAGTTCGTCGACAACGAATTGATCGGGTGGGAGCCGCGGGCGCGCAGCAAAATTGTCGGGATCCTCGGCGGTGGTCGTATCTGGCGCTATGAGCTCGAACGGGTCGAAGGTGGCACGCTGGTTCGCGAAACGTGGGACATTCGCCGCGAGCAGATCAGGTTCTTGATCCGGCCGTTGCGGGCGAAGACCATCGAGGGTATGACGAAGTCATTGGAACAACTCGAGGCCCTGGTCACGCACTAGCCGGTTGTTTGCTCACGGTCGCTGTCGACGGCGATGTCGTGGGCAGCCAGCAAGCTCAGGGTGAAGTCGTGCATCTGCTGTGGGTCGATCGTCACGCCACGGATGCTTTCGATGCCGCGCAAACCGTCCAGCGTCGAGCCATGCAATCGCACGTCGCTGAAGACCGTCATCGAGAACTGAACACCGCTCAGATCGCAGTCGAACAGCCGACACGAATCGAGTCGGGCGCTGTAGAAGTCCGCATCGCGCAACATGGTGCGTTCGAGCAAGGTCCGCTCGGCAGCAGCCATCCGCATGCTCATCTCGTCAGCCTTGCACTCTGCAACGGTGACGTCGCGCAGCTTCGAACTGGTCAGGATTGCTCCCGACATCCGACATCCGCTGAACGAGACGCGTGTCATCACCGCGTCGGCCAGTGTGACGCCCGACAATTCGCAGTCGACGAATTCGCAGTCGACGAAACGTGATCCTTGGAGGTCCGAACCCGTCAACCGGCACCCCGACAACCGACACTCGGAGACATCGAGTTTCCCGAGCAACTCGCCGGTCAGATCGTCGGTGACGGTCAGCCGGGTCCACTGAGTGTCGTCGATCAGCTCCTGTCGTGATGCGCTTCGGAGTTCGTCACCGAGCCGAGGTCGCGCTGGTTTGGTCCAGACGGTCTTCGGTGCTTTCACTGGTGCGACGGCGACGGTTCGTCGCTGTCCATTTCGAACATCACGTCGTCGACGTAGCAGTACCACCACTCTTGGCTCGGCTCGAACGACCGGATCAAGGGATGACTGTTGTCAGCCTGGAAATGCGCAGTCGCGTGACGATGGGGCGAACTGTCACAGCAACCAATGTGTCCACACTCCATGCACATCCGCAGGTGCACCCAATGGCCACCACTCTTCAGGCAATCTTCGCAGCCTTCGCTGGAGGGCGAGACGTCCTCGATCGTGTCGAGATGTGTGCAGCTGTCGCTCATGTCGGCTCCCCTTTGGGCTCAGCATCCCATTCAATCTCGGTGGCCTCTGACCGATGCGTATCCGTCGGCCTGATCACGGGACGGTCACCTGCGGAGTTCCTGCGCCGAGGAAGAAGATGCCGGGGAACCCAGCCGTCTCGAAGCCACGACTCGGATTGTTCTCCAGTACGGAATTCGTGATGCGCAGTTCCCCCGTGCGGTCGTTCGAGACGAAGAAGATCGCCCCACCGCCCTCGTTCGCCGAATTGCCACGGAACACCGAGTCGGTGACGTCGAGCGTGAACTGATTGCCGTCGAGGTAGATCGCTCCGCCGCTGCCACCACCAGGTGTTCCAGAGCGGGATGGGTTGGCGCCGTTGCCGATGGCACTGTTGTCTGTGAACGTGCTGGTGTAGATCCGCCACGAGACGCCGATGCTGGAGATCGCTGCGCCGTTCGAGCACGAGTTGCCGGCGTCCGGACCGCCTCCGAAGGTGCTCGATGCGATGACCACCTGCAGCCCGTGCGACTGACTCAGGACGCGGAGCGCGCCGCCACCGAGATCAGGCCCGGTCGATTCGCAGCGGTTGTCCGTGAACGTGCTGGCGACAACCTTCAGCCGGCCGCCCCTGACGAATACGGCACCGCCGCCGCCGCCATCGACCAGGTCGCCGGTGCTGTTGCCTTGGGTGAAGGTCAAACCCTGGATCGTGAGCTGTGGCTGCTCCTGATCCTGGCAGTGCGACGTGGTCCAGATCTGTTGCTGATCGCAGGTGTTCATGTAGAGAATTCGACGTTGGCCTGCGCCACTGAGCGTCACCCTGCCACCTCCGTCGAGCACGACGACGCTCGATGTGTTGAACACCTTGGCCGTGGCGCTCATCAGGATCGTGACGGGGTCGGGTCCGCACGAGAACGTGATGATCCCGCCATGGGCGACGGCATCGATCACCCCCTGCGACGTACAACTCGCGGCGGTGCCTGTTCCGACCACGATGTCGGGGTGCGACGTGTCGACAGGCTGTGCGTCGGCAGGCAGCGGACTCGCAGTGGGTCCCGCTGGCGGTGGCGAGACGCGCACTGCCTGAACAGTGGCGACCGCCGCTGTATCGATGCCCGCTGTATCGGCGATCGAGGTGTGGACGATCGAGGTGTGGACGATCGAGGTGCTGGCGGGTGCCGGTGCGCCTGCCCCATCTGCGACGGGCAAGGGCGTACCGATCAACGTCACGCTCGCGATCAGCACGGCAACGATGTTCATGCGCAGGCTCACGGGTCCAGTCTCGCGGAGATCGTCACTCATCGGGCAAGATGTAATCGTGATGTCGCTGTGGGGGCAGTTCGCCGTCGGCGACCTGGATCAGGCGCTGAACGAGGCGTGGTTGATGGCCGAAGGGATGCGGCTCGTATCGGCGAACGGGCCGGAATCCGGGCCGGCAGCCGTCTCGATCGGCGAGCTGAGCCCGGTGCATCGGGCGTTGCTCGATCTCTCGCTCATCGATGTGCCGATCGACGTGGTGGCCCGTATCGCATCGATTCCATCGGCCGAGGTCGGCGACGCTCTCGTCGACGCGCAACGGTTGTTCGCAAGGGGATTCGCCGGGGTCCCTTTGGACGATTTTCTGCGCGCCGACGAGAAGTGGCTCGACGACGACATGCGTCGAATGTGCCGTGACCGGGTCGCGAATCCGCAACGTCCGCAGCGACAAGCGGCATCTGCGGGCAAGGCGGTGCGGCCCGCGCGACTGGGCGATGGTCGCCGAAATTCGCGGCTGACGATGTTCGTCTCGATCGCTGTCGTGGGAGTGCTGCTCGGCATCGGCGCACTGTGGGTCAGACCGCACAACTCCGCATCTGAGGCGAACTTGGCGGCGACGTTGGTCGCTGCGTCGGGCGCGACGTCGATTTCTTCGGCCACGACGGCACGCGCCACCCACGCTTGACCGTTCACCCCGACCCGAGCAGGTCCCATCGATTGCCGGCGATGTCCACGAAGACCGCGACGCGTCCGTATGGCTCGTCCTGCGGCTGGCTGGCGAACTGAACTCCAGCTGCAGTCATCCGTTCGTACAACTCGTCGAACGCACCGAAGTCAGCGACGCGTAGGAAGAAGCCGACCCGTCCAGCGGTCTGGTTGCCGACCGCCAGTGATTGCATATCGCCCTCAGCCTTGGCCAGCAGGATGCCCGTTTCGGCGCCGGGTGGCCGTACCACCACCCACCGCTTCGGGCGTCCGTCGTTCGTCAGCGAGGGCGAGTTCTCGACCAATTCGAAGCCGAGGACTGCGACGAAGAACTCGATTGCCGGCTCGTAGTCCTCGACGATGATCGCAACCGATTCGAGTCGCATCGGATCTACTGTGTCACACCCTTGGACGATGCTTCTGTGTGTGGAGACGTCGGTGCGTGCTGGGAGGTTTCGGGAGTTCGACTCGTTGCGTGGCGCTGAGCGTGACGAGGCGGTGATGGTCGCTGTTCGGGGTGCGCGGGAGGCGTTGGCGAATGTTGCCCGGTTGGTATCGGTGGTGGAAGCGAATCAATCGTTCCGTGATGATGGTCATGGTTCGGTGCGGGCCTGGGTGCAGGCGGTATCGAATTGCTCCCAGCGTGACGCGGCAGGGCTGGTGTCGACCGCGCGAGTGCTCGACGGGCTACCGGAGTGGGCGGGGCGGATGTCCGATGGTGACATCGGTGAGAGCCAGCTCCGTGAGGTCCGTGGCCTGTACGCGAACAAGCGTTGCCGGGGCGCGTTGGAGGATGACGGCCAATACGTGTTGTCTCATTTCGCGAGGGTGTTGCCGTTCGACGATTTCAAGCAGGTCTGTGACCGGTTCCGGATGTTGGTCGATCCGGACGGCACCCATCGTGACCACGTCGCTGCGCATGATGGGCGGGGTGTGTCGACCGGGTTCGTGGGGGCCGAGTTCTTTCTGCGGGCGCGTGGTGGGGTGCCGGCCGGGGCGGCGATGATCCGCGTCTTGGACGCATTCGTACGAGTCGAGTTCGACGCTGATGTGGCCGAGTTGCGAGAGCGGTGTGGTCAGAACGCTCCGATGGTGTTGTTGCGTCGTACTCACGGTCAACGTCGTGCGGACGCGTTGGCGAACATCTTCGCGATGGCTGCTTCGGCGACTGGGGTGGTGGCCCCGGGTGAGTCGTTGGTCGACTATCTGATCGACTCGCGCACGTTCACGACCACCGTCGCAGCGATGACCAACACCGACACCGACACCGGCCCCGACACCGACCCCAGCCACCCCGGACAGCCGGGCGGAAATGGCTCTCCGGGCGGAACCGGCTGTGCCGGCGTGACGGGTGTGACGGTCGAGGAATGGATCGAACGGTTGCAGAACTGTCGCTCGCAGACCACCACTGGCGTCGCCGTGGACCCACGCGTGATCGTGGCTGCGGCGATCAACGGTCGGATCCGGCAGATCGTGATCGACCCGGCAGGGATCGTGTTGCACGCCGGTCGCCGGCAACGGTTCTTCACCGGTGCGTTACGCGATGTGTTGCAGACCGTGTGGGAACGATGTTTCCATCCGGGGTGCGGTGTACCGGCGGTCGCGTGTGAGATGGACCACGTCATTGGCTGGACCGAACCCGGTGGACTCACGGACATCACCAACGGTGTCCCCGGATGCGACAGGCACAACCGTTGGAAACATGATCACCGGTTCCGGTCACGGATCGACGAACACGGCCGATGCCGCACCTACCGCGCTGACGGCACGGAAATCGCACCGATCCAACGACCCGAACGCGGGCACGACCCGAACGAGGAGCACGACTGGTGAAGTTCCGTCAGCGGCAGCTCAGGTTGGCTCGAGCCATGCCTTGTGCAGTCGGCGCATGCCTTCGGCGAATCGTCGCGCCCGCTCGGCTGTGTTCTCGGCCATGTCCATCCCGGCCAGTTCCAACGAGACGTAGCCATGGATGCCGGCCCAGACGTGATACGCCACCTCGAGTGGTGATCCGGTGACACCCGACGACTGCATCAGCTCAGAGGTCGACTGCACCAGGTGCTCGAAGGTCGCCCGCGCCTGAATCAGAGCGTCGGGGCTCGGACGGAAGTCCGGAACCGCGCGGCCGAACATCACCATGTAGTGGGTGGGATTGGCCAGGGCCCACTTTCGGTATGCCAGTGCCAAGCCGCGCGGCGAACCCTCGACCCCGCCCTTCTTGCGAGCTCTGACGAGGGCATTGCCGAATCTGGCGAAGCCGTCGATGAAGATCGCTTCGACCAGACCGTTCTTTCCACCGAACCAGGTGTAGACGCCCGTCGTCGAGCAGCCTGCCGCCTTGGCGACTGATCGAACGGTCAACGCCCCAGCTCCCTCGGAGTGCAGGATCTCGATCGCAGCGGCCAGAATCGAATTCTTGCTTGACACCGACGCCGCCACGTAACAATGTTATGCACATCGACATCGGCGTAACAATGTTATGCGAACGAAAGGGACGTGATGAGTACGAACATCTACCTCGAGGGCAACTACGCATCGGTCGCGAATGAGGTGACTGCCTACGATCTGCCGATCATCGGTGAACTCCCTCGGCAGCTGAACGGTCGCTATCTGCGCAATGGACCGAATCCGTGGCATGTCGCTGACCCAGCGACCCACCACTGGTTCATGGGCGCCGGAATGGTGCACGGGATTCGCCTGGCTGACGGTCGCGCCGATTGGTATCGGAATCGGTACGTCGGTAGCGCCGATCTCAGCGAGCGGCGTGGCCAGCCGGACATCGACGGGCCCAATTGGAACGGGGGCAAGAACGGCCCGAACACCAATGTCGGCGGGTTCGCCGGCACCACGTGGGCAATGGTCGAGGCCGGAGCGGTTCCGGTCGAGCTGACGTACGAGTTGGAAACTGTGGCCCGCAACGACTTCTTCGGCACCCTGCCGGGCGGTTTCACGGCCCACCCGAAAGTGGACGCGGACACCGGCGAGATGCATGCGATGGTGTATGCCCTGCCGGAGTGGATGGACCACGTCCAGTATGTCGTCGTGGCCCCCGACGGCAAGGTTCGCCGTACGGTGGACGTCCCGCTGAACTCGCCGACGATGCTGCACGACATGTCGTTGACGCAGCGCTACGCGATCGTCTACGACTTCCCGTGTCGCCTGGACATCGATTTGGCCAGCGCCGGCAGGTTTCCGTTCCGATGGCAGCCGGGTACAGGCAGCCGGGTCGGGCTGCTGCCGAGGGAGGGCGCGGCCGACGAGATCATCTGGATCGACGTTCCCGAGTGTTACGCGTTCCATCCGATGAACGCCTACGACGCCGCCGACGACAGCGTGGTCATCGACCTCTGCGTGTACGACGTGATGTTCGATGTGCACCTGAACGGTCCGTTCCACGACAACATCGCTCGGCTCGAACATTGGGTGCTGAACCCGGACACGCGGACCGCAGCCATCACGATCATCGACGACACGCCGCAGGAGTTTCCGCGGCATCGTGGCCGCCTGACGGCCAAGCCGTATAGGTACGGCTACACCGTGAGCCCCTCACCGACATCGCCGGAATGGCCGACGCTGAAGCACGACTTGTACACCGGTGAGAAGTGGACGTTCGACCACGGTCGAGGCCGCAGCGCCGGTGAGGCAGTGTTCATCGGTCGTGAGGGCGGTGCGGACGAGGATGACGGTTGGTTGATGACGATGGTCCACGACGTTCCCAACGAGAAGGCCGAACTGGTCATCCTCGACGCCCAGGACTTCGACCGAGGTCCGGTCGCCCGTGTGCTGTTGCCGCAGCGTGTGCCATACGGATTTCACGGCAACTGGGTCAGCGATTCGAGTGTGCCGGGGGAGCCGTAGCCTGCAGAGATGCAGGTCACTGTTTCAGCAGTACAGATGGCGATGTCCGAATCGGTTGACGAGAACGTCGCCACCGCCGAACGTCTCGTGCGCCGGGCGGCGGCCGAGGGCGCACAGATCATCCTCATCCCAGAGTTGTTCGAGGGTCCGTACTTCTGTATCGACATGCTGCCCGAGCATTTTGCGAGGGCGCTGCCCATCGAGGGCCATCCCACCGTCGCTCACTTCCAGGCTCTCGCCGCCGAGTTGGCCGTGGTGTTGCCGATCAGCGTGTACGAGCGGGCCAACAATTCCACGTTCAACACGGTGGTCATCGTCGACGCCGACGGATCGAACCTCGGCATCTATCGCAAGAGCCACATCCCGGACGGTATCGGGTACACGGAGAAGTACTACTTCAACCCGGGTGACACCGGGTTCAAGGTGTGGGATACCCGCTATGCGCGCATCGGTGTGGCCATCTGTTGGGACCAGTGGTTCCCCGAGACGGCCCGAGCAATGGCGCTGCAGGGCGCTGAGCTGCTGTTGTATCCAACAGCGATCGGGAGCGAGCCGCCCGACCCGTCGTGGGACTCCAGCGGCCATTGGCAGCGGGTGATGCAGGGTCATGCGGGTGCCAACCTGATGCCGCTCGTGGCAGCCAACCGTGTCGGCCTGGAAGTCGGCCGAGGCGCAGAGCGCGAGATCACCTTCTACGGCAGTTCGTTCATCGCCGACGCGACCGGCGCCAAAGTTGCCGAGGCCGACCGCGACGATGAGGCCGTGCTGACCTCCACGTTCGATCTCGCCGCGCTGCAGACGATGCGTCACGGATGGGGATTGTTCAGGGATCGGCGGCCCGACCTGTACCGCTCGCTGTTGACGTTGGACGGTTCCGTACCGGCGATCGGTTCCGGAGCGGCGGACGGTCGACGGTGACCGACAGCGCGAACAGGATGCCGGCCGAATTCGCTTCGCACGAACGAACGGTCATCTGCTGGCCTGCTCGCCAGTCGATCTACGGCGAGTTGATGTCGATGGCCGAGGATGCGCACGCCCAGGTGGGCCGAACCATCGCCGAATTCGAACCGGTGTCGATGATCGTGCAGCCCGGACCGGCCGTGGACCGCGCAATCGAGCTGTGCGGTGGTCGGGTCGAGATCGTCGAACTGCCGATCGATGATTCGTGGTTCCGCGACAGCGGCCCGATCTACGTCGAAGACGGTGACAACGACCGGATCGCAACAGACTGGACGTTCAACGGCTGGGGCACGAAATACGCACCGTGGGATCAGGACGATCTGATCGCCCGGCGCTGGGCCGAGCGCGCCGGCCACCGGTCGAAGCGGATCCCGATGGTGCTCGAGGGTGGATCGCTGACGGTCGACGGCCAGGGGACGCTCGTGACCACGGTTCAGTGCCTGATGCACCCGAACCGCAACCCCACAATGACGAAGCTGGACATCGAGGAGCGGCTCGGCGACGAACTCGGCATCTCGACTGTGGTGTGGTTGCCGTACGGTTTGGCCGACGACAACGACACCGACGGCCACGTCGACAATGTCGCCGCCTTCGCCCGTCCCGGAACGCTTGTCGTCCAGGGCTGTGCTGATCCGGACGAGCCGGACTGGTTGCGGATGAACGTCAACGCCCGCTGGGCTCGGGGTACCGCCGACGCCGCCGGTCGGTTGTTGGAAGTGATCGAAATCCCCGTCCTTCCGTTCGTACAGATCGGTGGCGAACGGTGTCCGGTCCCGTACGGCAATTTCTACATCGGCAATGGCTTCGTCCTCGTTCCGACCGCCGGTCATGCGGCAGACGCCGACATGTTGGCGATCATCGCCGAACAGTTTCCCGACCGTGAGGTGATCGGTCTCGACGTCGGGCCGATCCTCGCCTACGGCGGGGGCGGAATCCACTGCATCACCCAGCAGGTGCCGGCGATCTGAGCGGCAGGCCACCGGTCGGCCAATTCGACAGCTCGAGGTGGCGCATCAGATGCAGAACGGCGACGTCGCCGTGCTGCGGGCCGACGATCTGCAGACCGACGGGCATGCCGTGTGCGTCGAATCCGACCGGCATCGTCCCCGCCGGTGAGCGGGTCAGGTTGAACGGATAGGTGGAACGCACGAATGCCTCGTCGCCCGGCCCATCGTCGCCTTCGAGAACCATGATGAGGGGCGGCGACTGAGCGAGGGTCGGGGTGAGCAACAGATCGCACGACAGGAACGTGTGCACCAGGGCGAGATTGAGACGATGGCATTCGTCTTCGGCGTCTATCAATTGCTGCGCTGTCAACGTGTCGGCAAGTTTCAGGTATGCGCGCACTGCTGGATCCATCAGATCGAGGTCGCCGTCACCGACCGACCGACGGAGGTAGCTGGCGACGAGAGTCACCCATGTCCAGATCGGATCGCGCTCGAACACCGTCGGCAGTTCGACGATTTCCACTCCGGCGGCGGCCAGCTGCTCGACGGCGTGCAGACAGGTTCGCTCGATCTGCGGATCGTTGTGGGCATAGCCGAGCGTCGGGCTCCACCCCACTCGCGCAGGCATCTGCTGGCGGGCAACGGCGATGCTCCACGCAACGGGCGGTGTCGGCAGCGACCGGAGATCGGTGGGTTCGGCGCCGACGATGACATCGAGGACGATCAACAACTCGTCGACGGTACGGGTCAGCACGCCGCGACTGGTCAGGTTCTGCCAATCGACCGGTGTGGGGCCGCCATCGGGGATGCGGCCGAGCGACGGCTTGAACCCAGGGATCCCGCACGCCGACGCGGGGATCCGAATTGACCCGCCACCGTCGGATGCTGTGGCGAGTGGGACCATTCGGGCCGCAACTGCAGCGGCCGAACCACCCGATGATCCCCCCGCCGTGCGGGCCGGGTCGTACGGGTTTCCGGTCGCGCCGAACAACGGGTTGTCGGTCGTTCCCTTCGCGGCCAGTTCTGGCGTGTTCGTCTTGCCGACCACCACGCAACCAGCGGCGCGCAGGCGGCCGACCAACACAGAATCGTGAGTGGCCACCGGACCATGGGCCCAGAGTCGCGAGCCGAACGTGGTCGCGTATCCGGTTGCGTGCTCGGTGTCCTTGACGGCGAGCGGTAGTCCAGCGAGAGCGAGACCCATATCGCCGGACGCAACACGTCGGTCGACTTCGGCGGCGTCGGACATCGCCCGCTCCTCGTCGACGACCACGAACGCATTCAGCGTCGGATTACCGTCGCGGATCGCGGTGAGAGCAGCGCCGACGACGTCGACGGCCGACATCTCGCCTGACCGCACGAAGCCGGCGATGGTTCCGAGGTCGGCCTCCACAGCGTCAGCGAACTGAGCGCATCGGCGGGCGCTCGTCGAGGTTCAAGGCCTCGGCGCATCCGTTCGGCCGGAGCAAGGCGAGCTGGTCACTGGCGAACGCCTTGTCGGCACCAACCCGGCTCAGCAGTGTCGCCAGTACTTCTGCGGCTTGCACGCCGAGCCGTTCCAGCGTCTGATGGCGGTGCAGTCGCTCGCCGACATCGACCTGGGCAATCGCAGTCGGGCCGAAGCGCTCTGCGACATCGGCCAGCATCGCGATCTCCACACCCCAACCTTGCACGAACGGGATCTGCTCCATCGCAGTGCGGCGGCCGGCGAACTCGCCGCTGAGCGGCTGGTGCAGACCGGTCAATTCCGGCAGGAACAGGCTGAGGAGAGGGCGGGCGACGAGTTCGGTGGTCCGTCCGCCGCCACCATGCTCGGTCGGGCGGTGATAGCTGGCCTTGACCAGCGACACGTCCTGCGCAGTCAGTAATGGCATCAGTAATCCCAGCACCCAGCTCGGCTCGACCGTGGTGACGTCGCCATCGCACCACACGATGAAATCGCCTGAGCTGACGGCGAGAGTGGCCCACAGCGCGTTGCCCTTGCCGATCCCGCTGCCGTAGACGTCGTTGACGACATTGACGGAGATCACCCGGGCACCGTGGGCCGCTGCGATCGCAGCGGTGGCATCGGTGGAGTTGTCGTCGAGGACGATCAGTTCGTCGACCAGGCCGACGCGGTCGACCAGCTCGTCGCGCAGCATCTGCACCAGAGCGCCGATCGTCGCTGCTTCGTTCTTGCACGGAATGCAGACGCTGACCGTCCGCCCGGCCTTGGCCGCAATGGCGTCGTCCATCGAGAACGACGAGGCATCGAACGTGCGGATTGCACTCACATGGCTGAGGGTAGATGCGCTCACGACGAATAACCTCGTCTGTCGTGGAACTGTTCGCTGTGGTCAACGCTTCGCCCGACTCGCTGAACGCTGATTCGATTGTCTCCGACGTTCCAACGGCACTGGCCCGAGCCCGCAAGATGCTGGCTGACGGGGCGGACGGCATCGATCTCGGCGGTCAGGGCAGCACTGACGCGGCGACGGTTGTCGGCTGGGAGACCGAATGGGCTCGGCTGTCCGACATCGTCCCCGCGCTCGCGGCGCTGGGCGTCGCGCTGAGCGTCGACACGTGGCGCCCGCAGGTGGCTCGTCGTGCAATCGAGGCCGGGGCCACGTTGTTGAACGCGGCCGACGGAATGCAGACCGACGAGATGTGGGCGGTCGCCGCCGAGTTCGACGTGCCGATCGTGCTGCCGTTCCTGTCCGGTCCGAACCCACGCGAGATGCAGCACGTCACGGCGGACCCCGTGGCAACGCTGATCGAGTTCTTCGATGCCCGGCTCGCCGACGCCGATCGATTCGGAATGCGGCATCGTTGCCTGATCGATCCGGGGACCGGCTTCGCGCCGAGCAACTGGGCGTGGGAGGACCGCTACGCCTATCAGAAGATCGTCTACAGCAATCTCTCCGAATTGCGGCGCTGGGGCCTGCCGCTGTACATCGCCCTGCCGTGGAAGGACACGCCGCAGCACTGGGAGCTGATGGAGATCGTCGTTCGCCAGCAGCCCGAGTACGGGCGGGTTCACTACCCCGACAAGGTCCGTGCCCTGGAGCGCACGCTGTTCTCCTGAGTACCGTAAATGTGAAGACCGGAGATGTGAAGACCGGCCGTCGACGATTGTGGCATCGAAACGGTGCATCGCGGCGGCGATCAGTACAGCTCGGCCAACGGCCCGAGAGGCGAGATCTGATCTGGCGGCAACGTGGTGTCCCAGTCGACCGGGCACAATTCGGGGGCTACCTCGGAGAGCGGGGCGAGCACGAATCGGCGCTCGGCATAACGCGGGTGGGGGATGGTCAGCTCAGGGCTGCCGATCGTGATGTCGTCGAAGAACAACAGGTCGACGTCGAGCGTGCGTGGTCCCCAGTGGACGATGCGCTGGCGCAAGGCCAACGACTCGATCCGCTGGCAGCGTCGTAGCATCGCGAACGGGTCGAGCGATGTTTCGACGGCGACCGCCATGTTCAGGTAGGCGCCCTGGTCGTCGGGGCCGCCGACGGGTGCCGTCTCGAAGACCTGGGACTGCGCGATGATGCCACTGCCGAGCTCCTCGACGGCCAACTTCAAGAAACCGACACGGTCGCCGAGGTTGCTTCCGAGGGCGACAATCGCCCGGTGGCTGGTGCGTGGTGGGATCTGCAGATCGGCGCGCGTTCGGCGGATGCGAACCGCGGTGTACTGCAGGTCCTCGGCGATGGGGGGACGGAGCTTGCGGACGACGACCTCGACCGCTTCCACTCGGTCGAAGGTGAGGGCATCGTCGGCGATGCGGTGTACGAGACGTTCGAGCAGCTCGTCCTTGGTCTCGCGCGCGATTGCCGCAGCGCGCTCGGCGACGAGGCCGTAGTGGGCGGTGTCGGTGAGGTCGTCGCTCGACCCGGCATCACGCAGGTCGCCTTCGAGGATGATGTCGAACTCGAGTGGCTGGGCGAACTCGCGCTCGTGGGTGAGAACACCGACGAGCGTCATCACCCGGAGCCCCATGATCTCGATGCGGTCGAATCCGCCGCGTGGCCCGGTTGTTGACAGATTGGTGGTGTGCATGAGGCTGCTTCCCTTCTGTGTGGCGAACCTATCTGGCCACGTCGGTATTCGACGCCAGCGTGCGACCGGACCGGTGACAGGGGTCACGATCAGCAAGATTTCCGGACTCCGTCGACGTTCGAGCAGCTCAGATCAGATCAGATCAGATCGGGTTCCGGCTCTGATTCGACCGGAGGGCCAGCGAACGGACATCAGACGAAGTGTTCTTGGAGCGGCGCAAAGCCGTTGAAACCAACTGAGCTGTATGTCGTCGTGTAGGCGCCTGCGGAGAGGATGTCCAGCATGTCTCCTTCGGCGAGGGCCAGCGGAAGCTCGTACGCGCTCTTCTCGTACAGCACGTCGGCCGAATCACAGGTCGGTCCGGCGATTGCGACCGGACCCGTCGGGCCGCCGTCGTGGTGCGTGCGCAGGCGGTAGCGGATGGCCTCGTCCATTGTCTCGGCCAAGCCGTGGAACTTGCCACAGTCGACGTACACCCAGCGCTCGGTGTCCAAGGGAGAGCGGCGTGAGACGAGCACGACTTCGGTGCGTAGGACGCCGGCGTCGGCGACCATGTACCTCCCTGGCTCGACCATTACCTGCATCGTCGCGTCGGGGCCGTTGGAATCCGGGAACCAGGTCGCCAGCGCGGTGCGGACGGCGTGACCGTATGCGTCGATACCTGGCGCGCCCTCGCGGTATGTTCCGGGAAAGCCCCCGCCGAGGTTGACGAACGTCGGGTTCGCGCCGCGAGTGCGGGCACAGCGGATCAGGCTGGCGACGACCTCGAGTGATTCGTTCCAGGCCGCAAGGTCGCGCTGTTGCGAACCGACGTGGAACGACACTCCACATTCCATTCCGAGCTCGGTCGCCATGACGAGCAGGTTCTCGACTTCACTCGGGTCGCATCCGAACTTGCGCGACAGTGGCCAATCGGCTCCGCCACAGTCGTGACGGAGGCGGACGCACACCGAACCGCCAGGGGCTGCGGCGGCGACCTTGCGGAGCTCGGGCTCGCAGTCGACCGTGAAGCGGGTGACGCCCATCGTGACGGCATAGGCGACGTCACGTGACTTCTTGATCGTGTTGCCATACGAGATGTGCTCGGGGTCGGCTCCTGCCGCCAGACACATGTCGATCTCGGCCGGGCTGGCGACATCGAAAGCCGAACCCAACGCGACGAGTCGGCGCAGGATCGGCAAGCCGGGGTTGGCCTTGACCGCGTAGTAGACGCGAGCAGAAGGAATCGCTTCGACGAGTTGGTCGTAGCGCTGGGCGACCATATCGACGTCGATGACGACGAACGGAGTGGATGCCACGGTGTCGCGCAGGAACGCGTCGATCTTGGCGGTCGACGGCAGAACGGTGGAATGAGCGATGTTGTGCGTCACGAGTTGAACACCATAGACATCAGATCCCCTTGTAACTACTCATTGACACGGCAGTCAGTTACGGCTGTCGCGTCAATCAGAACCGCTGACTTCGGCAGGGAAAACCGATGCGCTCGTCACACACGGCGCACAGCATCGATTCGATCGCCGACGGTGTGGATGGTGTCCACTTTCGTCAGTGTGCGAGCGCCTGGAACACGTGACCAAGGTGGTCATCCGGTTTCTCCAAGGACATGTCGGCGATCGAGGGCGGCGTTCGCCTCGGCCCCGAACAGTGCGATCATGCCGTGCAGGCTGAGCCATGTCAGCAGAGCAATGACAGTGGCGAAGCTTCCGTACACCGGGGTGGCGGTTCGGATCGCGCGTTGGACCACGATGGTGCCGACGAGCTGCAACACCGAGAAGCCGAGGCCGGCGACGATCGCTCCCGGCAGCATCTGCCCCAGCGTGAGTTCTCGTGCCGTGAGTACGTTGTACGCGGCGAGCAACACGCCGATGTTGATCGCGATCGCAGCGATCACGAGGAGGACCCGGTTCAGCCATGACACGCCGCTGATGCCGACGATGCTCGTCACGGTGGCCGATGCGATCTGGGCGATCCCCACGACGGCGATGCCGAGTACGGCTTTCTTGCGCAGTTGGAAGAAGTTCGGGCGCTGATCCTCAGGGATCTCCCAGCTGTCGTTCAAGCCGTTCTGCGCTGCGATGAACGCGCGAGTTCCGGCCCACAGGCTGGTGGTCAGACCGAATATCAGGACGACGGCGTTGCCGTGCAGTTTCGTCGGATCCGATCGGATCTGCTCGCCGATGAACGGAAGTCTGGCGAACACCGAATTGACGATGTCGTTGCGGAACTTCGGTTCGTTCTCGAGCGTGTAGCCGAGGATGGTCGTCATCACCGCGAGCAGCGGGAAGACCGACACGAACCCGTAATGGGCGAGGAGCGCTGTGTGCCACTTCGTCTTGTGACGAATGAAGCCGTCGATTCCGTCGACGATGAAATCGAACACCCGTGATTTAAGGCGAATGCCCCGAATCAATTTCCATTCCGTCCAGGGTGATCTGCTCGACACGCTGGGGGAACTCGCGGTCGCGGCCACTCGACTCACCGTACAGCGCATCTTCGAGGCAACGAGGTACCGCAAACGCGACTACGTTCACGTGGGAATGGGGATCATCGATCGGCCGTGGGGGTCCGAGCAGTACCGGCGCGCTCGGCAGGTTGCGTCCGTCCTGGTCACAGTTGTCGCGCTCGTGATCCTGTTCCGGATGTATCCGTTGCCGTACGGCGCAGCGGTCCGTGCGCTGGTGCTCGGGATGTTGACAGCGCTGCTCGCGCTCGGACTCGCACTCGTCTACCGCGCCAATCGTGTCCTCAACTTCGCCCAAGCTGATCTCGGCTCGGTCCCGACCTCGTTCGCCGTTGCCCTGGTGGTCTTCAGCCATTGGCCGTACTTCATCGGTTTCATCGTCGGGCTCGTCCTCGCCGTCGTTCTCGGCGCCGTCGTCGAGCTCGTCTTCGTTCGCCGATTCCGCAATGCGTCGCGTCTGGTGTTGACGGTGGCCACCCTTGGAATCAGCCAATTGCTGGCCGTCCTCGGCATTCTCGTACCCCGCTGGTGGGGTCGGAACGCAGCCTCGGAGCGGCTGCCTCAGGTGCTGTCGTGGAAGTGGGATCTCGGGCCACTGCGACTGCTCGGAAATGACTTCATCGCGCTGATCGTCGCGCCGATCGTGATGCTGCTGGTCGCGATCTTCCTCAACCGCACGCGAACCGGTGTTGCCGTACGCGCTGCTGCCGAACGCGGCGACCGGGCGAACATGCTCGGCATTCCCGTCGCCCGGTTGAGCACCGTCGTCTGGGCACTGGCTGCAGCATTGTCGTTCATCGCGCTGTACATGCGCGCCGGCATTCTCGGCTTCCCGATCGGGAGCGCGTTCGACGTGACCAACCTCTTGTTCGCGATGGCTGCACTCGTCATTGGTCGGATGCAGAACCTGTTGACCATCGCCCTCGCCGGCATCGGCATCGGGTTCCTCGACTACTGGGTCACGTGGCACGCGTCCAGCCCGCTGCTCGTCGTACCGATGGTGTCGGCCGCAGTGTTGGCCGCCCTTGTTCTGCAACGGAGCGCCGTCAGCCGTCGCGACAACGATGGTACCTCGTCGTGGCGTGGCGCCGAAGAGGTCCGTCCACTCGATGCTCTGATCGCCATGCTGCCCCTCGTCCGGTTGGCCAGATGGGGCAGCGCGGTGCTGGTCGTCGGTCTTCTGATCGCACTGCCGTTCGTCCTGCGGGTCGATCGATTGATCCAGGCCAACGAGGTGGTCATCTTCTGCGTGATCGGCATTTCGTTGATGATCCTCACGGGTTGGGCCGGTCAGATCTCGCTGGGACAGATGGGATTCGTTGCCGTCGGCGGTGCGGTCAGCGCGCTGTGCACGTCGCGCTGGAACGTGGACCTCACGCTGGCACTGTTGATCGGAGCGGTCGCCGGAGCGGCAGCGGCACTCCTCGTCGGCCTACCGGCGCTCCGCCTCCAGGGTCTGTACCTAGCGGTGACCACACTCGCGTTCGGATTGAGCGTGACCTCGTGGTTGCTCAACGACCGTTTCTTCGGATGGGTTCCGATCGGCAAACGGTTGAAGGTCTCACCGCTCTTCGGGCAGGTGAACATCGACACGCCGACGCGGTTCTACGCATATTCGCTAGCCGTTCTCGTCGTCGTGATCCTTCTCGTGCGTGGCATCCGCAGATCGCGCACAGGTCGGGTGATCGTCGCGATGCGCGAGAACGAGCGCGCTGCGCAGAGCTTCTCCGTCGCACCAATGCGCGCCAAGCTGACGGCGTTCATGCTCAGCGGCGCCGTCGCCGGCGTGGCCGGTGGCTTGCTGGTGCACATGAATCACGCCTTCAGCCTGACCCAGTACGGGGCGGGTGACAGCTTCGGCGTGTTCACGTCGGCCATCATCGGTGGGCTCGGATCCATCACGGGCGCGGTCGTGGGCGCCGTGTATTCGCGCGTCACATTGCGATTGCCCTCGCTCGAATGGCGATTGCTCTCCACCTCGTTCGGTGTGCTGTTGATCCTGCTCGTGATGCCCGCCGGGCTCGGCAGTCAGGTGACCAAGCTCCGAGATCTGATTGCCAAGTTCGCCAATCGCCGCACGGACGCGGCCACGCACACGGAGATCGCCGACGCTGCCGAGAACGAAACACCGGTTCTGTCGGCCCGGGTGGAGATCGGTGCCCGACCGTGACCGACACGACGGCAGTGAACACATGGATCAGGAATCCGATGATGCGACTGCGCGAACTTTGTGGTGGCGAATCGGCGTACCCGCTGGTCATCCTGTTCGGCCTCAACGCCGTCGACGAACTCGACCGCACGGCGTTCGGCATCCTGCTTCCGAACATCCGCAGGAGCTTCGGCATCGATTTGAAGACTGCACTCGGATTGGTCGCGTTGTCGTCCATCGCCGCGCTTGTTCTGCAGGTGCCGATCGCCCAATACGCCGACCGTTCGAAGCGAATCCCCCTGGCCATCGCCGGAGCTGTTCTGTGGGCGTTGTTCAGCGGCATGACCGGCCTCGCGACCGGTGTCATCGTCCTCACGCTCGCTCGGTCGGGATCGTCCATCGGCAAGGCTGTTGTCGACCCGACCCACAACTCACTCCTGGCCGACTACTACCCGATCGAGACGCGCAGTCGCGTGTTCAGTGCGCATCGCGCTGCGAATGCAATCGGCGCCTTCGTCGGGCCGCTCAGCGCGGGACTCCTCGCCTATTCGTTCGGGTGGCGCACCCCGTTCTTCGTGTTCATGGTGCCGACATTCATCTTCTGCGTCTTGGCCCTGCGGATGCGCGAACCGATTCGTGGGCGGTGGGAGCGAGCCGCAACCGGGGCCAGCGAGGAAGTCGTCAACACCGAGGAGATCCCGGCCTCGTTCGCCGAGAGTTGGCGCACGGTCCAAAAGGTGGCCAGCCTGCGTCGGATCTGGTGGTCGCTGCCGTTCCTGGCCGTTGCCCTCGTTGGTTTCGTCACCCTCGCCTCGGTGCTGTACGAGCGCGAGTTCAAGCTCGACGAACGAGCGAGAGGTTTCGCCGCGGCGATCGCCGAGCCGTTCCAACTGGTCGGCATCGTGCTGGGTTCACGCATCATCACCCGCCGCTACATGAACAACATGGAGGGACTGATCAAGTTCCTGGCGACCGTGGCGCTGTGGACGTCGATCGCTTTCGTGGCCTTCGCCCTGGCTCCGAACGTGATCGTGGCCGTCGCGATGAACTGCGTCATCTCCGCCGCCCTGGCCACGCTCGGGCCGGGGATCCTCGTTGCCTTCTCGTTGGCCATTCCGGCTCGCGCCCGCGCCACCGGGTTCAGCGCTGCATCGGTGTGGGTGATTCCCGGTTTGCTGGTCCTGCCGTTCATCGGTTGGGTCGCCGACCGCTGGAGCGTGCGCACCGGGATGCTCGTGATGGTTCCGCTGTTCATCGTCGGCAGCCTGATCCTGCGCAGCGTTTCCGGTGTGATCGACTCGGACATCGCCCAGGTCTGGCAGGCAACGGCGGCTCGCTCGGAGGCGCTGTATCAGCGCCGCCAGGGTCAGGCCGATCTGCTGCTCGTACGGGGCGTCGATGCTGGTTATGGCGGCCGCCAGGTGCTGTTTGGTGTCAGCATCGATGTCAAAGAGGGTGAGATCGTCGCGCTCCTCGGCACCAACGGTGCCGGCAAGTCCACGTTGTTGAAAGCAATCAGCGGCATTGTCGAAGCCGACCATGGGGCTGTGGTGCTCGATGGTCGCGACATCACCCATGCGCCTCCCAACGAGATCGCCGTACTCGGCATCTCGCAGATGCCGGGCGGCGCCGGGGTTTTCGGCTCGCTCAGCATCCGTGAGAACCTGCAGTTGGCCGGATGGACCAAGCGTCGTCATCCGGAGCAGGTTCGAGCCAGCACCGAAGAAGTGCTGCAGATGTTCCCGATCCTGCGGGCTCGGATGGAATCTGCGGCAGCCGATCTGAGCGGCGGTCAACAGCAGATGTTGGCCCTCGGAATGGCGTTCATCGCCCGACCGCGAGTGTTGCTGATCGACGAATTGTCGCTCGGGTTGGCGCCGGTGATCGTTGGTCAGATGCTGCCGATCATCGAACGCCTCGCCGCAGACGGCGCGGCGATCATCATGGTCGAGCAGAGTGTGAACGTGGCGCTGACAGTCGCTCATCGCGCCTACTTCCTCGAGCGGGGCGCCGTGCAGTTCAGCGGCCCGACGGCGGAGTTGTTGGACCGTCCTGATCTGTTGCGGTCGGTGTTCCTGTCGCACGCCAGCGTCGGTGACACGATGACCGAACGCGTCTCGTATCAGCCGATCGATGGACAAGCACCGGCGCTGGTCGTGTCGGGACTGGTGCGCAGCTTCGGCGGGATCCGGGCTGTGGACGACGTCTCGTTCGACGTCGCGCCACGCGAGATCCTCGGTGTGATCGGGCCCAACGGAGCGGGCAAGACCACCCTCTTCGATCTGATCTCCGGTTTCACTCCGACCGACGCCGGGACGGTCTTCCTCGATGGTGTCGAGATCTCGACGCTCTCGCCATTCCGTCGTGCGGCTCTCGGTCTCGGCCGCAGCTTCCAGGACGCGAAGTTGTTCCCCGAGATCACGGTTGCCGAGACGCTGGCTGTCAGCACCGAACGGTTCGTCGGCAGCCGCAGCGTGCTGGCCGCGGCGTTGCGATTGCCCCAGACATTCGATTCCGAAGCGCACGTCGCCCTTCGCGTCGATGAGCTCCTCGAACTGATGGGTCTCGGCCAGTACCGTAACTCGTTCATCCGCGAGCTCTCGACCGGCACCCGACGCGTGGTCGACCTGGCCTGTCAGGTCGCTCACCGGCCAACGGTGATCCTGCTCGACGAGCCATCGTCGGGTATCGCCCAACGCGAGGTCGAAGCACTGGCGCCGGTCTTGCTGCGACTCCGCAACGAGATGGGCGCGAGCCTGATCGTGATCGAGCACGACATGCCGCTGATCAGTTCGATCTCCGATCGGCTGCTGGCACTCGACCAAGGCGCGGTGGTCACGACCGGAACGCCTGCCGCCGTGCTCGAGCATCCCGACGTCGTCGAGAGCTATCTCGGCACGTCGAGCGCAGCGATCTCGAGATCCGGGATCGACGTCAAGTAGCCGAATCAGATCAACATCACGTCGACAACAGGGGGTCATGCAATGCAGCCAGCAAGCACAGGTTCGAGCGGCGGAGGCCGGAAGAACTCGACAGCGATGAAGCGATTCGGGCCGATCATCGGCATCGTGGCTGTCGTTGCGATCGTCGTCGTCATCCTCGTTGTTGCTCGGGGTGGCGACAAGAAGGCTTCGTCAACGACCACGACAGCGATCACGACCGCGACGACGGCCGTCACGTCGACATCTGCGATCACGTCGACGAGCGCACCGACCGGCACGACAGCTCCGACCGGCACCACTGGCACAACTGCTCCGGCCGGTACAACTGGCACGACCGGCGCACCGAAGCCGGTGACATACCCACTGTCGCTTTCCGATGCCAAGAAGAACGGTGTCGCCGTTGCGGATTGGGGCAAGCGATGCGACACCAAGACAGGAAAGGTCGCTGTTCCGGACTTCTTCGCACCCGAGTGCTATGCGCCGTTCACCGGTGACAACGGAGGTGCGACGGCGGCAGGGGTCACCGCGGATTCCATCACGATCGCGGTGTACCAAGGCATGACCAACGACCCGATCATCAGTTACATCACCGATGCGATCAAGGTCAACGACACCAGCGCCGAGCAGCAAGAGACCATGACCAAGATGGTCGACTACTTCGAGACCTACTACGAGACCTACGGTCGCAAGGTGAAGCTGCAATTCGTCGAGGGCACCGGTACCGCTGCCGACGAAACGGCCGCTCGAGCTGACGCAGTGCACATCGCCGAGGACATCAAGCCGTTCATGGTCTGGGGTGGTCCGGCGCTGACGAGCGCATTCGCCGACGAACTTGCTGCGCACGGCGTTTCGTGTCTGGCGTGTACGCCCGGTCAGCCGCCGGATTGGTACGTGCAGCGTGACCCGAACGTATGGGGCATCGCCACCGGTGCCGAGCAGGCCCAGGTCCACGTGCTCGAGATGGTCAAGAACGAGCTGATCGGCAAGAACGCGACCCATGCCGGCGACCAGTTCGTCAACAGCCCGCGCAAGTTCGGCTATCTGTACATCGAGAGCAGTGCGACATCGAAAGCTCTTGCCGACAAGTTCGCGGCCGATATGGCGACGAATGGGGCGCCGCTCGCCGAGACCGTTTCGTACGCGCTCGTTCCGGCCACGATCCAGCAAACGGCCTCGCAGGCGATCGCCAAATTCAAGGCGGCGGGCGTGACCAGCATCATCTTCAGCGGAGACCCCGTCGCCCCCCGTGACTTCACCAAGGAAGCAACGGCGCAGAACTATTTTCCGGAGTGGATCATCGGCGTGTCGGCATTGGTCGACCTCGATGCGTTCGCCCGCACCTATGACCAACAGCAATGGGCGCACGCATTCGGCTATTCGGGACTGGCTGCTCGAGTGACCCCGGAGATCAGCGGTTACTACGCGCTCTACAAGTGGTTCACGGGGGTCGAGCCGCCGGCCAAGGACACCATTGGGACGTTCATCCCCGAGCCCGCTGTCTTCTTCGCAGCGCTGCAGGGCGTCGGGCCGAACCTGACCCACGAGACGTGGAAGCAGGCGCTGTTCAAGGGCGCGCAGACCAAATCAGCGATCAGTCAGCCGTCGCTCAGTTGGGGAAATCACGGCATTTGGCCGGAACCTGATTACGTCGGTATCGATGATGCGACGGAGATCTGGTGGAACCCGACGGCCACGGGGCCAGACGAAATCCGCAAGCAGGGAAAGGGCATGTACGAGTTCGTCGATGGCGGCAAGCGTTACGTGCCCGGCACGTGGCCGACCGCCGACACGTTCTTCGACCCGGCCGGCGCCGTGTCGCTGTATGTCACTCCACCGCCCGGCGAAGCCCCACCCACATATCCAAGCCCCGCAGGAGCCACGGCCGCCGGGACGGCATCGACAACGACCGGCTGAGTGGCGGGTCTCAATCGGGGAGCTGCCAGTCGATCGGCCGGCGGTTCCTCGCGATCAAGGCATCGTTGGTGCGGCTGAAGGGTCTGCTCCCGAAGAAGCCGTTGTGGGCAGACAGCGGCGACGGGTGGGCCGACTCGATCACGACGTGCCGGGTGCTGTCGATCAGCGCCTTCTTCTTACGCGCCGACGCGCCCCACAGAATGAACACGACAGGGTCGGTCTTGTCGTTCACGGTCCGGATCACCTGGTCGGTGAACGTCTCCCAGCCTTTGCCCTGATGGCTGCCGGCCTGCCCGGCGCGGACCGTCAGGGTGGTGTTGAGCAACAGCACCCCCTGGACTGCCCAGTGTTCGAGGCTGCCGTGGCGGGGTGTTTCGATGCCGACGTCGGTGCGCAACTCCTTGTACATGTTGGCCAGCGATGGTGGAACCGGCACGCCGCGCCGGACCGAGAAACACAGTCCGTGGGCCTGGTTTGGGCCGTGATACGGATCCTGGCCGAGGATCATCACTCGGGTATCCGCGTACGAGGTGAGGTGGATCGCTGCAAAGACGTCTTCGGCCGGAGGGTACACCGTGTGATGTTCGCGGTCGGCGCGGACGAATTCCTGCAGTGGCGCCCAGTACGGCTTGTCGAACTCGCCCCGCAGAACCGGATTCCAATCGGTGACCATAGGCCCATCGTGCCGGGTGTTGCCGACAGTACGGCAATCAGACGGACATGACTACGGCATCGGACTGCAATGCGCGCGATGCCCCGTC
>JAYTOM010000081.1:0-5776 GCA_043747765.1 Actinomycetota bacterium
GGGGGGGGGACACGGCGACATCGACCTGATGATATTCGACCCTGACATACGCCAGTTGGACACCGTGCGTCACGCGTTTCTGGGACTGCCTCGAGTACGTGTGGCCCGCGCTTGGACCGATCTGGGTCCACGTGTTGCCCGTCATCTCGATCGAGGCACTCCACGCCTACCGACGAGACCACGACCGAATATCGGCTGTCCAGCTCGATTGGTGGCCGATCCATGCAGTTCTGGCGTCGAGTCAGTGGCCGCTCGCGATGAACTCGTAGTGCCATCCCTCGATCGCCCCGTCGTCGACAAGCACATACATTCCGCCATCCACGACGATCTTGTACGGCGGCGCAAACGCGGTTGCTCTGGCCATCGACGGTCCGCCCTCGCACCAGACAAACATGCGCTCACCAGTCTCCACAGCCGTCAGCCTTGCACGTCGGAACAGACCGATCTACAAATCTGCGTTACTCATCCGACCGGAACATTCGCCAGGAGATGACGAACCAGACAGCGACCGCGACGAGCCACACGGCTGCCTTCCGGAGCGGGGCGTGTCGACCTTCGAAGTCAGATCAGACTCGCAGGCCGCCAACAACGAACGGGATGCCAACAAGCCAGCCACCCCATTTCTCATTGGCAGTTCTGCCCGGTCAGAAGCGCATGTTGTCAGGTGCTCGCTGGCACAGTGGGTCCTACGCAGCCTCGCTATCCATCCTATGGATCTCGTCCACGCTCGAGTACGGGTAGTTCGCTGGTGCTCCTTTCGGCCCTTCTGCCAACCGGTTCCGGCCCACCACGTCGCCGGCCGCCCTGACGCTCAATTCAGTCGACGATCCAGTTCGCCGACGCCGTCGCCCGCGAGCCCGTCGAGTCCGATGCGTCGGCCCGTCAACGCCAAAACGAGTGAACCGGCCGGTCCCGAGACGATCGGCCCTGACCCGGCCGACCATCCGGTGTCGGTGCTCTCGAAGCGCAGTCTGGACACGCGACCATCCGGCACGAACCCCCTCGTGGCCTTGGACGTCATCAAGAACTCGAGCACCGTGTTCGCCGTTTCGGCGGGAACAGGCGCGATCGTCGCTAACGGCACTCCG
This sequence comes from Actinomycetota bacterium, assembly GCA_043747765.1. Lineage (GTDB taxonomy): Bacteria > Actinomycetota > Acidimicrobiia > Acidimicrobiales > Ilumatobacteraceae > WLMZ01. The sequence goes on from JAYTOM010000081.1 coordinate 1,089, forward strand.
ATGTCGAGACCGTGCACGACGATGTCGGTCAGCGGTGCCTCAGGACCCATACCAGGCGGCGTGAACCGATCCTCGGCGTTGGAGCGAATCGTCGCCACCAGGGAGGCGGTCGGCGCCGACGCTTTTGCCTTGGCGTAGTCATCGCTCACCCGGTTGAAGTTGCCTCTCGCTTTCGCCAGCCGCCACATCAACGAGGGCAGGCTCATATCGAAGGGCATCACGAGATGAGCGGCAACCTCGCGGACGGTCCAGCCTTCGCAGAGACTCGCGGCAGCCCACTGGTCGTCGGCCAACGATGACATCAGATCAGCCACAACTCGCCGTTGCACTGCAATCATCGCGAAGGGATCGGCCATACACCCCGAGACTACGCGCTTCTCACACCGTCGAACCGAGAACATCGCATCTTGATCGTCCGACACCTGCCGAGCCACGGCCTCCCGCCCCGTTTCGCAGATCACCATCCGTTTCACTGACAGCGTCGTCATTTCCGCGCGATTTGGGTCACCGATCGAGCCGACGCTTTGCTTCGACTCCCTCGAGGTCACACCGCCTACTTGCGCTCGTCTTGACAGCCTGAAGTCCTGCCACCCACTCAATAGCGGCGCTTTCCCGCGGTCGCTCGACACCGGCCAAGCTCGCCGCGCTAGACCCTGCGAGCGCTGTACGGTCGAGCATATTGCCCACTGTTGTGCAACCAGTTCCGTCGGTCGTTGGGCTGTCGGGAGGGGTCTACGGCTTCGGGTTCACCTGGTTGAGAATCGTCTCGTCCGGTCAAACGCAAGTACGTCAAGTGGCACGTCAAACGAGCCCGACACAGCACCTGGCCCCAAACCACCCGACCAGCCACCGCCACCATCAAATCCTCTAACTAAACGGTATCGGGATTATCCGGAGGCTAACCGTGGGCTCGTGAGTTTGCACCGACGTCAGCGTGCGTAGTCGATGATGTTCTCGCGCACAGCCGTGGACACCGCCTCCAGCTTCGAGTGGGCGTCGAGCTTGGTCAGCACCGACTGCACGTAGTTACGGATCGTGTTGATGCTGAGGTTCATCTCGGATGCGATGGCCTTGTTGGTCCGGCCTCTGGCGAGATGGGTGAGGACCTCACGCTCGCGATCGGTCAGTGCGTCGCCGACCGAGCGGTACGTGCGCTTCAGCTTGGGCAACAGGCGGGCCAACATCGCCGTGGACACGAAAGCCTCCCCGACTGCCGCGGCGCGCACGGCGGTGGCGACCTCCGTCGCTGCGAGGTCCTTGGTCAAGAAACCAGAGCATCCGGCGTCGATGGCACTGAGCAGCACGCGGTCTTCGGTCCAGCCGGTGAGCATGATCACCCTGATCGACGGGTGATTGCGCTTGATCTCCGCAGTCACCGTCAGACCGTCCTGCTCGGGCATCTGGTAGTCGACGAGCACGACGGTCGGTTGGAGTCGCCGTGTGAGTTCCAACGCGTTCGTGCCGTTGGACGCGATGCCGACTACATCAATGTCCTCTTCGTCGCGAAGGAGCCGGGCGAGGCTCTGTGCGAACATCAGATGATCGTCGACGATGAGCACGCCGATCGTGGTGGATGGCTCAGGCATCGAGCACCTTTCGGATTGCGTTCAACAGAACATCTTCGGGAACGGGTTTCTCGAGCAGCGGCCAGACGAATGGCGGGGAGCCTGGGTCGTGGCCGGACATGAAGATCACCGGAAGACTGGAGTCGAGGAGCCGCAACCGCTCGACCACCTCCTCCCCCCGCATGCGTGGCATGGCGACATCGGTGACGACAAGATCGATGGTGTCACACACTTGGCGGAAGGCCTGGATCGCCTCGACACCGTCGGCAGCGAGGATGATCCGGTAGCCCTGCCCGGTCAGGATGCGTGCCGTCGCGCCACGCAATGCCTCGTCGTCCTCGACGAGCAGGATGCAATCCTGATTGTCGGCTGGCGCACCCGTCGATTCGCGCCCTTCTCGCTCGCCGCGCACGGCAAGGGGCACCGCGATGGACACCTTCGTGCCGACGTTCGGGGTGGATGTGATGATCGTCTCCCCGCCGACGCGGCGGACGAGCGAGAACACCGTGGCGAGGCCAGAGCCCGATGCCGAGTCATCCGCGTGCTCGGCGCGTGTGATCACGTTCGGATACATGCCGGCGCCGCTGTCGATGACATCGATCAGCGCGTGCTGTTCGTCGGCGCCGGTGGCGACGGTCAGCACGCCGCCAGTAACCATCGCGTCCCGGGCTTTGTGCATCAGATTGAGCAGGATCTCCTCGAGATGGTGAGGGTTAGCGACGACGATCCGGGCACCCGTGTTCAGGCGGACGTCGAACTCGATGTGCTCTCCGAGGGTGTGCCCGGCGAGCAGACCGAACTCACGCACGACCTCGTTGACGTCGATCGGCTCCGGATGCGTGACGCCGCGACGCGTGAAAGCGACCAGCTGGCGAGTGAGCGTAGCGGCGCGCTGCGCGGCCGAGCGGATCTCGGCGATGTCGACAAGCGCAGTGCTGTCTTTGATCTGGCGCTCGAGAAGTGTCGTGTAGTTGAGGATGACGCCGAGCAGGTTGTTAAGGTCGTGGGCGACGCCGCTGGCGAGTCGGCCGAGGCTGGCGAGGCGGTGCGCTCTGGCACTGCGCGTCTCGTAGCGGCGCGCCATCGTGACATCGCGGACGGCGATCGCGACGGCCACCGCTCCGGACGTTTCAAACTCGTGCCGGCTGACCTCGGCCGTGAACCCAGTGCCGTCCGCTCGAGCGGCTTTGACATCCAGGCGCGGTGCCGGATCGGTGTGCTTGAGCCCGTTCGCCGGCCAGGTGAGATCGGGGAGCAGCGTTGCGATGGGCGTACCGCGCAGGTCGTCGACCGGCCAGCCGAACATCTGCACCGCCCCGGCATTGGCGAAGATGATCCTGCCATAGTGATCGACGACGAGAAGAGCGTCGCGAACGGCGCCGAGCAGCCCGCGCAACAGGTCGTTTGAAGGTTCCAATCCGACCTCCTCCCTTCGCGCAGCCGTGCAGCAGTTTGACATTACCGTCGATCCCGACTCAGAACGGGATCCTCGGCGCGAGAGCACAAAGTTGCTTGACGAACGGCTCGGGCGGCGAACCGTGTCCGGGCATGTCCAGCGTCTCTGCGCTCAGCGCGGTCCAATCTCGCATCGCGAGCATTCGCGCTCGGATGCCAGGTCCGGCCGACGGTGCTGCTGGGATGGCAATGCCGTCGACGCAGGAGTTCGACCCGTTCGGTGCGGCCTATCGAGACGCGCTGGACAGCGTGCCTGCACAGACGATGCACGACAGCGCGAATGCGCCGTCAGCGTTGGCGGCCACGGCGGTGCGCCGGACCGAGACCGTTCGCTCGTCAATCAGCGGCAGCGGAACACTGTCAGGCTCCGACGTGGCTCGCCTTGCCCACAACGCGGGTTTTCGCGGCACGGACCTCGTGTCGGTCGTCGCGATTGCGAGGCGCGAGTCCAACTGGACTCCCGGTGCGTTCAACCCAAACCCGGGCACCAACGACCTGTCGTACGGATTGATGCAGATCAACATGCAGGGTTCGCTCGGCGTGGTCAACCGTGCCCGGTTCGGCATCAGCAGCAACGACCAGCTCCTCGACCCGCAGACGAACATGAATGCCGCGTTCACGCTGTACTCGGCGTCCGGAGGCACGCTGCGCCCGTGGGGCGGCTACAAGGGCATGTCGGACACCTTTCACACCGACCTCGGCGGCGCACAGCAGGCTGTAGACGCCGCCGGCCTTAGCGGCCTGTGATGTCCGAGCCGGTGTTCCTCGGCCGGCAGCCGGTGTTGGATCGCAAACGGCGCACCTACGCGTATGCACTGGTGTATCGCGATGGTCTGGCCAACGGGCGCTTCTTCGCCGGGCCGATGCCCGACACGGATCCCGTCCCCGAACTGACGACGTTGCAGTGGGGCTTCGATCGCGTCATTGCAGACCGGCGCGGGTTCGTCGACGTTGGCGCGCGGCGGCTGAGCACGCAGAACCTCGGCCTGTTGCCCGCGCGACGCGGGATCGCCAGCATGCTCGACAGCGAGATCGACGACGACACGCTCGCCGTCATGGGTTCGATGCGGACATCGGGGCTGCGGTTCGCGTTGGATGTGGACACCGTGCCGGAGCCGACGCGGGCACGCGTGCTCGCCCCGTACTTCGATTACGTCCGCTTCGACCTCGACCGGATCGGCTCCGGCGACGAGCAGCGCGCTGTCAGCGCGATCCACCGAGTCTTTCCGCGTGCCCGGCTCGTCGCCACGAACGTGTACGACCCCGGCCGCTTCGCGCGTGCCTCAGCCGCCGGGTGCGACTTCTTCCAGGGATTCTTCTTTGCCGAACCCGAGCGCGTCCAACGGCGCAAGCAGCCGCCCAGCGCGTTGGCCGCGCTGCGGCTCGTCGCCGTGGCCAACAAGCCGAACGTCGAGATCGACGAGATCACGCGTGTGATAAGCGCCGATGCGACGCTCGCGTACGAGTTCTTCAAGCTGGTCAACGCTAGCTCTCACGGGATGCCGATCAACGTGCACTCGATCAACCACGCAGTGATGCTGGTCGGGGTCAGCCAGGTCCGCCGCTTCTCGATGCTGCTCGCGGTCTCCCTCAGTCGACGCGCCGTGCCGGACGAGTTGATCGCTCTCGCAGCCGTGCGCTCGCGGATGGCCCACGCCCTCGCGGGTG
>JAYTOM010000082.1:0-13186 GCA_043747765.1 Actinomycetota bacterium
CGGGCCGCCAGGTTGGGCGTGCCATTGACGATGTTCGATGCCGGGCTGTTACCCGTCGTGTTCGTCGCGATGACCGAGACTGCGTACGAAGTCCCGTTGGTCAAGCCGGTGAGGTTGAACGAAACCGGACTTGCAGTCACAGGCACGGCCAGGGTGATGTCAACGCCAGCAGCCGGATGCGCGGTGACGGTGTAGCCCGTGGTCGCCGGCGTCGAGGCGGCAGCCGTGAAGCTGCCGGACAACGTCGTATCACCGGATGTCACCGCACCGAGAACCGGGGCCGACGGGATCGAGCCGAACGAGTAGTTCAAGTCCGTGGCGGTGACGTTGCCGATCGTGATCGGCGTCTCCCAATACTTCCCTGCATCGAGGTTGCCCGCTTGGGTACAGGCGACTCCCATCTTGTAGGCACCGGCGACGAGGCCAGGAGCTCCGACGATCGACGCCAGCGAGAACGGCTGCGCCACGTTGATCAGGCCGAGCGGCGAAGAGGCCGGGTTCTGGTTCGACACCTGTGTGGTATCGCTATATGACAATGCCGAGACGAACGCACCGGCGACGGGGTTTGGTCCGCTCGCGTACGTCAATGTCGACGCATCGACCGAGGCCGACACGATGTACGACTGCCAACGATACGCCGGCACTCCCGACCCGCTGCCCGTGCATGCGCTGCCGGATGGTGGCAACATGTTGAAAGCCGTGTTGCTGGTGCCGCTCGTCGGTGAAAATGAGTTCGGGCCCAACGGAGCAGCCGCGTGGGCGGTCTCATTGGAGATCAGGCCAACCGTGGTGGCAGCGAGTGCTGCTCCTGCGATTGCGATTCGGGTGAATTTGGTTCTCATTGAATGTGTATCCCTTTCTGAGGATGACGTCTGAAGTTGATGACTCTTGGTTTGCGAGTGGTTGGTCATGACGCAGCGGTGTCGTATCCGCTCGTCAGCGATGTCGAGCCGCACGAGGCGATCGGCAGGAAGCCGAACGTGCTGATGGTGGATGTCGCGCTGCAGACGGCCGAGGCGGGCCCGACGAACAGTGCCTTGTACGACGCGTTGCCGGTGCCGGTCGCAACGCTGGTCGGCAGGACCGTGTAGACGTTCCGGCCGAAGATGGTCGAGGAGTAGAACGTCGGGTTCGGAGCCAAGCTGGTCCCTGTTCCTGTGAACGGTGAGCCGAGGTTGCTGCCAGCACCACCGGTGCCGTCATCGCTGATGGCGCCGATTCCGACTCCTGCCGGCGGAGCACCGGGGGCAACGAGGTTCGTCTTGGCGATGAACGAAGCGGCCGAAAAGCCGATGATGACCTCATCATTGGCGTTCGCCGGAATCGCCGCGAGTGCGTCGCCGCGATTCTTGAGCCCGGTTCCGTCGTTCTCTTCGGCCCGACCCGTGGTGTTCGTGCCGGTGATCGACAGGTTGTTGCACTCCTGGGTCGAGGTTCCTTCATTGGTCGATGAAGCACCCGCCGCCGTGTTCCAGAACCCGTAGGTGCCAGACGACGTCTGGATGCCGCATGGAACGATCCGAACGCCGCCGATGATGGCCGGACCAGTGGAGAACAGTGACAACAGGTCCGCCCGGGTCAGCGTTGTGACCGGGGCGCCGTTCTTGCGGTAGTAGCCGAAGCTCACCCCGTCACGCCCGAACGGAAGGTACGTGACCGCCGTGCCTGCTACGCCCGAGACCGAGGAGGAACGAGAGAAGTCGACCTGGCCGGAGATGTCCACTCCAGTTGCGCAGGTGCCGTTCGACGTGGTGCCCGTCCAGCCTGTCGTGGAGAGACCACTCGATGCGTACAATGCTCTGCGGCCTGCGCCGGATCCGTTCGGTCGGGTGAACGTCGGGCCACCGAGCTTGGTGGTGATGCACGTGCTCGAGCCGCCGGTCGGGTTGATGGCGTCGAACGACACCACCTGCTTGAACAAGCTCGCCGCGCCGCTGTTGATCGGCTGGTACGACGTGCCGTTCGAAGAACCAGCGAACGCATTGAAGACGTCCTGCACGGTGTCGGAGCCGACCCCGACTGCCGCTGTGTACTGCTTTGGATCGGCGTGAGCAGATCCCCCGGCCGTGAGGGCCGAACCGAGGACTGTGACGGCGACGAGGCCAAGAGCCAAGCGCTTCTTATTGGTTGGTGTGAACATGGTTGTGTGAGGGTCCCTTCGATGGCGGAGCGCCGGATTCGGATCCGACGAGAGGGACAATGACAGGGCCAACCATCTGGGAGGTAGCTGTCAGATGAACGCTGAACGTGTTCGGAAACTGTTCATCTTGCGGATGTCCAGCGGCTATCCGAATCGCCCGTTCACGTAGTCGTCGGTGCGCGAATCCTGCGGTGAACCGAACATCGCTGACGTGGGACCATGTTCGACGATCACTCCTGGCGTGCCCTGCTCGGCGAGAAAGAACGCGCAGCGATGCGAGACGCGAACGGCCTGCTGCATGTTGTGCGTGACGATCACGATCGTCACCTCCGAGGCCAATTGCTGCACCGTTTCCTCGATTCTGCGCGTTGAGGTCGGATCGAGCGCGGAGCACGGTTCGTCCATCAGCAGCACCCGCGGTCTGATTGCGAGCGCGCGCGCGATGCACAAGCGCTGCTGCTGTCCACCTGACAGCCCTCCGCCGGGCTGACGGAGTCTGTCCTTGACCTCTGCCCAGAGTCCGGCCTTGGAAAGGCACGACTGGACGATCTCGTCCTTGACATTCACGCTGGCCTTGACGCCGGTCAGCCGCAGGCTGGCGAGCACGTTGTCGTAGATCGACATCGCCGGGAACGGATTCGGTTTCTGGAACACCATCCCGATCTCCCGGCGAGCGTCGGTCAGCTTGCGGTTGGTGTCGTAGATGTCATGGCCATCCAGCAACACTTCGCCGGCCAGCGACGCCGACGGAATCATCTCGTGCATCCGGTTGAGGATTCGCAGGAACGTCGATTTGCCACAACCGGACGGCCCGATCAATGCGGTCACCTCACCGGCGGCCATCTTCAGCGAAACGCGATCCAGAACCTGGTGAGAACCGAACCACGCGGAAACGTCTCGTGCATCGATTCCGGCCAGTCCGGTCGGCGTCGAATCCTGAATCACCGGCAGGGCCACAGGAAGTGTCACCAGATCAGGTGTCGCCTGCGCGACGACGATTGGTTCGAGCGGAAGAAACGGCGAACGCGGCGACGGGGAAGCGAAGACAGATGGCGTAGGTCGCTGATGCTGGATGTCGAGTCCAGGAATTCCGGCCAGAACGCGCCGGAATTCGGCGACACGTTCCGCGGGAACCGAGACCCCGAAATCGGATATCTCGGGAACGACGAAGATGGACCACGGCGCGTCGGCACCGTGGATCACCGCAACGAGATCAGAGATGAGCCATGACCACGGGGTCTCACCACCCACGGCGACAACCCGAGAATCGGTGATGGTCACGCTCGCCGGATTCAGTTCCGAGACGACAGCATCGGTCGTGAGGGCATCGTTGCTGACGAGCTGCACGACTGCGGCCCGCGGGAACGAGGCGAGTGCGGCCTCTTCGCTGAATGCGTTCACAAAAGGTTCGGCAAGAGACGCAACGCCTCACCCGACGTGGCCAGACCCACGAGCAGCAGTGGCGGCAAGAACACGACCCAGGCTTGCGCCCGACCCCAGCGGTGCCATGCCCACACCACGCCGATCGACAGGCCGATCAGCGCCTGCAGCCAGAGCGCCAACGCCCAGAGGGTACGCGAGTCCGCGGCCATCACCTTTTCCTCTTGCGGAAGACTGTTCGTGCTGAGGACGCGAGGTGGTCCCACGACGGCGGTGCCGTTCAAGTCCGCATCGACACGCAGGACCCCACCCGGGAGGAAGGCCGTTCCCGCCGCCGTGACGAGGAGCAGTCGAGCTGCACCGGCTGCAGGCGCCACAGGCACGGGAGTGCCCTCGCGCCGCACACCGAGCACTGTGAAATCGAAGACGCCTTGACCTGTCGTCACCTTGATTGCTGCGCCCTTCTTCAGTTCATCGATCCGGTCGAACGGTCCCCCGAACGCAGCTCGTCGCCCGAACACGATGCTGGAGCCGATTTGGCCGGGCAACGGAGTGTCGCGTCGATGGCCCGGACCTGCGAACAACGCGCTCGACGTGGTGCCCTCATCAATCACCTGCTTGACCCCGATCGAGGGGATCTCGATGTACGCGACAGGTGTCCCGATCGCGAGTTGCCGTCCGCTGTCGTCCGTCGGTCCAATCGGGGCGGTACCTGTGGCCAGCTCGCTCCGGAACCTGTCGAACGCCCGCTCCTGGGCTGCAGATCGCTGGAGTGAGCTGACCAGGACGAGTTGGATCAGCAGCGTCGCCGACAACACGAAGACGAGCACCAGTACTGCACGGACGAGCTGCATTCGCGGGCTGATGGACGTTGCATCAGCGCGCTGCATCATCGGCTGTTGCGCTGACGACCGGTCGACGGACGGCCGAGGAGAACGATCATCCGACCGAAGACGAGCAGCAGGATCGCCCAGATCACGATGGGGAGCGGTGACGAACCCGTCGTCGCCAACTTCGTCGTGATCGGCACTGCGCCGACCACGTTCTCGACTGTCGAAGCCGCCGAACTCGGCCCGAACTTGACGGTCGTCGTGGTTCCCGACCCGGTTCCGGCGATTGTGCTCGTGGTCGTGGCAGCCACTGTGGTCGAGGTCGATGTTGTCGTCGGCGCCTGTGTCGTCGGCGCCGTCGGTGTCGGCGCCGGCGGTGTTGTCGGCGCCGGCGTCGTCGGCGGTGTTGTCGGCGCCGGTGTTGTCGGCGCCGGTGTTGTCGGCGGCGATGTTGTCGGCGTGACCACAATGGGTGCCGCAAGTGTCCATGTGAAACCGGCTGGCGAGTCAGCGGTGTCTGCGACGACAGTGATACGAAGCGACCAGAAGCTGACTGTGGCACCAGCAGTCGTACACGCGACACCGATCTTGTAGTTCCCTGCCGGAACAGTTCCCTTTGGTACAAGCGCCTCGAACGACGAGTTCGGAATCGAGGCGATCAGGCCTGTGGGGCTCGACGCCGGGTTCTGATTGACGATCGGGTCCCCCGTTCCCGTCTCGTACATCGGCATCGCGAACGAACCGCCAACAGATACCGGTCCGCTCGTGAACTTGAGTGTCGGCAGATCGACCGCATCGTCCACCATGAACGTCTGCCAACGGTAGGACGGCGTTCCTGTGGCACCGCCCGGACACGACGCATTTTGTGGAAGGGTCATCGAGAACACCTTCGCACTCCCGCCACTGGTGACCACCTGGCCCGGGTTCGGCGAGCCCGCCAGCGTCAAGAACTGCATCGCATCATTGTCCACACCACCGGCGGCAGCAGCGCTACGAGCGTGCCCGACGGTGACCATCGCGATCGAAAGGATCACCGACAGTCCAGCGATCGCGCCGGAAAGATCGTTGAAGATCCGACGACGCAAGCTAGGGATCTGATTCATGAGGTCTCCTTCGAGAGGGTTGTCGGGCGGCGAGGGATGCGCCTTCGTCGTGCGAGGTAGCCGAGTCCTGCGACCGCAATTCCCGCGACGGCGAACACTGCGGGCAGAACGAGCGACGAGCCCGGTCCGCCTTCTGGTGAGGCCGAGAGTCCGTGTGAAGCGACGTCCTCGATGTGCCAATCGATCGTGCCGAGCTTGCTGTCACCTGACTCGCTGATCACGATGCGGGTGTCCCAATACATTGATGTTGCGCCGAAGTATGAACACGCCAACCCGATTCGATACCTGCCCTCGGGTATGCGCTGCTGGCTGAACACCCCGAAGCTGAAAGGTGGAAGAGGGGGAATGACTCCGACATGACCGGGATCTGCGTTCCGGAGTAGCAGTTGATGGACGAACGGCACGGTGTCGGTCCCGAACAGCGCGAATATTCGACCGTTGTCGAATGGTTCGGGTCCGATCGGCCCGTACCGGAGCGCGGCGGGATCATCGGTGGCAGGGATCATGAAGCTCTGCACTCGCCATTGATCGTTGGCGCTGTCGCCCGGGCAGACGGCTCCGGCCGGAAGTCGAAGACTGAATTGCGTGTCGATCCCACCATGCGTGACGATCTTCGATCGGTCATACCCGTCGACGACCACCACATCTCCGGCGCGCTCCGGGCTTCCGGCTGCACGCACCGTTGAACCGCCGAGGAACCAGCACGCGAACGCGACGACGGCGATCGTCAATCCTGTGTGCCAGCGGGCGGCCCACCCGTTCACGGTGCACGTCACAGGAGATCCGCCTCGTCGTCGTCATCCATCTGCGCACCCTTGCGGCCGGGACGCTTGGTGATCTCCAACGCAAACAACGCCGAACCCAAGGCCACGACCCCCAGACCCGGTACGGCCAAACGGCTCCGGTTCGTTGTGGAACTGGGCGTCAAAACGGTCGGAGTCGGCGGAGAGACCTGAAGTTCGGCAAGTGTCGATGGGCTCGGCGCGAGGCTCGTCGTCGTGCTCAATGGCGACGTGCTCGCCGGCCGGGGAGCCGTTGTCGACGAATCGACCGCCGCCACCGGTGCTGTCGTCGCAGCGGCGGGAAGGGTCGGCTGAGCCGTTGGTCGCGCTGTGATCGGTAGGGATGCATTTGGAGTGGTCTGGCGAGGTTCTTTCGGGGCCGGAGCTCGCGTTGTGTTTGCAACCGTTACTGGGACCGGAACGGTCGTCGGGGTGGTCGGTGCCGACGATGTCGATTCCACCGTGGTCGGACTCGACGCGTCGGTCGTCGAAGATACGGAGGTCGTCGTGGGCAGCGGCGTCACCGTCGGTGGAACGGTTGTCGGATCTGGCGGTGGATCGATCTTCGGCGCGACCATCGTTCTCACCACGTCTGCGGCGGCTCTCGACTGAGCCTTGAGATCGTCGGAGAGTGGCGAATACCCTCGCGGAAGCTGCCCCAACTCGAGGCCGGAAACCTGGCCAGCACCTACCGCGTAGTCGATGAATGCGGCGTAGTCCGATCGCGCTTTCTGATCGAGCGCGAGCGGGGTCAGGGCGGCGTACGTCATGGTCGTCAACGGATAGGCGCCGGGCGCGACCGCCAAGGGCGACGACTCGAGAACAGAAGGCGTTGCCCCTGCGACCATTGCCGTCACACCATTGGTCAACCCTGCGGTATCGGCCGCAACAAATGCTCGCCGCGGTCCGCCATCACCGGCGCGGCTCAGGCGAGCCGTCTGTAGACCGTATTGCGCCGACGACGGAGTGTCTGTGAGTGCCAGCATTCCTCGCCTCCCGAGATACTGAGGTACGTCGCGTTTCCACACGTCAGCGGACGACACTGCATTCGGGTTGTCGACGACCTTGGCTCCGTCGGAGGCGATACGCGCGGCTTGCGCGGCCTCGGCCAAGCTGCGCTTGTACGGCAACCAATCTGTTCCACATAACGGCGGTGGCAACAGAGAACCGTTGACACCTCTCGATGGGGCCTGGTAGCAGTATGGGTCCGCCTTCGGGAATGAGGTCGGTGTCGGGTCGCCGAAGCCGATGCCTGTGGGGTTGATCGTCGTGTTGGTCGAGTAGACGGGATTGACCTTCATGCCCCATTCATCGGGAGTGCCATCGAGCCAGGCTTTGGCTTCAGGATCAGCAACAATCCATTTCCATACCTGCTGTGCCGCGTCCGAGTTGCCCGCAGGCAGCTGCAAGCTGCTGAATGGTCGACCGTCGGTGATCTGCAGGACACCGAACTCCGGGTTGAACTGCACGAAGTCAGGGTCGAGTCCAAGATGGCCTGGGTTCTTGACATCCCATCCATATCCGGGCGGGGCCTGACCGACGATGTCGACCGCCTGCCGATACGACTGGGTCAGCAATTTCGCCACCAGCCTCGGGGTCAGGTTCATGTCGGCAATGCGCACACCGTTCAAGAGCTTCGAATCCGCGGGTGCTGCCAAGCTGGCGTTGCGTTCGATGTTGAAACCGATGACCAGTCCCGACGAACTGAGCGGGGCGTAGACCACGGGGCTCGCTGGATCGAGCGCCGCTGCAGCGAGCGGCTGCGACACCACCGCCATGCCTGGTGCACCTTGCTGATGCGCCACGAGTTGTTGACGAGCGGAGCCGTCACTGACGAGCGCATAGGAGAAGGGCGGAAGGTTCTGGCTGGCGCACAAGTTCGGCTGCCAACTGACGACCGCGGGCAGGACCAGTTCGGACCCTGCGATGCTGCGCTCGTCAGAGCCCAGTACACAGGGCGAGTCGACAGGGTTGAAATCGATTGGGATGGCGATCCGGTTCTGCCAGGACAGGGTCGACAACGGGGAGGTGGCGACACCGCGCGTGGCGGCCTCAGGCTCGATACCGGACCCTTTGTCCTCGTCGGCCGGAGTGCCGCGTGGCACGATCACGATCCAACACCTTGGGATCTTTTTGTCGCTACCGGGAACTGGCTGGGTGTGCTGGCCACAACCGAGGCCAGAGGACTGTACGCCGGTGAGCGTCTCGAACAGTTCCGCTCCCTTCCCGTCCGGTCCGGTTGCTGCCCCAGCGATCTCGTTCGTCGTGACCTGATTGAAATACGGGTTCAGCCAGTAGTTGCCACCGACAATGCCGGGGTTGAACGTCGGGTCGAATTCGGCATTGACTTCGGTCCCGTCGACCGCTCGAAAGGGAAGCCATGAATAGGCCGTGCGCTTGTCGAGGTAGCCCCTGGTGGCCGTGAAATTGGGCCAGGACGACTGAGAAATGATGCGGGTCAGCGCGTATTCGTTCGGGTAGACGCCGATCGGAACACCCTCGTACGTACCGCCCACCGCTCCCTGCTCGCACTGTTCGGGCGGTGGACCTGGATTGCTGGGAACGCTGCCATCGTCCTCGCCCCAGCACTGCATGATCTGCAGGTATTGGCTGCCGAACCGACCCGGACCGGGTCTCGTCGGCGAACCGCCTGTCCACGTGATCGACACAGCCTGATCAGTGAGATTCGCGGTCTGGTTGATGGTGATCGTCAGATCGGCGAACGTTCCACTTCCTTTGACCGTGACTTGCGACGCAGTCGCCGGCAACGACGTGTCGGTGCCTTGGCTGCCGGCGAGCGTGCCATCGGCCCTCGCACCAGATGTTGCCAACACAGTCGTCATCAGGATGGCCAAAGGCGCAAGGAGCCAAGCGCTGTGGAGGCGCGTGCTCATGCTGGCTCCGTCGTCGAGAAGCGTCGCCACGCAAGTGCCGGTGCGAGTATGAGACCGATTGTCAACAACACCACGAGGAAGACCAAGAAGAGGGACGAGTTGCCCCCCGACTGAGCGAGCGTCGTTGCTGTGATCGCGCCAACCCCATGGCTGGCTGAGGCCTGCCCGGCAGCCGCCGCTCCGCTCGATGCCACTTGTGCGACAGACGGGCTTGCTGCGCCGCCGCCGCAGACGCCGGTGTCGACGTCGCAGGTCCTCCCGGCAGCCGGCGTGACTCCTCCTGCGCCGGCTGTCGGAACGGTGACAGTCGGAACGGTGACAGTCGGAGCGGATGGCACGGTCACCACGGGTGCGGCGGCACCAGCGGTCGCGGCCCCCGGCGCAGGAGCGCCGGTGGCGACCGGACTGGCCGTCGCCGCACCCGTTGCCGAACCGGGCACAGGAGTGGCCACACCGGCGGGGGTCGCACCAGCAGCGGGGGCAGCACCTCCTGCGGGTGTTACTCCATTGGCAGGATTGGCTCCGGGCGCAGGAGCGGGAGCCAGCGTCGCGTCGCCTCCAGCGGCGCCGGGGTCGGCCGCTGCAGCAGGCGTCGCACCAGCTGCCGGGGTTGCACCAGCCGAAGGCGTCGCACCCGCCGCCGGGGTCGTGGCGGCAGGCGTCGTCGCAGCAGGTGTCGGAGTGGCAGCGACTACGGCGACAACAGCAGTTGGAACATTCGACATTCCGCCCGTCCCGTTGGGGCACTGGCTGATACTGCCCTGTTGATCGCAGGCCTGCGGCTGTGGGGCCGAGTCGGCCAACAGGTTCGAGCCATCAGCAGCGAACGTCGGGTTCTTGCAGGCCTTGATGTCGATGTCCTGCACGGCGACACCAGGGATCTTGCGGATCTGATCGAAGCCGGCTTGGACCAGATTGACCGGCAGGGGCGAATACCCGAGGGACGCCGACTGTTGCTGCGCCTGACACATCGCGTAGTACGCAAACGCACCGAGGGTGTAGCCCTTGTCAGCGTTGAACTGCCCGGCGATCGTCGTCGGCAGGATCAGATACGAGTATGACGACAACTGATAGTTCCGGGGATCCGTGTCCGAGTACACGCCGGCCAACTGCTGGGTGAGGTACACCGCCGGATTGGTCGCGTCAGTGTTGATCTGAGCTTTCAGCAGCGACACGGCGACGTTCTGCGGTGTCGGCTCGGTGAAGAAACCAGCCGCATTGAGCACCTTCGCGACCGGGAAGTTGTCGCCGAGCGCGTACGAGTAGTTGACGTAGCCGATCGCACCTTCGGCGAACCCCTGACTCACGTAGCCGGCGACACCGAGGTCACCCTGCTGCGAGATCATTCCCGGGACGGTCGGGTAGAACGATGTCTCACCACACTTCGGCGCACGACCGGAGCGGTTGCAGAAGTCGGTCCAGATGTCAGGAAACTGACTGATCATCCACAGCGAGAACTGCGCGCTCGATCCGGATCCGTCAGAACGAACGACGGGAACAATGGTTCGTGCCGGCATTGTCAAGCCTGGGTTGTCGGCCTGGATCGCCGGATCGTTCCACGTCGTGATCGCGCCGGTGAAGATCTTGGCCACGTTCGCGCCAGACAGGCGCAGGTTGGTCACCTGCTTGCCGTTGATCTTGAGGTTGTACATGAAGGCCGTCCCGCCCGCCACGACGGGCATGTAGGCGTAGCTCCCAGGCGCAGGGTTCTCCGGCGCCGATCCATCTTCGGGGTTGAACTGGAATGGGATGTCCGAGGCCGCAAAGTCGACGGTGCCGTTGAGAAAGTCCTTCCGGCCAGCCGTCGAACCACTCGGGTTGTAGTCCACGGTGATGCCGAACTGCTTGACGTTGACCCGCATCGCGTCGATCGCGTTCGCGGCCCACGACGAACCTTCGCCGGAGATGCGTTGGTAGCTCGCTGCCACGACCCTCGACGTCGCGGTGCCGCTGAAGATCAACGTCGCCAGGGCCGCGAGGACCACCGCAGTCAGTCGCGGCGAGGTACACGTGGCCGAACCCTTCCGTCCACTCATCGGGCCACCGCCGGCAATCGAGACTCGGCGCGTTGAAGATCGCGAGCGGATCGGTTGACGGCGCGACGCGCCTGACGCTTCGACAGTTGGCCGACCGGGCGACCACCGAGCATTCGAGCGATGGTGAACAACACCAACACGAGAACCATCAGAACGGCTGCTGCGGCGAAGCCGCGGGCAACCTGAGATGGCAACGGCGATTTGACGAGCGAGTACGCCGACAGTGGCAATGTGACCATCGCACCCTTGAACGGATTGGAGTTGAGCGACGCGGTGAAGCCAGCCGTGAGCAACACCGGCGCGGTCTCACCCACGCCGCGGGCGACACCGAGGATCACCGCTGTGGTCAGCCCGGAACGCGCCGTCGGCAGCACGACGTGCCGCACGACTCTCCACTGCGGCGCTCCGAGAGCTGCGGCGGCCTCGCGCAGGTTGCCGGGGACCAGCCGCAGGACGACATCGGCCGCACGGATGATGATCGGCAACATGACGATGCTGACGGCCAACGAAGCCGCCAATCCTGAGCGTTCGAAGCCCAGGATCAGGATCCAGGTCGAGAAGATCAGCAGTCCGGCGAGGATCGACGGAAGGGCGGTCATCGCGGTCACGACGGTGCGCACCAAGCCTGCTACTCGAGTCTGCTTCTCCGTGAGGTAGACGGCACAGGCGACACCGAGCGGCACCGTGATCGCCAATGCCATCGCGGTGATGATCAACGTGCCGACGATCGCGTGGCCGATACCGCCCTTGTTCAGGCCGTCGAGCGGGCCGCTCCGGCTCAGGTCGTCGACGTAGGTGTTGGACCGGAACAGCGCGTTCCGACCACGCCACAGCGTGAACGCAACGACGGAGAACAGCGCCAAAATGGCAGCGATCGCGGCCGAGCCCATCAGCACCGTCGTCACCTTGTCGACGACTGCCGGTCTGTCCTCGGTCAGCGACAGCAGAACGGCATATGTGGCCAGGAAGGTCATGAAACCGACCACGACGAATCCCAGCCGACCCGACAACGAGGTCAGGGTGCCGAAGATCAACAACGTCGTACAGAGAGCACTCACGCCAGCGCCACAGATCGACATCAGGTCGTTACGCGACAGACCGCGGAGGGCGCGGCGCTGTTGCGGCGCAGCGGCAGGACCATGTCGCGCGGGAACCACGGTCGTTGGTAACAACACGCGGACGTGGGGTTCGGCCGGTACCGCGATCAGTCCAACCTTCGGATGTTTCAACAGGGTCGAGCTCATCCTTCGCTACTCGATCCCGGACGCGACCGACTGATGAACCACGACGCTGCGAAGTTGACAACGAGCGTCAACGCGAACAGGACGAGACCGGCCGCGAACAGTGCCGACAGGCCGATGCCCGACGTCTCGTTGTAGCGGATCGCGATCAGGCTGGACACAGAGTTCGTTCCGGCTTCCAACATGTGGAGGCTGATCTTGAACCGCGGTGAGATGATCATCACGACCGCTATCGTTTCGCCGAGCGCCCGACCGAGTCCGAGCATCGTGCCACCGATGATGCCGCCGCGACCGAACGGCAACGCGACGACGCGGATCATGCCCCAGCGCGTCGAGCCGAGCGCATACGCTCCCTCTCGTTCGCCGGCGGGAACCTGCGAGAACACCTGCCGCATCACCACACAGGCGATCGGCATCACCATCATCGCCACGACGACACCAGCGATGAACGCTGACGTCGTGTACACGCTCGCGCTCGCCAGCGGATCGTTCGGGTGAGCACCGGTGACACTGAAGATCGGGATCCATCCGAAGAACGTGTTCAGCCAACGGGACAGACCGATGATCTGGCCCTGCAGCAAGAAAAGACCCCAAAGGCCGTAGACCACGCTCGGCACTGCGGCCATCAGATCGACCAACGCAACCAGCGGGGAACGCAGCCAACCCGGCGCGACCTCGGTGATGTACAACGCTGTCCCCAACGCGACAGGAAGCGCAACCGCAACTGCCACGACCGCGATCAAGACGGTGCCGACCAACACTGCTGCGATACCGAATTTG
>JAYTOM010000083.1:0-2996 GCA_043747765.1 Actinomycetota bacterium
AACTCCAACGTCATCTCATAGTCGCGCATGATGCGTTGCTGCAGCTCGCGGTTCACGTCGCGGGTGAGTTCATTCACATCGACACCATGGTGTGCGGCAAGATGTTCGACGGTCAATGGGTCGATGCTCGGATCCGTTTCATCCGCAGCTGGATATCCGGCCGAGGTAAGCGCGTCGCGAACTGCATGGCGCGATAGTGAACGCCAATCCACATGGCGAGCGACGTCGAAGAAGACCTGGTCGATGAGGTGGATGCGCGTTGCGACGGCGTCGACCCGCAGGGCAAGATAACCCTGCGCGGACGATTCGGCCGCGAGGGCTGTGCTCAGCGCCTCGGCGTCGGCGTCGCTGCTCGGCACGACAAATTTCACCGCTCCGCCGCCGCCGGCAACGTAGCCGATGAGATATTCAGACCCGAGGAAGTCGACGAACTCGGTGGCCGTGATCACGATGCTGATTCCTCGAAGCTGATGCCCGCATAGACCTTTGACTGCCCGGACCGGGTCACGGTGTGCAGCACGCCTGAACCACGTGTGAGTGCACTGGCGGGCAGTGTGAGCGTGCGTCCACCGCGGGTGATCACCGCACCACTCTGATCCAGCAGATACAGATCTCGAGCGAACTCCTGCTTGGTGTACTCGCGGGCGGCGCCTGGCATCAGCGTGAGCACCGTGTAGAGGTCGACCAACTTCAGGGTGCTTCCTGGCCGCCCACGGGCCGCGCTGACCACCAAGTCGTACGCATTGGCGAGCGTCTCCAAAAATGCCTCGGCCTTGAACTTGGGTGGCCTTTGCTGCAGCGCCTTCAGTGTGCGCACCAACACCGAGGGTCGCACCCGACGGTCGCGCTGCTTGTCGATCAGCACCGATGTCTCCGCCGGCACGATCTGGACGATGGCGGGATAGCTGAGCAGGCGGTCGTCCGATTCGAACGCTTGGAGACCCTCGGCATCGGCGAGAGCGAGTATTTCCCGGGTGAACTCGCCACTGTCGAAGTAGGCGGCCTCGTCGAATTGCCAACTGCCGCGAAGCGAGTTGACGGCAACGGCTGCCTGATCGGTCAGACGAGCAGAGAGGTCCGCTCCGTTCCGTAGCGCACGCAGATCGCCGACCACCGCAGCTGCCTGGAGCTTTTTGACCTCGCGTGCGGCTCCGCTGAGGGTCTTGAGGGCGGCCGCTGCATCGCGGTCAAACCTGATGAGCGCCTCTTCGAGGCTTGTCGTTTCCACTGCGGTCACTCCGGCTTCATGTCTCTAGGGGTTCAGGGCAAAGATGAGCTTGTCACACCGACGTACCGAAGGTCGCGTGGCATCACGTCGACCGCCGCCGTCACGGTGCGGGGGTCGATGACGAAGGCCAGCATCGCACCGACTGCGGCGCCGCATGCAAGGGCTATCGGCCGGATCGAGCCGTGCTGAACGCCGACGCCGTCGGAGAGGAACGAAAGGGGCCCGAACCGGGTCGGAAAGTGTTTCGGCGTTCCTGTCCGCAGCGCGAGGAGATCGGCAAGTGCCGGGTCCACTGCTCCGGGATCGCCGATCATCGCTGAGGGCGTCAGTTCGACGGCGAAACGCAGGAGATGCTCCGACGGCTCGCCACCCCATTCGGTGAGCTCCCAGCGCCCCGGCCCGGTCTCGACGAACTGCGATGCGTGCCGCAGTTCGCGAGGCAACAACGCAGCGTCCGCTGCATCAGGTATCCAGGCCTGCAACTCGATGGTGCTCATCGCGGTACCCGTTGCCTCGAGTGCGCGCTCGGCGATGACGACTGCTCGCCCCAACAGGTGCACGATCAAGCCATGCTCGAAACGAACCGGCTGGGAGCGTAGCCATACTTCGGCTGATCGTTGGCTGACGCCGCCTCGGATCAGGTCATCGACGATCGAACTGTGGTCGTTGACCCCGCCGGAGTCGGCGAGCATCCGGCGCGTGCTGATCGCCAGGTCAGCCGGTTGGGGCGACATCCAGCCGGGGTGATCAGGCACAGAAAAATAGGGCCCAGCGAGCCAGACGGCGAGCATTGCCGCCGGATCATCGAGCCCACCGAGTCCGCGGCAGCCGACGATGCCGCCGATGTCGTCGAGCGTCACGGCGGTACCGAGTTGCAATGCCAGGTCGACCGCCAATGCACCGACGGTCGGATCCCGACCCGCGGCCTCCAACACGATCGCACCGGCCTGAAGGCGTAGCTGCCGGCAGCGTTCCCTGCCGAGGCCCACGAGGCTGGCGAGTTGACCAGGCGACGGTCTGGCATCCGTCGCAATGTCGTCCAGGCGAAGGTCGGCTTGCTCGAAGATCGCCCGTGTTCTGTGATCGGTCAGAGTGTTCAGGACTGCGACCAGTGCTCGCGAGTCAGGGCTGCGCCGATCATCGACGGGCGATTCTGGCGGACACGGTTCGATGTCGGACTCGAGGTGCCGGAGCGCGGCACGCACCGCGTGGCCGATGAGTTGCGCGGTTGTCGCAGCGCCTGCGCCGCGCCTCGCGAGGATGTCGGCGACGCGTTGTTCAGCCAGCGCTGACCACGAGGCGGAACCAAAGGCCAGGATCAAAGCGTTCAATCGATTCGTCGTTCCAGCGGAGCTGTCGACGCCTCCTGGCGCGCTGGCCAGCGTCGGCACGATCTCGCCCAGCGTCCGGCCTGCAAGCGGACCACCGACCGTCGCGCGCAGAGTCCGATCGATCAGGTCCAGGACCGCCAACTGGTCGGCTGGTGCAGTCGGCACCGGCAGCTCGGCGACCTCGCTCGGCACCACCGGACATCGGCCGTCAGGGTCGCGAAGCAATCGGCAGAGTTCGAGCCTGTCGCCCGGGTTCATCGCGTCGACGGCATCGAACGCCAGCTTGAGTTCGATCACGTGTACACGCCCGTTCTGGCGGCCGTGACATGCCAATCGACGATTCCGAGGCCGAGGATCGTCAGCAGCTCGAGCAGAAACACGGGTCCGTCGTTCACGAACTTCGAACCGCTGGCACCCTTCGCGAGGTCGACGGGCTC
>JAYTOM010000084.1:0-8632 GCA_043747765.1 Actinomycetota bacterium
GCAAGCGATGCGGGAGCGTTGCGCACTCGGCCAACCTCGATGGGCACGCGGTATCTGACACCTACATCCTGACGCCAGCTGAACCGACCTGCGCCAAACCAGCAGGCGCTGGGTCGGCTTCGGGGGTCGCCTTCGCCCCGGCCTCGTATTCGCCGACTGCACTTGATCGCTTCCTCGGCAGGTGACTACCAACAGCCCCTATCTTCCGCTCGGAGCTGTTGATCGGTTGCCGGGCGGCCGGGGCGTGTTGGACGGTTACGGGCCGAGGGTGGCGGCTGGGATGACGACGACGCCGTCGGGTCGGGTGTAGCCGTACCCGGTAGCGGTGACCACGGCGAGCGTCGCCGGTTCGCCGACCTTGGTCGTGTCGACCTTGCGGGCGAAGGTGAGTAGGTTCGCTGCAGCGGTGTCGATGTCGGCCTGCCCGAGCTTTACCTCGAACGCCGCCCAGCGTCCGTCGCTGGCGGTGACGACTGCATCGATCTCCAGATCGTCGGAGTCCCGGTAGTGCTGCACGGTGCCGTCCACGGCGTCGGCGAACACTCGCAGGTCACGCACGACGAGCGCTTCGAAGAGGTACCCGAAGTAGTTCAGGTCGGCGAGCAGCTGGTGCGGTCCGGAACGCAGCGCAGCAACAGCGACGGACGGATCACAGAACTGCACCCGTGGCGAGGTGCGCAACCGGGCCCGCGAACGCAGATGTGACGACCATGCCTCCACCGGGTCCAGCACCATCAGACGTTCCAACGGTGCGAGGTAGTCGTACACCGTCGACCGTGCGATGTCAGAGTCGTCGGTGCTCGCGTCCTGGGCAATGCGGGTGACGACGTAGTCCATCCCGATGTTGCGGGCGAGCGCCTGCAGGACCCGTAGCGCAAGCCTGGGATGACGTCGGGACCGGTCGATGGTGGGCAGGTCCACCTCGGCGATCGTGGTGACGTAGTCGATGTTCGCCCGCGCCGCAGCGTTGACCGTTCTCGTCAGGTTGAGCGGCCAACCACCACGAACGACCAGTTCGGCGTAGCGGGGCACGGTCACGGTGGTTGATTTGGCGGACGGCCGGAGTCCGTCGAGCAGCGCCGCCAACGACATCTCACCGGTCGAGTCGCCTGATTCGAACAGGCTCATTGGTCGCATCGTCAG
This sequence comes from Actinomycetota bacterium, assembly GCA_043747765.1. GTDB lineage: Bacteria > Actinomycetota > Acidimicrobiia > Acidimicrobiales > Ilumatobacteraceae > WLMZ01. The sequence goes on from JAYTOM010000084.1 coordinate 1,144, forward strand.
ACGGGCGAAGCGACCGGCGCCGCTGTGGCGGCGGGTGTCGTCGGGCGGGGTGGCGGAACCGGTGAGGATGTACAACCCGGTGCCTTGGCGACGGTCCACCTCGGCGCGGACATGGTTCCACACGCGCGTGGCGTCAAGCTGCCACTCGTCGACGAGCTGGGGTGGGTCACCGGACAGCACCAGGGTCGGGTCGACACCCAGCGCAGCGCGTGCCTGATCGTCAGTGTCGAGGTAGACGCGACTGGCGGCCTGCTGCTCGGCGGTGAACGTCTTGCCACACGCCTTCGGGCCTTCGATCAGGACTGCGCCCGCGGACGAAAGTCGGTTTGATAGCAAGTCGTCGACGACTCGGGGACGGTACACAACCACGATGTCAGACTACACATTGCAGTAACGTTGGGCTACACACTGTGGTCTACGTGGGATACAAATTGTGGGCACTCTGGGCTACAGACTGCCGGCAGTAGCCTTCGCCGGTTGGCGACGGGGGGTGTTTCGTTGCTGTTGATCCGGTCGAGGAGGCCGGTGTAGACGGGTGCGAGGCAGGCGTGGTCACGATCCTTGACGTCGTCGCGTTGGCGGAGCAGGACGGGTGCGACTTCGGGTCCGGTGGCGAAGAAGCTGCATGTTTCGCAGGCTGATTCGAACGGGCAATTGAGCTCGACGGGTCGGGTGCAGTAGCCGTTGCCGAGCGGTCGTTGCCCTCGCTCCACCGGCGAGGCCAAGAATCATTGCCAGCGGGTAACTGCTTCGAGTGCCGATGTTTAGCGTGGTTCGGGCCGGCGAACTCGAAGCGTGTTGCGTTCGATGACGGTGACACAGGCGGCGAGCGAATCGATCTGGTGGCTGTCGATCAAGGTCTCGACCAGGTTGACGACCGTGTGGACGCGCTGGTCGATAGGACGTAGAACGATGATCCCGGGATGGCTGCCCGGCGGGTATGCGCGCACGTCGCCGAAACCGCGGTGCAAGGTGACCAGTAACCGATCCTCGAGTGTCGCCGCGCGCGAGTTCCTCTGGGTCGCTGCGTCCACCGAGGGATTCTTCGAGAACAGTGTGGACGTCGATGCTGCGAACGCGGAGCAGATTTGCGACAGCGGCGGGGATGTTCTCGTCGAGCTTGATCTTCAACGATCGACCGTGAGCGGAAGCACTTCCTCGCGAGCCAGCTCGGCGCCGTAGGCCGCGGCGGCGCGAACGGCTGCGGTCGACAACGACGGGTACTGCTCGATGATCTGCTCGGCGGTCAGTCCGTCGCCGAGGCAGTCCAACACGACGCTCACCGGAATCCGGGTGCCTTTCAGGCACGCCTGGCCATGCGACACGAGCGGGTCAACCGAGATGAGTTCAAGTGCGTCTGCGGTCATGTCAACAAGTCTGCCGCATCGGCGGTGGACACGTCGCACGACATCTCCGCGAGCCCGATTTGCGGTGGTCGGAACGCGCCACCTAACCCTCGGTTGGTCACATCTTGGTCACAGAAAATTCAGCACAGAGCAGAATCGGGCAACACCAGTCAGTACCCAGTTGCGGCCAAATAGGTGCTCCGACCTGGTCGTTTGTGGATCTAATAACACGAGCCAATACGTGCCGTAACCACGGGAAAGAAGTTCGAGTCCCGTCCACCTCCGCCAAAGCGTTTCTGGGCGTCCACCAATGTTCGCCAAAGTCGCTCTGAACAGGACATACGTCCATCGGCGGCCATCGACGTCCCGGGATGTTCCTGGAGTGTTGCTCTCACGGTTGCTCTCAAGGTTGCTCTCAAAAGTGGCTACGCGGAGAGCGACGCAAGGAGATCGGCATGCCCGCCGCACCCGCGCCAAGCGCATCGTCAACGGGCGCGGTCACCGTCGTCAACAAGGCGACGAACGGCGCGGCCGAGCCGTACTTCGATAGAACGCGAAAGGTGTGGGCCGCGCCTTGGCATCGACCGGGTGGCAAGGTCGGCCGTCCGACAGGGCGGACTCGGGCGCTGGCCGAGGCATCGCGTGATCGGCATGTCGCGGCTTCAAACGATTCCACCCGACTCTCGCGATTGGCTGAGGGCTTTCATGTTGACTCGACAATGGCGGAGCTGATGCAATGGTGGCTCATCACATCGCACGTCACCGAGTGAGGACAACGACGTCGGCGACGTACCGCAAGCAGTTATCGCTCGTCGAATCGCATCTTGGCGGCGTCCGGGTGCAGGCTTTGCGGCCTGAGCAGATCACGACGTTCGTCTCCGACATGATCGACGCCGGTTCGGTGTCCAGAGCACGAAAATGTGCGGACGCTGCTTGTGCAGGTGCTTGACCAGGTTGTGGTGTTGGGTCTCGCGGCCGAGAACGTTGCCAAAAAGGTGCGGCTGCCACGCGTGTCGCTGGTGCAACGCCGGACGCTGAGTCCAATTGAAGTCGGCCGCTTACTTACCGACTGAAGCTGACGGATGATTCGTCGCCGCCATCGCGCTTTGCTACGTGTAGGGCTGGCGGATCAGCGAAGCGCTTGGACTCGCCTGGCAGGACGTCGATCTTGAGGCAGGCGTTGTCACCTTGCGGCGCGACTCCACGTATGCCGACGTTGTGGGGATGGTCCTCGGGCCGACAAAGACGATTGGGACCGCCGGTCGACAGTTCCTCGGATCGACGGTGTGCGGGTTGCTTCAACGCAACCGCACGACGCAAATCTCCTATCGGCTTGTGATCGGTGATGCCTGGCCGGTTGTGACGTATCAGAGATCGGCGCCCGACATGGTGTTTACGACGGCGGAGGGCAAGCCGATGCTTGGCCAACACGTCGACCGTGCAATCCGGCTCGTAGCCGTCAAGGCCGGTTTCGATCCGACGGGGCTGGGGACGCACACTGGTCGATCCGTCGTCACGAATCTGTTCGCTTCGGGCTTGCTGGCGCTGGAAGACGTCGCACGGTTCGTTGGGCATTCGGATATCGCAACGACACCGGGATACGTACAGCACGAGGGAGATCGACCCAGACAGGTGAGCGAGAAAGCGCTTCAACAGTTGGATCCAGATTGGACTGCCGCAGCCACTCCCGGAGTCGAGCCATCCGCGGTCGAACAATCGGCTTCCTAGACCGCAGGTGGTGGGCCCGATTCCTATAGGGGCGCCAAGAGCTCGGAGTTGTCAGAGCGCTCCGGGGGTATCTCGTCGGCAGATCTCCTGGCGAGCCGGAGCGTCCCTCCGGTCACGTCGGCGCAACGTCATGTGTCGGTCGGATGGCGGCCGCGATCGCGGCAGCGACCGAGAGTATTCGGTGGGTGCCGTCGCTTTCGCCCTTTTCGAAGTCGTCGCCGTCGGTGGCCATGGTGTTGGTGACGTGGGCGACGCACACGACATCGCGGTGCCGCGCTTGGGAGTAGGCGTAGAGCGCCGCGGCTTCCATCTCGACGGCGTGGATGCCGGCGATGCGTGCCGCTTCGATAGCCGCGCTGGTTTCTCGGAACGGTGCGTCGGTGGTCCAAGCAAGACCATGGTGTACGGGCTCATCGAGGTGATCGAATGCGCCATCGAGGAGCGCACCGAGTTGATGGTTCAGCTCGCTCCACTCGCTCGGTGGTGTGTAGTGAAGGCTGGTCCCTTCGTCGCGCCAGGCACGTTCGATCAGGACGAAGTACGGCGGGTCTCCGAGTGGAGTGATCGCGCCGGCCGAGGTGATAGAGATCAACAGCGAGCAACCAGAAGCGGCGAGTTCCTCTGCGACCAGGACCGCGTACGGCGCGCCGACCGCGCACGGCACAATGCCGATCTCCCGGTCGCCAATGTTGGTCAGCCACAGTTCGCAGTGGTAGCAGGCCCAGTCGTCGTGGCGGACGGCATCGCCGGTCGAACGGAGGTGGCGAACGACGTCGCCGTCGGGGTCGAGCAGGCAGATGTCGGGGACCGGCCGGGTCCCGAGTCGTCGTTGACGACGCGCTTCGCGGAGAAGGTTCTCGACTCGGAAGATGCTTGGTTGGTCGTGGTCTTTTGGTCGCAGAAGGGGCGGAATGGACGAGTCAGTCACAGGTTGATGTCCTGATTGCCGGTCGCGGGCTTGGCGCCGTCGCAGACGCAGAACTCGTTGCCTTCCGGGTCGGCCGTCAGGATCCATGTGGTGCCGTGTTCGTGGGCGGAGTTGTCGGTGAGGCGCCGGGCTCTGAGAAGTGTGAGCCGCTCGGCTTCCGCGTCGATGTCGCTGGCGTCGATGTCGAGTTGCATGCGGTTCTTGGTGGTCTTGGGTTCGGTGACCTTCTGGGGAAGCAGCTTGGGCCTGTCTCGGTGTCGCGGGGAGAGGGTGACGTACAGGCTGGCTGATCCGACGTTGGTGTAGTCGAGGGCGGCGGCCCAGAACCTGGTGAGTCGGTCGGGGTCGGCCCAGTCGAGCACGAGGCCGGATTGTCGGTGGGGCTGGTCGGTCATCATGTTCGGTCCCTTGACGTGGTCGATGTGGCTGGTCAGAAGGCGAGTGTCGTGTCGGCCCATAGAGTCCAGTTCGAGACTTGTTCCAGGGTCGACTTGTGGGCGTTGGGGACGAGCATCTCGGTGTTGATTCCGTCGGCGTCCATGCAGCTGCAAAAGAGGTCGATCTTGACTCCGTGGTGAGCGGCGGAGGTCAGCGTGCGGCCGAGTTGGTGACGCTGTCGCGCTTGGCGAGGTTGGCGAGGTTGGCGGCGTGTCGACAGAAATGACGTGTTCGATCGCCGCGACCAGCTGGTCGAACGCGAAGTCGAACTCCACGAGCAGACGGCAGTATCGCTCCCCGAACGCGTCAAGGTATTCGCGCTCGAATCGAACGACGTCGTCCGAGGTGAGTGACGGCGAGTTGCGAGGAACCCGGTTGTCGACGGCAGCCTGGGCATCCTCGTGGGAGACGAATGCGAGCGGCATGGAGGTTGATCGTACGTCTGGTCGAGAGCTGCTCGGCGGGGTGCCGTATTGGCCGCGCAAGGACGTGATCGCTGGGGTTGCGGGATGAGCGCGGCGCGCATCTCCGGCGACGTCGACAGACGTCAAGGGCCCGTGATGGTCGCGCAACGCGAACCTGGTCGAGGACCCCCTCGACCAACTCACCCAACTGCGCACCGAATTGCATCGGCTGGTGCGTTGAGGACGAACGCTCGACCCGCCGGCTGCATTCGGGCGACATCTGTCACATTCTGCGTCCGTGTGCCCCAACACCGATGACGGCGACAGGTCACACGTCCCGATGTCGTTCAGAGCATCGATCCGAGGTCCGATCCGACGCTCGGATATGTCGCCGTCATCGATTTCAGTTGGCGGGTCGTCAGCTCCAGTTTGATGGCCAACGCGACAAAGTTGATGAGTTCCGCGTACTCGGGCCCGAACATGGGCGCCCCGACGATGTGATCGTTCGATTTGTCGATCAGAATCTTGACTGCTGCGCAGGTTGCCCGATCCGGTAGTTGGAGTACCAGCCGCTGGTGTCGGTGTAACGCACGTCGAGATCGATGCCGCTCGCCTTGGCGTCCACTTCTGACAGGCCGACTTGGGTGAGCTCTGGAATCGTGAAGACTGCCGTTGGTACCCCGTGGCAGTCGGGAATGGTTGTGGTGCCCTTCGACATGTTCGACGCCGCGACCTTGCCCTCGAACACCGCAACTGGCGAGGCCCGATCTGGTTCCCGCTCAACTACCTACTGATCGAGGCGCTCCTCCGATTCGATCGCTACATCGGCGACGGCTTCACGATCGCCTACCCGAGCGGCGGCGATGACGCCTTCTCGCTGCGTCGGATCGCGGCCGACCTGTCGGCGCGACTGGTGTCACTTTTCACCGACGACCCGACCGGCAGCCGACCCACCTTCGGGGACGCCGATCGATTCCAACACGATCCGGTGTGGCATCAGCAACTGCTCTTCCACGAGTACTTCAACGGCGACACCGGCTGCGGGCTCGGCGCCTCGCACCAGACCGGATGGACCGGGCTCAGCGCCAACTTGATCTGTGCAATCGAACCGTCGGAGCCGTGACAGCGCCCGTCCCGGCGACAGGCACAACAGACAACACCGCACCCGATCCAACAACGCAACAGAACTATGACGCAGTCGTCGGCTAGAACAGCGACGAACAGGTCCTCGAGGTCGGCCGGTGGTGCCCGGTTGTGCGCATGAGCGCGATCATGAGAGACGTGTGCGCCTTGCGCGACGCGCACGCCAGTAACGATCGTCATTCGTCCCAGCGGTGACCGTCGATCAGCAGCCGTTCCGCATCGGTGGCCGGCAACTCGTCGTGCCGCCTTGCTCGAATGGGCGCATCAGCACGAAATCGCGCTTCTGGTGAACGACGTCGGCGACATGAAGCTGCTCGATCGACCTCGGCGTGGATGGGATCTACACCTCGGACCCGGATCGACTGATGAAGATCCTGTGACGATGAACGGCCGGGTGGCGAGTGTTGGCGGATCGAAACGTTTGCGAAAGAAACTTCGCGCGTCTGGCCCGGGCCGGCCGATTGATGGGCAGGATGGTCCGATGTCACGGCCCCAGTTGCTGGACGCCGATCAGGCGCCGATCACATCCCAGCAATACTTTGCCGACGGCGACCCTGGTCCGATCGTCGCGGCGTTGGCGACCGTGCCCGAACTCCTCGGTCCTACGTTGAACTTCGTTGGCGCTGCGTTGGGTCCTGGGTCGGTGTCGGTGCGGGCGAAAGAGTTGGCGATCCTGCGGACGTCGGTCCTGCAAGGGTGCCGGTACTGCATTCACGCACACACAGCGGTCGCGCTCGATGTTGGCCTGTCGACGGATGAGATTCGTGGACTGCGCGGTGACGTCGTGCTCGAGGAGGCCTTCCCAGAAGTCGCCGAGCAGGCCTTGATCGGCTGGATCGACGCGCTGGCAGGCGCGACCGGGCCGGTCCCGGATGACGTCTGGGTTGCTGCACGCGAACACTGGCCCGAGCACGCGCTGGTCGAGCTGACGGTGACCGTCGGAGCAACGATGTTCTTGAACCGGTTGGCGACCGGTCTGGATCTGCCGACCTCTGATCAGGTCACCGAACGGCTGAGCAGGGAAGGTTTCGCGTGACGGCACCGACCGTTGCTGAGGCTATTGCGTCGGGCGAGATGCCCGGCCGAGTGTGGATCTACTCCAACTACCACTGCAACCTTGCCTGCTCATACTGTCTGACCGAGTCGTCGCCGCGCAGCGAGCGCCGACAGTTGAGCGCTGAGCAGATGCTCACCATCGCCATCGAAGCGAAATCGCTCGGCTTCACCGACATTGGAGTGACGGGCGGCGAACCGTTGCTGGTCCCCTGGCTTCCCGAGACCGTCGCGGCGATCGCCGAACACCTTCCCGTGATCTTGTTGACCAACGGCACCCTCCTCGGCGGCGACCGGTTCGAACGGGCTGCCCCGTTGGCTCACCCCGACATCGCCGTGCAGATCTCGCTGGACTCACATCTGCCAGACCTCAACGACATGGCTCGCGGGCCAGACAACTTCGACAAAGTCGTCGCTGTCGTTCCCCGCCTCATCGCCAGCGGTGTTCG
>JAYTOM010000085.1:0-8087 GCA_043747765.1 Actinomycetota bacterium
CGCGCATCGTGTTCACGGCTTCGTTGATCGCATCGACCTTGGTCGGGTCGACGGGGAAGGATCCGGCGACGACGATCATGATTCGTCGATGATCTGGCGCAGGGTCTCGATCGTCTTGACCGCATCTGGACCGACCGGATTGACAGCAAGCACGGTGACCCCAGCTTCCTTGAACGCTCCGATGCGCTCTTTGATGTAACTCCGCGGTCCGACCAAATGGGACAGCTCCAGCATTTCCGCGGGTACAGCCGCAGCCGCTTCGGCCTTCTTGCCATCGAGGTAGAGGTCCTGCACCTCGACCGCCTCTTTCTCGTACCCGTAGGCCATGCAGATGTCGTTGTAGAAGTTCTTGCCACGAGCGCCCATCCCGCCGACGTACAGCGCCACGCTCGGCCTGGCCATGTCGAGGATGGCCTTCTGCTTGTCGCCGACGAGATCCTCGCCGATCGCCACCATGCCGCCGGCGGAGATGTCGAGCCTGGCCAGCGACGGGTCACGCTTGGCTGTTCCGGCATTGAGCGCCTTGCCCCAGACCTGTTGGAACTTGTCCGGCACGAAGAAGATCGGGATCCAGCCATCGGCCATCTCCGCCGTTGCCTCGACACTGCGATCCTTGAGGCTCGCCCACCAGATGGGGATGTCGCTGCGCAACGGATGATTGATGATCTTCAATGCCTTACCGAGCCCGGTTCCCTGACCGGCAGGCAGTGGGGCCGTCACCGTCTGGCCCTGATAGTTGAACGGTTCCTCGCGCTTCCAGATCATCCGGCAGGCCTCGATGTACTCCTTGATCCGCACCATCGGCTTCTCGTACGGCATGCCATGGAAGCCCTCGATGACCTGAGGACCACTTGCTCCGAGGCCGAGCACAAAGCGACCGTCGCTGATGTAATCGCAACCAGCCGCTGTCATCGCCATGAGCGCTGCGGTGCGGCTGTAGACGTTGAGAATGCCGGTGCCGATCTGGACCGTGGACGTCTTCGCGGCGAGGTACCCGACTTGACTGACTGCGTCGTAGCTGTAGGCCTCGGCGATCATCACCTGGTCGAGGCCTGCTTTTTCCAGTTCGACGACCTGCTGCACAGCCTGTTTGAACCCACCGACGTAGTTGATGGACATGGAAAGCTTCATGGCCGAGACCCTACGTGACCGTCATTGAGATTGCCCGACCGAAACCCTTCCAGGTCCAGCGTGACGTACCTGTAGCCAGTGGCCTTCACTGCAGCCACGACTGCCTCGCGTCGTTCCATGACGAGCACCAGATCATCGAGGTCGACCTCGATCCGTGCTGTGTCGTCGTAGTGGCGAACGCGCAACTGCCGGAGCCCCAATGCGTGCAGGGCTGCCTCCGCCCGGTCGACCCGGCTGAGGATGCCGACCGACACCACTGTCCCGTACGGCACCCGGCTGGCCAGGCACGCCGCTGCCGGCTTATCCCAGGTGCGCAGTCCCGCTACCGCGGAAAGGGCGCGGATGTCCGCCTTGGTCAAACCGGCTGTCACCATCGGAAACGCGCCACCACGTTCATCGGCGGCTGCCTGGCCGGGGCGGTGCTCGCCGAGATCGTCGATGTTCACGCCGAGCACAACGGTTGCACCCTCCCCAGCCGCAATCGGTCCGACGACATCCATCAGTTCGGCCTTGCAGTGATAGCAGCGATCGATGTCGTTGGCGCGATAGGCAGCGCGCGCCATCTCGTCGGTCGCGACCGGGGTCCACCGCAGACCCCATTCCGCTGCCAGGTCGCGGCAGTCGGCCTCTTCGGCACCGGCCAGCGAGGGTGATACGGCGGTCACGGCGTGGGCAGCGTCCGGGCCGAGCACGAGATGGGCGCGGTGGGCGAGGAACGCCGAATCCGCTCCCCCGCTGAAGGCGATCACGACGCGACCCATCCGCCGCAGTTCGTCATCCAGCAGATCGACCTTTCGGCCGAGTTCCCGGGACAGCTCCCGAGACGGTTCTCGGGACAGTTCTCGGGCCGGTTCAGCTGGGATCGCGGTCGACTCGGTCACAGACCCATGCTTGCAGGCGTTGCCGTCCGTTCCAACCGCGCGAGGCGACCGGTTCCGGACCCGGCATGGCAGGATTGGCCGCAGTGACTGGACCGGACTGGTGGAACGAGCGGCGCTACGGCATGTTCCTGCACGCCAACATCGCTACGGTTCCGTCCTTCAGCCCGATCGGCGAGCACGCCGATTGGTATCGGAGCCATCTCGGAGAGGTTCCCGCGCGCGGCAGTCACGGGGCGCATGCGTCGCCGCTGGCCGAGGTGCTCGCCTATCACCGCGATCGGTGGTCACACGTCGAGCAGTACGACGACTTCCTGCCATTCCTCAGTTTTCATCGTTTCGACGCGGATCAGGTGGTGGAATTGGCCCTCGCTTCCGGCATGGAATTCTTGATCCAGACCACGAAACACCACGACGGTTTCTGCTGGTGGGACGCACCGAACACCGAGCGCACATCGCTGCGACATGGCCCACAGCGCGACATCGTTGCCGAGGTGAGCACCGCGTGCAGACGCAGCGACGTCGTGTACGGCACCCAGTACTCGCTGCTGGACTGGAGCGAATTGCATCGGTCGCCGAGTGAATACGCCGACCGGACCCTGCACCCTCACGTCCTCGATCTGGTCGAACGCTACGGGTCCGAACTGCTGTGGGGCGACGGCTTCGACTGCGGCCTCGACGGAACGATGCTGCGCACCAACGAACTGATCGAACGGGCTCAGGACCTCGCCGATCTGCAGGGCTTCGAACTTGCCGTGAACGACGGTTGGGTGCTCGCCGGATCGGCCGCCGAGTCGGTGTTCTCCACGTTCCGACATCGCGCTCCGACCGACATCGGTGTGACGCCATGGGCGCTGCGAATCAGCCTCGGCCCATCTCCGTCGTTCAACCGTGCCGAACGCGCTGAGCACCTGCTGTCGACTGGCGCACTCTTCGAGTTGCTCACCGAGGTGATCGCCAAGGGAGGCACCCTCCTCGTCGACGTCGGGCCGGGTGTCGATGGCATGATCAGCGAAATGCATCAGGACGCGTTGCGCGAGGTCGGCGCGTGGGTCAACAAGCACACCGAATTCGTCAACGGAAGTCGGCCGTTCGACCAGTGGGGCGATGCCCAGGTTCGCTACGTGACGGCGGGCGACGAGGTGCTCGCACTGGACCTGACCGCTGGCGGCGTGGTCGTCCTCGCCGGCCTGACGCCCGATCGCTACGACGTCTCCGGCGTCGTCGCCGACGACGGCGGCGCCGTGCACTGGGAACAGCACAACGGCGGTGTCACGATCAGCCGGATCGACCGCTCTCCCACCGGGCTGGCCGGCCTCTACCGCATCAACCTCGTCCCGGCCAGCGCGGCGATCCGGCTGTTCGAGGAACGCGACGACGCGCCCCGGCCTGTTCAGGCGATGCTCGACTCGGCCACCAAGGGTGGTGTCGTCCAACTCGGGGAAGGCACCTTTGCCGGCGGCTTCGTGATACCCGAAGGTGTCACTGTGCGAGGGATGGGATGGGACCGCACATCGATCGACGGCGACATTCGCATCGACGATGATGCGCGGCTCGAAGGTGTTCACGTGACCGGACCATCCGGTCGGGTTCGGGTGGATGGATGCGGGGTGGCCGTGATTGGTTGTCGCTGCGACGGCATCGTGACGGTACGGGGGCACGATGCGCAGATCCGGTCATTGATCGGGCGCGGCATTCAGATCTCCGGCGAACGGGCGGCCGTCGAGGGTTGTTCGCTCAAGGGTTCGCTCGGCGACGTCGGGATCGATGCCGACGGTGGCTTCGGGCACCGCATCGTCGGTAACGAACTGGTCGACCATCTGTGCAGCATCCGGCTCAGCGATTCGAGTACGAGCACGGTCGCCGAGAACCGTTGTGCAGCTCGATGGTGGGGCATCCACCTCGTGCGCTGTGACCACATCGAAGTCACCGACAACAGCATCCGCAACACGATGCGCGCAGTGGATGTGGATGGTGGCAACGGGACCGTGATCAGCCGGAACTGGGTCGCCGACGGCGACAGTGGTGCACTGATCGAGTTCGGCGCGACCGACACCTCGGTGATCGACAATCACATTGCGCGATGCCGAATCGGGGTGCTGATGTGGGACGCGCCGACCACGACGATCGGACCCAACGATTTCGTCGACATCCACGAGGAAGAGCCCTGTGTCCGCGGACCCGACCCGGACACCTGAGGCCGGTGTTGTCCCGCCGCCGGACCAGCGTGTTGGTTGGCGTTCGAAGCTGGCACGGACCGCGGTCGGCAGCGCCGAACTGGCGCCGCTGTCCGTTGCACACGCGTTCGCCGGCGTCGGCGATGCGTTCGTCACTGTTTCGCTCGCCGGCTCACTGTTCTTCAACCTCAGCCCCGATGCATCCCGGAAACAGGTCCTGCTCTACCTCATCGTCACGGTTGCACCGTTGGCTGTTCTCGCTCCGCTGGTCGGTCCGTTCATCGACCGCTTCAGACGTCGTCAGCGCGTGGTCGCCGGGGCGTGTTTCGCGCTCCGTGCGCTGATCTGCCTGGCGCTCGCGAGCACGCTGTACTCGTTGTCGTTCTACGGTCTCGCCCTCGCCCTGTTGGTCGTCGTCAAGGCCCAGGGAATCATCAAGCAGGCGCTGGTTCCTCGGCTCGTCGACGAGCCGGCCCAACTGGTCGCCGCCAACGCGCGCATCTCCAGGTTGGGCAGCGTCGCCGGTGGTATCGGCGGCGCGATCGGTGTCACGATGCTCCATCGCGTCGGCGCTGCCGGACTCCTCCGTGCCGCGGCGCTGGTGTTCGTGTTCTCGGCGATCTCGGTGATCCGAACCAAGCCCCGAGCGACCAACGAGGGCGTACTGACCGAGGTCGAGTATGCCGAACTGCACCGCCCAGCGGTCGTGGTCGGCTCGATCGGCTTCATGGCCATCCGTGCCGCCGTCGGCTTCTTCACGTTCACGCTTGCGTTCACGCTTCGGCGGGCGAGTGAGCCGGCGGCCGTCTACGGCCTCGCGGTCGTCGTCTACGGGACGGGTGCATTCCTGGGCACATTGGCTGCGCCGTGGTTGCGCCGGCGGTTCCAGGATGCCCAGCTGATCGCGCTCGCCATCGCCGCTCCGACCGTTCCCACGCTGATCGGCATTCTCGGCGTTTCCAGGCCGCTGTTGATAGTGATCGCCGCGCTCATCGGCTTCTCGACCACCCTTGGCAGGCACGCCTTCGACAGCCTGCTGCAACACCGCGCCCCGGTCGCGATCCGCGGTCGGGCCGCGGCGCGATACGAGACCCGCTTCCAGTTGGTCTGGGCGCTCGGAGCGCTGATCGCGACGCCGATCACGTTTCCGACCGAAGCCAGCATGGCGGTTCTCAGCGCGCTGTACATTCCGGCCCTCGTCGTCTACCTGCGCGCATCCAACGCAGCGCAACTGTTCGAGGAGAGGTCGCTCGACGTGCTCGGTCGTGCAGAGCGCCGCCTGGTCGCAGCGGAACAGGCCCTGAACGCCGGGATCCACCGCATTGCGATCATCGAAGCAGCTGCGACGATCGATATCGCCCGCATCGTGGACCCGATGCTCGGCTCGCAACCGGGGTGCGCCGATCTGGAGCGGGCCCGATCGATTGCCTTGGATCCGGTAGCGACGATCGAAGCGGGCGACGCGGTGCTCGCTGTCGAAACGGCCGGTGCCTTGCTCAGCCTTGTCCGACCGTTGTCTGCGCAGTCGCCGTGACTGATTCACCGGATCGGACGATGTCCATCTCGTAGTGCTGATCGTCGGCGGCGTTGCGGTACACGCTCATCGCGACGCGCACCGGTGGCAGGCCCTCGTCCACCTCGCCGACGAGGAGCAACGCTCCGTTGTCCTTGACCGGTTGGTTCACCAAACCGACATCGAGAGCGTCATCGCGGACGTCGGCGAAGCGGACCGTGACTTCGTTCTTGCGGCTGGCCATGTCGGCGATCACGGATGCCTGGACCTGCGAGTCGATCGCCTTTCCGCTTTCGGCCACGACGTAGACGATCAACGGGTGCGATGCGGCGCCGGTGGTCGTCGGTGTTGGTGCAGGAACGGAATGGATGTACCAGTTGATCGCCGCCGCGTAAGCGTCGGCCTGCTTGATCGGGCCGACACCGGACGGCGTGCTGGAGCAGCCCCCGAAACCGAACATCGACCCGATGAGAACGGCGACCCCGGCCAGCAACCGAGCGCTCGGCCCGACCCCCCTTCCTGCGCTCACCGAATCAACCCTAGCGACGAGCCCGACCCCGGTTCGCGCTCAGCGCCGCTGGAAGTTCGGTGTGCGCTTCTCGGCAAAGGCCTTCGGGCCTTCCTTGGCATCGCCAGACGCCATCACGGCCATCCCGTGCGTGCTCTCCCACTCGAATGCTTCGGTCTCCGACATCATCTCGGTCACACGGAGCGTCTTGAGGATCGCCTCGACCGCGAGCGGTCCGTTGGCGGCGATCATCCCAGCAAGCTCCCGTGCCTTGTCGACCGCGCCACCATCGTCGACCACATGGTTGATCAGGCCGAGCTCCTTGGCTTCCTGGGCCAGGATGTGACGACCGGTCAGCAGGATTTCGGCGGCTGCCGCATAGGGGATCTGACGGCGTAGTCGAACTGCGGAGCCGCCCATTGGATACAGCGACCATCGTGCCTCGGACACACCGAAGCGAGCGCTGCGCCCGGCGACGCGGATGTCGGTCCCCTGCAGGATCTCGGTGCCACCAGCGATGGCAACACCTTCGACGGCACAGATGACCGGTTTGTTCGGCTGGAAGGTTTTCAGCAGACCGCGGTAGATGAAGCCAGGATCCTCGGCCATTCGCTTCGGGACATCGATCGCGTCCGTGTCGTCCACATCGCCGGCCATTGCGCGCAGATCCATCCCCGAGCAGAAGTTCCCCTCGGCGCCGGTGAGGATCGCACAGCGGATCTCGTCGTTCTCGTCCACCTCTTTCCAGACGTCGGCCAGCAGAGCGAACATCGTCAACGTCATCGCGTTGTAACGCTTCGGACGATTCAACGTCACGATCATCACTGCGCCTTCGGTTGACACTTCGACTTGAGCCATGCTGATTGTTCTCCCGACTTTCGATCCCTGAACGGTTGATCCAGTGAAGACACACATCATTGCCGGTGCGGCTCTGTGATCCCGGAGCCGAGCGCGCCGATCATCGTCGGCGCCTGCGCTGTGCAACAACGCTTCGATGATCCGAGCCGAGCGGCCGACGCTCTGACCCTGATGCGGACCGCTCTCGAGGGTGCCGCCGCCGATGCCGGTTCGCTTGCCCTGCTGGAGTCAGCGACGATCCTGATGTTGCCACAGGGGACGTGGTCCGGTCCTGATCCAGCTGCGGTGATCACGCCGTGGAATCCGCAGATCCGTACCGTGGTCGCCGAGATCGGAGTGCTGCAGCAGACACTCATCGACCGGGCGTGCGCCATGGTCGCAGCCAGCCAGGCCGACATTGTCGTCATCTGCGGTGGCGAGGCGAAATACCGTGCGCTCCGATCGATGATCACCGGTATTCCCCTCGTCGACCCGAGCGCTACCGAGGCTGCGCGTCTCGAGCGGCCGGGTATCGAGCGGCCGGATATCGAGCGGCCGGATATCGAGCGACTGGTTCCAGCACACGAAGTCATCACGCGTGAGGAGATCGAACGAGGTCTGCCCGTCCCTGCCCGACAGTACGCGATGATCGACACGGCATTGCGCCGACACGCTGGCATCACTCCGGCAGAGCACATCAAGCAGCTCGCCGCATTCCAAGCCGACGCCAGCGCCGTTGCTGTCGGGAACGCACACGCGTGGAACCGGACCCACGTCGCTGCCGAGACAGTTTGTGCCTCGTCGATGTTGGCGTGGCCGTACACGAAGCTGCACTGCTCGCAATGGAACGTGGATCAGGCCGCCGGTCTGATCGTCTGCAGTGTTGCTGCCGCACAGCGATTCGGTGTCGCTCGCGACAGGTGGGTCTTTGCTCACCTCGGTGTCGAGTCGAACCTGATGGTGCCGGTCACCATGCGCTCCGAGATCCACAGCTCACCTGCGGTGGCGCTGGTCGGTCGGGCGATCCGCGACCGACTGCACGT
>JAYTOM010000086.1:0-1903 GCA_043747765.1 Actinomycetota bacterium
CAACGCCTCCAACCCGAGCCGCTCCACCATCGTCGCAGTCAACAACAAGCCTGCGTTCGCGACCAGATTCGGATCGTCGAAAGACACCCTGATACCACCGATGGCATGCGATACTCGCGTCACTGAAAGTGTCTCCTGGGTTGTTGAACGCACTGGCGTAGAGAACCAACATCGTCCCAGCCCAGGAGGCCTCTCACGCGGATACGCGCATCACCTCACACCCAACCAATCGGTGGATCGAGGTTTAGTCCCACTGTCAAATCCTGATGATTGAATTGTTCGCGCAACCGTGAACTTCAGCGGGAAGCGGATGGTGAGGCCGAGCCTCCGGCGACCGATTGACGCTGCAAGTCGCGAAGTCATCGTTCGCCGCCGACCAAAAGGCAGAGATATCGTTCAATGCAGTTGGCCCATCGCAGTCGACGTCTTTTGTGCAGCGGGTCGTCTGTGCACTCGTCTGTCCATGAATCGTTGTCAGGTCGAGCGGTCGCGGTGGAGGACATCACGAGCTACGCGCCGAACGGAATCGACGGCTGCACGACACGAGACGAGCGGCGGACGCGTGGACGAGTCGCGTGAGACATCGACGTCACCGACGCGACTGGCAACGCGATCGCGGACGATGCGCGTGCGCTGGTCGGGATCGGCCACGTGACCGGGCCGCCGATCCGCTGCTCGAACAAGGCGCGTGGCACACGGAGCTGGCGACCAAGACGGATCACCGGCATCCCGCTCGCCCCGCCGGTCGCCAAGTACTCGCGTGCCAACTCGTAGGCCTTGCCGCGGCTGAAGCGCAGCACGGTGCCGGCTTCCTCCACCGTGAGGAAATCCGGGGGGCGGTCATCGACAGGAACAGCGAAATCTGCTCTCACAACTACACATGCCTCTCGAAATCCGGTTTCGTGACGCCGCGCCCGTCAGCGGAATGGAATCCACCCCTCGGCGGGAGTGGGCGTCACGACGCGTCCAAGCGGTTACAGAGCCCCGAACAGCCAGGGCGCAGCAAGGAATCGCTGCCAAATGGACCGCGGCAGCGATCCAGAGTCCGGTTATCGTTGCGACATGGCACGCAACGCGGACAGCCTCCCGATGGAGCCAGTCATCGATCTAGTCGACGATGGCTTGAGCGACGCCGAGATTGCCACGCGCTTCACGGAGTGGCTGTCGGACCTCGCGACTGTTCCAGTCGTTGCGCTTCCGATCAGCGCGATCGACGAGCTGCGAAATGCCTACGCAGACGACGACGTGTGACAGCCGCAATCGTCATTGATGCATCGGCCGCGGTCGAAATCCTCACCCGAACTCAGACCGGCGTGCGCCTTCAGGGCCTGATTCCCTCGGGCGCGGCGCCCTGGGTACCAGACGGGCTCTTTGACGCAGAGGTACTCGCAGTCCTGCGTCGGTGGGAACTTCGAGCGACGCTGTCATCTGCAGACGCTGCCGGCGCGTTCCACCGGTTGACAAGCTGGCGACTGAGGCGAGGGGGCGTGACGACGCTCACCGCTGAGGCCTGGACCATGCGACACAACATCACCTTCACGGACGCCTGCTACGTAGCCCTCGCTCAACGGCTCAACGCTCCCCTCTTGACCACGGACGCCCGCCTCGCCGCCGCCCCGAACCTTCCGGTCAGGGCGCTCGGAGCGTCATAGCCGAGCAGGAGTCGGCGATAGTCACGTCTCGGCACGCTCACAACAGCGCGTCCAGGGCACGATATAGGGGTGTGAAGGCTCGCGGGAACTGCTGGGCCATCGCCAGCAACTTGCCCGGCTGCGCTCCCCGACCTTTCAGCCACCGCCGCAGGGCTTCATAGGCCTGTTCGTGTCCTTCGATGCCGCGCATCCGGAACGCATCGATGATGCTCCGCTCTGGCGAGTACAGGCCGATGCGAAGGTGGTCGTCG
>JAYTOM010000087.1:0-4011 GCA_043747765.1 Actinomycetota bacterium
TATCCGTTCTACCTGATCCACTACATCGTCGTATTGGAGCTCTTCAAGCACATCAGCAATGGCCCGGTGACCGGTCGGGCGGTCGTGGCGATCATCGCCGCTCCGCTGTCGTTGGCACTCGCGTGGTGTCTGCAAAGTGCCTTGATGGATCCGGCGACGCGGTTCCGTCAGCGTGTCATCGATCCCAAGTTGGCATCCCAGAAGCCGGCAACCGTCTCGACGGGCTGAGACTTCAGCGCTTCGTCGCCAACTCTGGCGCGTACCTACATCCGAGACAGCAATTCGACGTCGACAGAAGGCTGCTGCTCGGCCTCGATCGCTGGCTCTGGCGGGCGCGGCGTGGGGTAGTTCGCCGCCGACGCAAGACACATCGCAAACATGACCATGTTGTCGTGCCCGTATGCGGTGTCGACCGAAGCGAACACCACGAAAATGACGACGCCGCACACCAACGTCAACAGCACGCTGAGGTCCTGACCGTCGCCAACCGCACGCAATTTCTGTGCGCCGAGCATCAACGTTCGACCGAGGAGACAAAAGAACGAGACGAAACCGCCCAGCCCAAACCACACCCAAAGTGCCATGATCGAGTTGTGCGGCAGGTATGCGTTGAGCGCAAAACCACCGAGCGCGGGCAGAGCGATCGGTCGATAGAACGGCTGACCGAGACCGATGCCGAGCACCTTGTTTGCCCGGATGGTGTAGTTGAGGTCGAAATTCTCGATCGTGCGATATTGGTCAGAACCCTGATTCCGTTGCGAAGCCTGGTTCGGGGAGATGACCGACTTGACCGCCTGTGCGGGAAAAGCGAGGCTCGACTGGGATCCCCAGAACACGCCGGTGTAGCCGACGGCGAGCAATGCGCAGACGGGAATGACTCGTATGAACGTCCGCCGCTGACGCCAGAATATCAGCATGCAGAGGAGGATGAGAGCAGCCGCGAGCGCGATGATCGCTGCCCGCCGTACGGCCAGCATGTACACGACGGCTACTGGAGCGATCATTACCACGAGCACGGTGCGCTGGCGACGGGAGTTGTGCCAGAACAGGCATGATGCGATGGCGGCGACCAACAGAAGGTCTTCGCGCATGATCGGGCCATGGTCGAAGAGACTCTCCGGAAGTTCAAAGGCCGCTGCCGGCAGCTGGACGACGTGGATGAGGGCGACGATCGCGTGGATCTCGATTGCGGCGATAGCCGACCACAGGACCCTTCGATAGTCCGCTCGGGTCCGACAGATGCTGGCAACGAGCAGATAGGCGCCGAACATCACGAAGAATGGACGGGCCTGAAAGAGGGCAATCTTTTGATTGCCACCCTTGGCCAGGCCATACCCGAGCCCGACGATCACGAAGAAGAGAAGTGCGAACAACGGCGTGCGAACCGGCCCGAGCCGGAACGGCCATCGCTTGTAGATGAGATATCGGACGAAGAGACCGGCGATCCCTGCGAAGATGCAGATCTCCATGGGGCTGAAGATCACGCTCTTGCTGAGGAACATCATCGACTCGCGAGCGGAGAAGCCCTTGACGAACGGGTACCACTGCATGGCGGAGTCGTCGGCGATCATCGCAAACAACACCGTGGCGCAGATTCCGAGGATCGGCCTGACGAAGTAGGCGCCGACGATCATGAACATGACCGCCAGCCCGAGCGCCAGCGCTCCGGGCGCAGTCGCCCGGGCTGCCACCGTCAGGACGACGGCGAGGACTCCGAGAATGACGAAGATCATGGGATTGCCGGCACGTGGATACGGTGCCTGGTACCTCGGAGTCTCCTGACGATCAGCCTTGTGCCACATCAGCCGCTGACCTTCAGGCTGAGAAAGCTGAGTGCAACGATGACGCAGATTAAGACGAAGACCCACGGTTTCTCCAGCTGCCACCGAACCCGAGGCAGCGCCGAACTTCCGAGCATTGCCAGCACAAACAGAATAAGTACCTTCATCCGAACATCCGTCCCGCGCCGACTACGGCCTGAAGAATCGCTGCAATCGTTTGGGAATTTTGGTAGAAACGCGATTCAGGACGACCCCGATCGAGCGAATCGATCCGATTTCGGAGACCGCTGCGCTCACTTGGTCAAGAGGGGTCGACCCGTGCCGCACAACGAGCAAATATCCCTCGGCGTAGCGCAGCAGCGCCAGTCCTTCACTCCCCACAAGAATCGGCGGGACGTCGATGACCACGTAGGCGCACAGTTCCTGCAGTTCGTCAAGTGTCTGCTGGATACCGGCCGCACGCGCGAGGTTTCGTGCTTCAGCGGAGCTGCATGACCCGGCGTTCAGTACGCGCAGCCGGCTGTCGGCTGTCTCGACGAGCGCCTCCTCCAACGAAATATTTCCGGATAGCACATCGAAAAGGCCGGGAGGGCCGCCGTCGTTCTGGTTACGAGGCGTGGCTGGAGCAGAGTGCAGATCGATGAGACAGACAGTTGTGTCGAAGTCATTGGCCAGGATGGCGGCGAACGCTCGGGAGACCGTTGTGACGCCCTCGCCGTGGATTGCCGAGACGACGCCAATTTTCGCCGGAAGGGGCTCGTTGTCATCGAGTTGCAGGCGAGCCAGCAGGTAGTGGAATGTCTCCGTGAGATCCTCGGAGATCGCGTCGAGCAAGGGAGAAGCGGGTGACAGCGGCCGCCCGGGAACACGCAGGTTCTGGCGACGCCTGGCAACCGACGTGGAACTCCGCCCGCTGTCGGTGCTGGCGTTCGGGGCCGCAGAAGCGGCGGAACCTGCCGTGGTTGCGTTGTCCGTGGTCCGATCGGGTCGTCGCGGCCGCCGCGCGGGCAGCGGGGTGAATCCATCGGCTATCTCGTCGTCCGCCATGGTCATCGAACGCCCACCAGTCGACACGCGTGAGCGCCGGTTGCGAAGATGCATCGTGTGCCGAGCATTGTTGAGCTCATGCGGGCATCGATACGACGAGTTCCGGAACAACACGACGCTCCGGCTCACCCTTGCGTGTGCGGAGCACGGGAATCGTTCCGATCACGTGCAGCCCTGGAATAGCCGAAATGTCGTTCACAGATCGAACGCTGTGGTCGAGCAGCGCCGTGACCACGACGGCCGCCAACGTAATAAACAACCCGAGCACCAGATAGATCACGAGGGTCAGTGCCATCTTTATCTTGACCGACTGCGGGCCATTCGGGAACGCAGGTTGGTCGACGACCTGCAGGCGTTGTTCGATATCGCTCTCTGATTGCTTGATCGCCAGTTGTGCCGAGTCCAATTTGTCCTGGTCGGCGTCGCGCTTCGTCTGGGCGGTCTTGACGGCATCGTTCAGGCGCTGAATCTGCGCTGTCTGAACGTCGGGTCGGGTGCCGACGGCCGGTGCCGGGTTCTTTGTGAGGTATTCGTCGAGTGCGCCGTTGGCGGCGTCGACTGCCTTCGTGTCGGTGGCGAGACTGTCCTGATTATATTTGACAGCCGTGCTGTACTGGGCGGTCTCGACGCTCAGGACATACGCGGTGTAACTGGTCATCAGAGATTTGGCAAGACGCTGCGACAGGTTCGGGTCTGGAGTGGTTGCCACGACCTCGATCAGGTTGTCGCCGGTGGCAGACGCGACGAGATCTCCCCGGATGTCGTTGAGCGTGAGTTGTCCGGTTTTCACCGCAGTGGTCAAGCCGGCGTTCGTAGCAACGGAGGTCGCGAACGAGTCCGACCCGAGGTGCTGGACGATGTCCCGTGCGGTCTTCACAGCGGGAGTGTCATAACCGAAGTTCGGCGTGTTGACTGATGTCTGTTGGGAGAGATAGGTCGACGACGCAACGTTGACTGTTCCGATGGAGATGTATTTGCGTTGAGTATTCTTTGCCGCCAAGGCGCCGAGCGCGCCCAGCAGCACGATCGGCACGACGAAGACCGGCCAGCGCCGGAAGAAGGCCTCACCGATACGTACGCGGAGCGACCTGCCGCGATCGCTGGATGGGGCGCGGCTGGCGATGATGTATTCCTCACTCGAACTCACGTCAATGACCTGCCTCTCCGCCGATTTTGCCCATCG
>JAYTOM010000088.1:0-25888 GCA_043747765.1 Actinomycetota bacterium
CCATACCGCTAAGCACCGAACCGGTGAACACCGCTGTCGGCCCAGCCACTGGGCGCGGTGCGCCTGGGCGTGGCCGCAGTCCACGCCCAGATTTGTCGAGGACTCTTTGTTGCGGCAGGGTTCACAGTGACGGCGGTTGTCGCCGGCGTCGCCCGCCTCGGCGCTGGCTGATGGCTGCCGCTGCACCTGTTCGTCGTCGCCGGCACCCCGCCCTACTTCACCGCCACGCAGGTGCGTAGCAAGATGCCGTCGCGCGCCGTAGCAGCCGCAATGCGCATCACGTTCCTCGCACTCGCCGCCGCCACCGCTCTTGCTACCACAGGTTCGATCCTCGACCGCTCCGACGTCGTCGCCGTCGGACTGATCAGCTATGCGCTGGGATTGGTCGTGGTTGCCGCAATGCTGCCGATCGACACGACGCGCCGCCTGCGACGGGGAGGTCCGCGTGTGCGGACACAAACGTCTTACGGCCGGGTTCGCGATCACCAATTTTCGCGGTGTGACTCGCCGCAGGCAACACCGACACCGCCGGGTTCGCGACGCTCGCCGGCCACGGTCCGACCCCTCGCCGTCGAGTTCGTTCGCCTGCTGCAGAGGCGCGCTGCCGAAGCATGGAGCGTATGCGCGATTTGGGTGGGCGCTGCAAACCCTCTCTGTCCCTGTGTCCCTGTGCCCGCAGGATGGTGTGAACGGTGGACACATCAGTGGTGCTCAGAGGAACGTCTCTCAGGTGCTGATGTAGGGTCGAGGTGGTAGGCGTCGACGGCGGCTGCCCGTATCGACGGGGCGTCGCCCCAAAGTGGCGCGGCAGAGCCGTCCGGGTGTCGAAGCGACCGAAACCGTCGGTTTCAACGCCAAGCACGCGCGCCCTACCCTCTTCGATTGCACCCCGTTGCACCCCTTCGCTCACCAGCCATCAGACAGCCGGAAAGCCAAGCCGGACAACGGCGTGCACCCACGGGATTGTCAGCTACTCACCCACGGATGAGGTCGGAGAGCCAGTTTCACGAGTTTGTGTTCGCGTCGTCGTCACCAGGTAACACGTCGGTTTCTGACTTGTGCCACACCGGGTGGTCGCCAGCTGTTTCGACATTGAACCCGTACTCGAACACGAGGCTGCCTCCGAACGTCGCACCCAACGCCACCAGCAGACCGATCACCACCGACAGAACCATGATTGCGACTGGGGCCACGACTTCGGTGTGGTAGTCGTTCAAACGCCAGGCCACATCGGCCACAGCGAGCACTGTGACGGTGAGCATGATGGTGGCGTGGGTGTTGATCGTGCGTCGGGCCTGGGTGCCGGCTTCGGATGACTTCCACGCGTCCGACAGGCCAGTCAGCGCTGCGAACACCGACACCGCGACGCCGACGACGAAGACGAAGGTGCCGGCGTGCCACAACTCCCGCGCCCACGTGCGGTTCTTGCCACCGATCGCGGAGATCACGTCGAAGCCGGCTCCGACGACGTAGGCGGCGATCGGGATGTCCGTGAGCGGCGGATGCAACGGTTTGCCCGACCAGCCCCGCAGGCCTTTGAAACTACGGCCCTTCAAGGTGAGAGTTGGACGAACTGAGAACTTCTTCATGAAATTTCCTCAATCTCCACAATTGTGGGTCGTCGGGAGCGGGGCTCCGATCGTTCTGACACGCTACGACGCGACGCTGAGGGTGTCGGTCGACGAAGTGCTCGTCGAGGGTTTGGCGAACTTGTCAGGGAATTGGGTGATGATGCCATTGTGAGCATGTCGGCGGGCGAGTTCGATCTCGACCCATTGTTCGGGGTCGAGGGCGTG
Organism: Actinomycetota bacterium; assembly: GCA_043747765.1. GTDB lineage: Bacteria > Actinomycetota > Acidimicrobiia > Acidimicrobiales > Ilumatobacteraceae > WLMZ01. Next base: position 1,797 of record JAYTOM010000088.1, read on the forward strand.
GATGATGTGCGGGACCAGGTCGTACTCCTCAGGTGTAGGCGAGTCCCGCTATGGAACCCAGCTCTCCATTTCCGCCTGACCGAACTACGGGTTGTGACGGCTCCCCGGATACGAACAGATGTCGACGACGCCGCGGATGCCCACACTCCGCAGCGCAGTTCGACGAAAGCTTCTTGCTCCAGCGTCCCGTGCCTCACCGTGTACAGCGCCTCAGACATCGAGTTCTCCGCGTTCGGCGAGACCATCGATCAAGAGGTGAAAGTACAGCATGCCGGCGAACGGTGCCAACGGGGCCAGCAATGCCAGGATGTGCTCGCGGTCCGGTGCTGTTGGGAGATCGAAGAATCGTTGGAGCTTGTTGCGCGCCCCGACGTCGTCGGCGGGAAACACGTCAAGGAGACCAAGACCTCGAAGGAGCACGTACTCAGCCGACCAGCGACCGATGCCGCGCAATCCCAAAAGCATGTCGGTCGCCGTTGCACGATCCGTTGACTGGAGTCTTACCTCGTCGATCGCCCCGCTCGCGACGGCGTATGCGCAGGACGTCAGATACTCGGCCTTGCGGGTACTGAATCCCAAATCGCGCAGTTCTCCGATCGAAGTCCCGAGGACGGATTCCGGTGCCGGGAACGCGACCAGGCCGTGACCATCGGCGGGACGTTCACCGAACGCCTCGGTGAACCGGTTGAGCAATTCGATACCGACTTCCAGCGAGAGCTGTTGGTTGGCAATGGCGTTGACCAGTGCCTCGAACAGCGACACGAAACGCGGTGGCTTGACGCCGCGCAGCCGATCTGCGAGCACACCGACGCGCTGTTGCCGCTCGGCGAGTTCGTAGAAGCCGCCGATGTCGACATCAAGACCCAGCATCCGCCCGAGTTGCCGCTCGATCGACGCCCGTTCGGTGGCGGTCTGGCCTCCCCCGGTCAGCACGGCGACGCTCAGATACGGCTGGTCAGGTCGGCCCCGCTGGTCGACCGCGACGGTGATTGAGCGTCCGCCGACGTCCAACGCCCGCCGATACGTGCCGCCGTCCCAGCGGTCGAGCCGGTTGCGGCCACGACGCCGCAGCGCCCACACGGTCAGGTCGAGTCGGAACGGCGGTCGCGGCCGCAACACGAGGGCGTCGTCGAGGTTGGGCGATGTCGTCATCGGACTGCCGTTCATCGACGCAGAAGTTCGGCGAGCACCTCGGCTTCGCTGATGTCGACACGCTTGCTGGCCGTGAGCAGGGTCAGCACCCGCCTCTCGGCCAGCTTGCGGAGATGGTTGAGCGCCTCGGCCCGTTCGGGTTCCGCGAGCTCGAGGCGGTATCGGCGTCCGAACTCCTCGAAGCGCTCCGGGTCGTGGCCGTACCACTGACGCACTTCCGTGGACGGCGCAATCTGCTTGCACCATTCGTCGAGGTCAGCACGTTGCTTGGTCAGCCCGCGGGGCCAGATCCTGTCGACCAGCACCCGCCACCCGTCGCCGCGCACCCGCGCGTCGTAGGGACGCCCGACCTTCACCCTGTGCATCTCCGTCACGAACTGGCCGTCCTGCAAAGGATCATCATGACCCACCGTTCGAGCTGGTCGGGTTCAGGCCGCCGGGCTGCTCGGGGGCCTGTCAGGCAGAGATGCACGTTCTCTATGAACCCAGCCACGGCCGGTTCATTCCCGGCCGGCAGTGGTTCGCTGGCGAACACGTCAAGGGCAGCACCGGCCCTGACTACGACCCTCACGGTGCCCGCAACGGAAACGGTGGAGCCAGAAACGCCAGCGCAGTCAGGCCCGAGGCTCCGTTGTTGGCCAGGCGCAGTTCCTCGTCGCCACGAAAGAAAGCGAGCGACCCGGCGACGAAGGCGACCGTGCTGCCGTCGATGTCGAGACTACCGGAGCCCTCGACGATGTAGATCATGAGATCAGACGTCGGGTGCATGTGCGGAGGTAATACTTGGCCAGGGGAGAGCCGGATCACACGGACATTCGAATGTGAGCCGTCGAGCAACGGTGCAGCCACGAACCGCTCTCTGTCGTACTCGGGTGCGTCAGCGAGCGTGGTCATCTTCACCACCGCATCCTTCCACGGGCCCGAGGCCCCCTTGGCCCGCGTCGACCCGTGACCGTGTGGCGCAGGTGACCAACAATGAAAGGTATGCCTCGAATGGGAGAGCCAAGGCTTCGTGAGGGGCTCGTCGAGGCGTCGTACACCGTTGTTCGATTTCTCGACCTTGCCGGACGCCCTCGCGACTTCGCTCCGCACCACGGCGTGGGCTGAGCTGCGAGTCAGAGCGGGCACGGTCCGCCATCTCGATCTCGAGGGCGACTCACCGCGCTACGAGCGTGTGGCCGCCGGTGAAGCCGCGATGATCGTGTCCGGCATCGAGCACCACGTCGAACCCTCGACCGATGCGCGGTTCTACGTCCAGTTCTCCCGCGAACTAGACGCAGCGATGATCCCAGGCGACGTGCACATCGACACCAGAGGCCGGCGCGACCAACGTCGAGTCCGCTGGCCGGGTGGCCGGATCGGGGCAGCGACATCGTCACCGACGACGATGTCACGATGGCTGAGCGCATCGAGCGAGGGGCCGCCCTCGGGAGCACCCAACCTGAACTGTGGCCGTTCGACGTGACTTTCGGCCCTACGGCACGGCACGGCTTCGCAGCACACTGAGTTTGTGGACGATTCAAAGACTGTTGAACGGTCCCGCGTCTCGTCGACACTGGCGTCGCGTCACGTCAAAGGTTCTGCGCGTGGGAGGTCTGATCACCGGGTCCAAGCGGGGGCCTTGGATCGACTACGCCTTCGAATCGGGCACGCTCGACTCGCTCGCTGCGCTGCTCAAAACCCGCCGACCGGCACTGCGATGAGGTGGAGGAACCGATGAACGCCACCCAGCAGCCGAACGTCGCGGAGGCCGATGTGCTGCATCGGTTGTCGGTTCTGAACCGGTTCCTGCCGGCATGGATCGGCACGGCGATGGTTCTCGGCATCGTCCTCGGCCGGGTGTTCCCGAGCCTCAACGATTGGCTCGACAAGGTGAAGATCGGCACGGTGTCGTTGCCGATCGCGATCGGGTTGCTGGTGATGATGTACCCGGTCCTGGCCAAGGTGAAGTACCACCGTGTCGGCGAAGCGTTCGCCGATCGGCGGGCGATGGGTCTGGCGATGCTGTTCAACTGGATCGTCGGCCCGATCGTGATGTTCGCGCTGGCGTGGCTGATGCTGCCCGATCTTCCCGAGTACCGCACCGGTCTGATCATCGTCGGGCTGGCTCCGTGCATCGCGATGGTGCTGATCTGGAACGAACTCGCAAGCGGTGACCGCGAGCTCGCCGCCGTCCTCGTCGCGATCGACGCGATCATCCAGATCGTCGCCTACGCAGTACTCGGCTGGTTCTACCTCCAAGTGCTTCCCGGCTGGCTGGGTCTGGAGACGGCGCATCTCGATGTGATGATCTGGGAGATCGCCAAGGTCGTGCTCGTGTTCCTCGGCATCCCGCTCGCCGCCGGGTTCCTGACCAGAACGCTTGGCGAACGAGCGAAGGGGACGGAGTGGTATGAGCAGAGGTTCCTGCCCCGCATCAGCCCGATCGCCTTGTACGGCCTGCTGTTCACGGTCGTCGTACTGTTCGCGTTGCAGGGACACACCATCACCGAACGTCCATGGGACGTCGCCCGCATCGCGCTGCCGCTGCTCGCATTCTTCGCGATCATGTGGTTCGGCGCATTCTTCATCGCCCACCGAATGGGGTTCACCTACGAGCGCACCACGACGATCGCGTTCACTGCGGCGAGCAACAACTTCGAGCTCGCCATCGCTGTCGCGATCGGCGTCTTCGGGGTCACCTCCGGCCAAGCGCTCGCCGGCGTGGTCGGCCCACTGATCGAGGTACCGGTCCTTGTCGGGCTGGTCCACGTGGCGCTGTGGGCCCGCCGCCTGTTCGTCCCAGCGGTGGACGGAACTGTCAGCATCGAGGAAGGATCATGAACTGCTTCGACTGTGCCACGACCGGCGTTGTCGCTCCGGCTGTGGCGGTGTGCCACGACTGTGGCGCCGGCGTCTGTGCGGATCATGCGGTGGCCCGCGTTCACCATCTCACCCGCACGGTGACGATCAACCGGATCATCGTCGTCGAACCACCGGCGCGACTCATCCGCTGCACCGTGTGCACCGCTGCCCATGACGCAGCCCGACATGACTCCGAACCCCATCATCACCACTTCGGACACCACGGCGAAGGATCGGCGGCTGCGCATGGGTGATCTCGCGGAGGTCGACTGGGGCGCGTGGTCGACACGGTTCGTGTTGCTCACGGGCAAGGGCGGAGTCGGCAAGACCACGATTGCGTCTGCGTCTGCGTCTGCGTCTGCGGCAGCGGTGGCGATGGCCGATGCGGGTCGACGGGTGCTGCTCGTCTCGACGGATCCGGCCTCGAACCTGACGGATGTGTTCCACATGGTCACTGGCGAGCACCCGGTTCCGGTGCCCGGCGTGGCCGGCCTCGACATCATGGATCTCGACCCGCACCAGGCTGCCGACGACTACCGGGCTCGCGTCATCGGTCCATACCGTGGTGTTCTTCCAGATGCAGAGGTGGCGTCGCTGGAGGAGAAGCTCGCTGGCGCGTGCACGGTCGAGGTCGCCGCGTTCGACACCTTCGCGCGTCTCCTCGCCGACCCGGCGTCGATCGGAGAGTACGACCGTGTCGTGTTCGACACGGCCCCAACCGGTCACACGTTGCGCTTGTTAAGCCTGCCCGCGGCGTGGTCCGACTACCTAGGCGCCAACCTGGACGCCACCGGTTGTCTCGGTCCACTCGCCGGCCTGCAGGACGACCGACCGATCTATGCCGCAGCGGTCGACGCGCTCAAGGACCCTCTTGCAACCACCGTGGTGCTCGTCGTGCGCCCGGACAGTGGCGCACTGGCGGTCGCCGCGACGGCGGCTGAGGAATTGCACGAGCTCGGCATCGAACACCAAACCTTGATCGTCAACGGTCTTCTCGCCAGGCCACTCGCCGGCGACCCGGTTGCGGAGGCCTATTCGCGCAAGCAGCGACGCGCTCTCGAGAACATCCCCGTCGCGCTCGCCAGACTGCCGGTGACAGTGGTGCCGCTCGTCGCTCTCGACATGGTCGGAGCCGCCGCGCTTCGCCGGCTCGCCGCCCCACCAATCGACGTTGAACCAGGCGTCACGAGAACACTGCCAACGGTCACCCCGACGTCGACCGGGACGATGACCGAACTGATCGGTGAACTCGCACAGGCAGGGCGCGGTGTCATCCTCGTCACAGGCAAGGGTGGAGTCGGCAAGACCACGGTTGCGGGCCTCATCGCCGTCGAGCTCGCTCGCCGCGGATATCCGGTCCACCTGTCGAGTTACCGATCCCGCTGGACATGCCGCAGCAACCGCGGCGGATCTGTCGTCGCTCACGACAAGCGCGATCGACCCGGACGCAGCAACCCGCGACTACCTCCAAGAACGCATGAGGTCAGGCTCCCGCAAAGGTCTCGACCAAGCCCATCTCGACCTGCTCGCCGAAGACCTGCGCTCGCCGTGCTCGCAGGAAGTCGCCATGTTCCAAGCATTCCACCGGCTCCTCGGCCGCGCCCACGACGAGTTTGTCGTCATCGACACGGCACCAACCGGACACACCCTGCTCCTGCTCGACGTCACCGGCGCCTACCACCGCCAAGCAATGGAAGGCGTCGCCAAGCAGTCCGGTCGGGTGATCACCCCGTTGATGCGACTCCAAGATCCCGCCTACAGCAAGGTCGTCATCGTCGCGCTCGCCGAGACGACTCCGATCGCTGAAGCCTCCGACCTCCAAGACGACCTTCGACGAGCCGGTATCGAGCCTTACGGCTGGGTCGTCAACGCGACCCTGGCCGATTCCGGCACGGCGGACCCGGTACTCGCATCTCGCGCCACGCTCGAACGTGCCCAACTCGCGCGCATCGCCACACTCGCTGTACGTGAATGGACGCTGCCTTGGAACCCCGACGTCGGGGCCAGCATCGGAACGTGACCGGTCAGACTCCCTGCCGGCTACGTCGTCACACGGCGGGCGGCACGCCGGGATCATCGCCTTCGTGCTCGTGTTGGCTCACCTTGGACGCAGTTGGTTCCAGGCAACGTCTGCGATCACGTCGATGCCGACCTTTGCACCAGCGCCCGTCAGCTGATGGCAAGTTCGGCAGCAAGGTCAGATCGATGGGGAAAATGATCTCTACATCTTGTGGCTTGACACGTCTGGTCGCCGATCGACCGGCTTGGTGCTGACGTCCTGTTGACGACCACGATCGCGGTCCATTCGATCGCTGACACGGATAAGTACGCCGTGCCTGTCGCGAGCGTTCCTGCCAGTTCATCGATTCGAACTGCGCCCGACCGACTCAGCCGGCAACGACCGCCGACACGATCTCGTCCACGCGAGCAGCGAGCGGTGAACTGATGATCAGTGAGCCCCACCGGTCTGGATTGTCTGTTGGCCAGATTATGTTGAGCTGGCCGTTGGGCAGTGCGAGCTCGTAGCCGGCTGCGCCGGCGATGGTGCGTTCAGCGACAGCGACGGTCGGCACGTGAAGTTGTCGGGCCAGGCCGCCGGTGGTCTCGGCGAGTTCGATGTTCACGACGAACGCGGTGCCGCTGGGTACCTCCATCGACACCGCAGACACGTCACCTTCCGGGGACATGTGCGGCGCCGGTACGTCGCTGAGCACGATGAAGGCATCAGTGATCTCGGCATGGCTCGACCAGACCGAGGTGAGGCCTTCGTCGCCGCCGGCTCGAAGACACGCTGACGGCGGTATTCGATTTGTTCGCCGACGAAGCGGATGAGGCCGACCCGCCAGAGTCCCAGCTACTTGCGGCCAATCCCAGCACGATCACTGGCAGCAGTCCTCGACGAAACATCACGCTTCTCCCCGTCACGGAAAGCCGACCTGACCGAGTAAGCCGCGCCGTAACAGCTACGACCTCGCGGCGGGCGGAGCTGAAGACCCGACGTCGGCGGAGTTCTTTTGTGTCTCGTCGTCGATGTCCGGCTGGCAACGCTTCGTTCGCCTTCTGTTCGCATGATCGCGCGGCGGGGTTTGTTGCCCACGATTTCATCTGTCGCCAGGTGTGGACGCGTCCGTGGTACTGATGAAGATGGCAGGGATCCGAGAGTGATGGCTGATCTCGGTTGCGACCGAGCCCAACACCATCCCGGTGATCAGGCTGCGACCTGCCCGTCCAACGACGACGAGATCGGCGTCGTGGCTCGCTCCAAGGAGTGCTTCGGCTGGCGATCCGGATGCTGGAACGAGTTCGACATGGAGCCCTTCTGGCACGCCAACATGGGCGAGGGCCGCTTCGAGCACGGCGTGACCTTGCTTGTTCGCGACTGTGCTGGCTGTGGTCGGGATCGGGAGGAACGCGATGTCGGTCGAGTTCGCTGCAAAAGCGTGGACCACGCGCAGTTTGGCGTGACGAAGGCTGGCTTCTTGCGCGGCCCACTTCACAGCGGCGTCGCTGTGGGCAGAGCCGTCGACTCCGACGACGATCCGCCCGAACAGCGTCGTACCGGCAGGCGTGTTGGATCGGATGATCGCGACGGCGCATGCTGCCTGATGGAGGCAGCGTTGGCTGACGGAGCCGAGAAGCAGTTCGCGGAAGCCGCCCAGTCCGCGCGCGCCGAGCACCAGGAGATCCGCTGATTTCGAGGCTTCGAGGAGTCCTTCGGCGGGGAGTCCGAAGACTGCTTCGGTGCGGACAAGAGCCGCGTCGTCGGCTCCGACGGCAGCCTCAACGAACGCCTCGATCGACCGATCTGCCTCAGCGGAGTCGAAGGTCGGGTCGAAATCGGTCGAACCATCCGGGTGGTGCTGGCCGAGGTAGTCCCAGGTGAGCACGGCGGTGAGCGCGCTCTGGTGGAGCCGACACTCGTCGAGTGCCCACCTGAGTGCGTTCGCAGCGTGAGGTGATCCGTCGACTCCGACAATGATGTGGTCCATCATCCGAGAATCATCGCTTCAGCTGTCGCAGGCCAGAGTCGAAGGACCTACACCGTCGACGGAGGGTCACGAAGCGATCTGATCGAAGCCCGACGGGGTTTCGGCGTCGCACCGCGACTCGGGTGCGGTGACAGCTGCGCGGAACGTCATCATCGACCGGCGTACCTCGGCTCCATGGTCAGCGACGAGTCGAACGGGAGCCGAAGATGCTGCCGGTATGTGGCGAGGCGTGAGAGGGGGTTGCGAAGGTAATGACGGCGATGCTGGCGTCACCGAATTGGTTGACGTGATAGCGCGCGACGACCACGTATTCTTGGCATGGCAGTCAAGCCAGGTGCCGGTGCAGGATCAGGACGAGTGGTCGGCCTCGCATCGGCGGTGCGCCACAGTCGACCCTCGTGGTCGACGAGTTCGACGTCCGGGAACGGGTCACCGACGTCGAGGGTCACGTGGTCTCTCCAGTCCGAGCGGACCGGCGGAGGCAGTGTCGCTTGGAAGTCGGCGGGCCGCTTGTCGGGGCGGCAGCCGCGTGGACACGGCGAGCGCTCGGATTGACCATGTGGATGCCTCCGACAACCACCGTGGGCACTGTCTCGTTGCCGTTGGCGACGGATCGGACAAAGGCGGCAGCGTCCGAGTCCTCTCAGATGTTGATCTCCCCGAACAGCAAACCGGCGCGACGCAGGCCCACTCGGAGCGTGAATCAATACGGGCATCCGGAGCGGGTGTACATGACGATCTCGCGCGGGCTGGACGTCGTGTCGGCGTGCGACGGTTCTGGTCGAGTGCTCATCGGTGCGCCACGATCGGTTCGGCACCGATGGAAGCAAGTGCGACGTTCCACACTCGAGTCCACAAACGCCGGGTGTGCGGACTCGTCGGCCGGTGCGCGGACGCGAAGCCTGCGCGCGTTCGGGGCACGGGCCGGAAGGATCGCGTTCGGTGACCTCTGCGAGGATCTCCAGGTAGGGGCGTCGAAGACGCCATCGAAACGGGCGAGTTGGGCACCGTTCATGGAGACGGCCATGTCAGACCGAGGCTGAGGGCGGACCGCTCGATCGCCTCGACGAGCCGATCGATCGAACCTGCGCATGCTTCAAGTTCGGCGGCGGCGAGCAGCACGACGTGACCGGTGTCCGTCTCGGCGATGACCACCGGTGCCTGTCCGCCGGCAGCGGCGCGGATGGGGTCGGGCTGATCGTTGCGGTGGTACGTGTCGAACGGCATCGGCAGGCTGGCCTGGCAGGTCTTCCACTCGGGTCGTTGGCGCACGGATCCGTGGGTGATGTCACACAGCGAACAGTGCCGCCGACCGAGGCGGGCACCGACCCAGTAGGAGAGCTCACCGCGCAGGGTGCTGTCGGCGCCGTAGACGCCGACGAGGCGCACGATCCCCTGAGTCGGTGTCGTGTCAGGGGATCTCATCGAGACAGCATCGCCGATCGAGCACTGCGAACCTCGGCGGTGGGGGAGTCGGGTGGGGTCCGCATGGCCGCTCGTCGAGTCGATCTCCGCCGACGTGGTCGTCATCGCCCATGCCGGACTCGAGCGGTACGCATCATTCTCCGACCTCGCCAACGCCGTTCCGTTTTGCAACCCGGTCAGGGTCACCGCCGGACGAGTTCCGAAGGACCGATATTCTCGGCGATCTCACTCGTTACCAGATCTTGTCGGATGGTCCCGCTCTGTGGTCCGCCGTGGATTGCATCGTCGTGTTCGGGCTGAACCGCATCTCTGGGAATGGGCAAACAACGGTTCCGACGTTCTCGGGTGCTGCACTTCACACCAGCGTCCGGATGTCGATGTCGGTGCGTTGGTGCCCAGCGGTGGGCTGAGCCATTGCTTTCTCGGTGAAGACGCGCTGGTCGATGCGGACGGCGATCCAGCCGAGCGCGCCGAGGCCGATGGCGAGTGCGGCGTCGCTGACCGGGAGTGCGACCGTTTCGAGCAGGCCGCGCAGGGCGGGCAGGTATATGCCGGCGAGTGCGAGGGCGATGGATGCAGCGATCGCGGCGGGAAGGTAGAGGTTCTCGCGCGTCCAGACTCGGGCTCGCAGGCCGAGCGCAGTGCCGAGCTCGATACTGGTCAGGGTGAGGAAGAGCATGGTCTGCCAGGCGCGCTGCGTGTGGTGGCCCCAAACGCCGACACCGAGCGCTATGGCCGCGATGACGACGCTCATTCGCAGGACGCGCTGCCAGAGCCCGGCGGCGAGAATGCTCTGCGTGGGTGGCCGGGGTGGCCGGGTCATGTTCGCCGGGTCCACGGGTTCGGCGCCCATCGCGACGCCGGTGAGGCCGTGGGTCAGCAGGTTGATCCACAGGATCTGCGATGCGAGCAGAGGGACGGCCAGCCCGACGAGCGGGCCGACGAGCATCACGAGGATCGATGCCGCGCCGCCGGCGAGCCCGAAGATGAGGAACCTGCGGATGTTCGCGTAGACCCGCCGTCCCTCTTCGACGGCCGAGACCAGCGTGGCGAGCTCGTCATCAGCGAGGACGAGATCGGCGGCTTGACGCGCCACCTCGGTACCGCGTCGGCCCATCGCCACGCCGATGTCGGAACGATGCAACGCCGGGCCGTCGTTTACCCCGTCGCCGGTCATCGCCACCACGGCACCGTTGGCGCGCCACGCTTCGATAATGTCGAGCTTCTGCTCAGGGTTCGTGCGGGCGAAGACCCGTGCGCTCGTCAGGTCCGTGACGTCACCGTCGAGGATCTGTCGGCCGGTCACGACCAGGCGGTCACCGTCGTCGACGATCCCGACCTGTCGAGCGATGGCGAGGGCGGTAGCCGGGTGATCACCGGTGATCAGCACCGGGGTGATCCCCGCGGCGCGACAGGCCGCCACCGTGGCCCTCGCCGAACTCTTGGGTGGGTCAGCGATGGCCAGCAGGCCCAGCAGCCGCAGCGGCGCAGTGGCCGCGTCCACCTCGCCCGGCTCGGTCCCCGTTCGCATCGAGCCGACCGCCAGCACCCGGTAGCCCGATTCGGCGAAGACGGACGCTCGGCTCAGCAACCGGTCGCACTCCGCCGGGGTGTGGGACGTCCCACGGTGGACTATCGCTTCGGGCGACCCTTTGGCGATGACGAGCAGACCGCCGTCGTCGGAGTGCACCGTGGTCATCTGTTGGGCGATGCTGTCGAAGGGGACCTCGCGCAGCCGTGGGGAACCCTGCTCGAGCTCGGAACGGCCGAGACCGACCTTTCCTGCCGCGGCGAGCAACGCCACCTCGGTCGGGTCGCCGAGACCTGACCACGTGGAAGCGTCGTCGGGCGGGGCGATCAGCGTTGCGTCGTTGCACAGCGCACCCGCAGCGAGCAGCTCGACAAGATCGCAGGCTGCCGTGAGGTCCACACGATGGCCGGCTTCGAGGACCTCGCCGACCGGTTCGTACCCGTCGCCGGTGAACACCACGGACCGCTGCGGGGTCCACGCCTCGACCACGACCATGCGTCCCTGTGTGAGGGTCCCGGTCTTGTCCGTGGCCAGGATCGTGACCGACCCGAGCGTCTCGATGGCAGGGAGCCGCCTCACGATCGCGTGTCGAGCTGCCATGCGGCGCGCGCCGAGAGCGAGGCTCAACGACACCACCGCAGGCAGCGACTCGGGAATGGCCGCGACCGCCAGACTGATCGCGATCACGACCATTCGTTCGGTCGGTTCGCCGCGTACCAGCCCGACGACGAGCACCAACGCGCTCAACGCGATCGCCGCGGCCGCCAGAACCTTGCCCAACCCGGCCAGGCGGAGCTGCAACGGAGTCGCCGACACCGTCGTGTCCATCAGCACCGCGATCCGTCCGAGTGCGCTCTCGGCACCTGTGTCCGTCACCTCGATCACGGCCCGCCCCTTGACCACGACAGTGCCCGCCGACACCTTGTCGCCGCCGTGCTCTCGATGCGGGCTGTGCTTGGACGCAGGAACGGCCTCACCGGTAAGCATCGATTCGTCGACCATCAACGATGACGCCTCGACCACCGCAGCGTCGGCCGGAACGACGTCTCCTTCTCCCAGCAGCACGATGTCGCCGCGCACCAGCGTGGTCGCGGCCGCCGTGCGCTCGACGCCACCACGACGAATACGCACGAGAGGCACCGTGAGTTGGGACAGCGCGACCACCGCCCGGTCCGCTCGCAACTCTTGGGTGACACCGACGCACGAGTTCGCTACGACGACGATGGCGATCACAGCCGCATCGATCCGGTCACCCGTCAGCAACGTCAACGCGCACGAGGCGAGCAGTACAACGACGAGCGGGTCACGCAACTGCGTGCCGATACTCGCCCAAACCGATAGCCGCGGCCGCTGACGGACCTCGTTCGGGCCAGCCTCCGCGAGCCGTCGACTCGCCTCGGCGTCCGAGAGCCCAACCGATCGACCAGGACCCACCGGTGTGCCACCGCTCACCGTCAGCATGCTAAGACCTCCCCCTCGATGAGCCGAACAGTGGCACGACGGGGGCTCAACGCGCCCGACGGCTGTTGGCGTCCACGGCCGCGCCGACCGCGGTGCCGGCACCGCCACCGATCGCCATCCCGACCGCGATTCCCGATCCACCCGACACGAGCAAGCCCAGAACAAGACCCAGCCCAGGCCCCACGGAGATCCCGATGCCCGTCCATTGCCACCTCGAACTCTCCGTCGTCACCCTTGCGCTCCAACTTTCCACGCCCAGGCCCGACAGCGCGCCAAGCCGTCGCACACGCCGAGCAACCCGAAGCCGGGCGGCCGGATCAGCGAGCCCACGACGACGATTCGATCTGGCTCGATGCGGCCTCCGTTCCGAGGAGCGATCAACGATCGTGCGACCGAGGTCCGGAGCAACGCGTAGGCCGGCGGTCAGCAACGCAGACAGTCGTCTCAGCCAGCTATCTGCGAACCCACATGACCGTACTACCACCTCTGCCGGTGACCACTCGGACTCAAGGAGCTCGGGAGCGCTCATGCAGCACATGTTTGCTGAGCGCGCCTCGCGTTTCATTCATCGTGAGGAACTTGCGCTGGCGGAGGCCCACCTGTCTGGTGGGTCTCCCTCGCGGCCTCGGAACCTACGAGCTTCGGGAACACGGGTGTTCATCGCAACCCCCCATCTCGAAGCCGAGTCTTGCTCGCAGTATTCGGGGCGACGAGGACGGTCGAGGCCGTCCTCGCGTCCTGCTACTTCACCGAGACGACACTGCTGTGGCTGGGCAACGTCGATTCCCGCTCGGAAATGAATGATGAAGTGCTGGCGGTGCCGCAAGCGAAAGACCCTTCAGGAATCTCAGGCGTCTGCGGTGAGAGTCGTCATATCTCTCCCCAGTCGCGCATTGGTCCGAGGTGGCCCTCTCCCGAATAGACGGCGAGGTGGGCATTGGTGAGGTGGTCCGCCAGCCATTGGCCATGCTCAACCGGCATCATCGAGTCCTTCTCGCCGTACCAAAGGTCCACGGGTCGCTGGGCCAACTTCAGGTCGATGTCCCAAGGCCCAACCCAGGCAACGTTGTCCCGGCCGATGCCCGAGAAACCCTGGCGCAGACCCTCGCTCAACATCACGAAAATGTGTCTGCGCAGACGGGGATCTGCGAGCACGTCGGCCTCGCACTGCGGGAACAATGGCGGTGTGTTCTTCGTCGTCGAGGGCGCCGATGTCAGTGGTGACGAGTGTTTCGACGCTGTGTCCGAGTCGTCGTGCGGTTTGGTCGAGGTCGGAGGGGTCGTCGAGTTCCCAGTCTTCGTAGCGTTTGCCGGGGTAGAGAGGGCAGGCGTCGCTGCATCCCATGGTGACGATGTCGGCGGCGCGGACGACTTCCTCGGTCGTGGTCTGGGGAATTCTTGGGTGATGTCGATTCCGGTTTCGGCCGTGAGAGCGATCGTGGTTGGGTTGATCTTCGAGGTCGGTTCTCAGCCAGCGGAGTAGACGTCGACGCGGTCACTGGCGAGGTGGCGGAGTCAGCCGGCGGCCATGAGGGAGCGTCCGGCGTTGTGCACGCGAAGGAACAGCACACCAGCTCTGCCGGTGGAAGTCAGGCCGTCGACCTTGGCGAGGGCGTGGAGCGGTTCGCATGCGAACCATTCGGTCAGCAGGGAGGGAAGCTGGTGATCTTGGCGTTGGGGACGAGGTGCTGCTCGGTGACCGGGAGTTTGTCGATGTGGAGGCTGGTCACGGCGGCTCAGCTGTGCTCAGCGGGTTGGAGGAGTTCGGCGACGAGGGCTTGGACGCGTCGGTCGATTTCGTCGCGGATGGGGCGGATGGCGTCGATCCCTTGTCCGGCGGGGTCGTCGAGTTTCCAGTCGAGGTAGCGTTTGCCGGGGTAGAAGGGGCATTCGTCACCGCAGCCCATGGTGATGACGACGTCGGAGGCGTGCACGGCGGCGTCGGTGAACTTCTTTGGTGTGGCGCCATTGGCGGGCAGGTCGATGCCGAGTTCGCGCATGGCGTCGACGACGGCGGGGTTGATGGTGTCGGCGGGTGCGGTGCCGGCGGAGCGAACCGTGATCTGATCGCCGGCGTGATGGGCGAGCAGCGCGGCAGCCATCTGTGAGCGGCCAGCGTTGTGAACGCAGACGAACAGGACTTCGGGAATGTGGGGACTGTCAGGCATCGGGGGTCTCCTCAGTGGGACTGGGGTAGATGAATCGGATGAGGGCGTAGGCGATGAGGGCGCCGACGAGTTGCATGGCGATGAACATCGGCGCGGATGAGGGTTTGATCCCAGCGAAGGAGTTGGAAAGCATTCGGGCGACAGTGACCGCGGGGTTGGCGAAGCTGGTCGAGGATGTGAACCAGTAGGCGCCGCCGATCCAGGCGCCGACCGCAAACGGGACGACCGAGGCCCGGCCGGTGCGGACGCAGCCGTGGATGACAAGCAGCAGCCCGATCGTCGCGACCGCCTCGGACAACCAGAGAGCTCCGGACGATCGGGCGTGGGTGGAAATGTTGATCGGGTCGAGCTCGAACATCACGTTGGCGATGACGGTGCCGATACAGCCGCCGATGATCTGGACGATGGCGTAGAGGATGGCGTCACGGGTCGAGATGGTGCCGAACAGCCGGTCGACGAGGGTGACGACCGGGTTGAAATGAGCGCCGGACACGGAGCCGAACATCAGGATCAGACCGACAAGTGCTCCGGCGGTGGCGAAGGCGTTCTCGAGGAGTTCGATCCCGATGTCGGTGGGGGACAGGCGTGAGGCCATGATGCCGGAGCCGATGACGGCGATGATCAGCAGGCAGGTGCCAACGGCCTCGGCGACGAGCCGGCGGGCGAGCGCGAGGTGGAGTTCACCGGTTCCTGTCTCGGGGAGCTCTGCGAGCTCGGTCATGACGCCACGCGTCCGGCGAACGCTGTGATCCGTCGATCGAGCTCGTGGATGGCGTTGTCGAATGCTGCCTTGGTGTTGTCTGCGACTGGGTCGGGGATCGACCAGTGCAGCCAGGACGCTGGTGGGTCGAGTTCTTCGTGGGCGCGGTCGCAGACCGTGACGATGAGGTCAGGCGTGGTGGTGAGCTGTTCGAGCCGGCGGGGGCCGGTGTCGGCGAGGGTGAGGTGGGCGCGACGGGCTGCCTGGACGGCTCCTGGGTGGACTCGCTCGGCGGGGTGTGTGCCGGCAGACAGGGCGGATTGGCCGGTTCGAGCGGTCCACAATGCAGCGGCCAGCTGGGATCGGGCCGAGTTGTGGGTGCAGACGAATAACGCAGACATCACGGGATCAAGCCGCTGCGGTGCGAGCGGTGTGAACGCGCCGGTTTCGAGGTGGACGTATCGGCGGCGACCGTCGCCCGAGGAGCGATGGCGGGAGATCAACCCGACGCGTTCGAGGACGTCGAGGTGGTGGGCGAGCAGGTTCGAGGGCAGATCGACGATCGTCTGCAGCTCGATCGGTGCCCGGTCGGATCGTGAGAGCTCGTCAACGATCGCGAGTCGGATGGGGTCTCCGAGAGCTGCGAACCGCTCGGCGCGCACCACCACTTGTTCTTCCATGACCACAGCATGGTAACTCAAATGTTATTGAGTCAAGAATTGTTGATTGAACTTCGGGTGGACGCCGGCGGATGGTCCGCCAGCGTTCACCACTCAGGCGGTTCAGCAGCACTCCGACTTGGTGGCCGGCACGGTCTCGAGGACCGGCTCAGCGCCTTCAGCCCAGCCGCTGGCCTTATCGGTGATGCCACAGGCCATCGCTGGTGCGTCGCCCTTGACGTAGTAGATCTCCCAGTCGTTCTCGGGGCCTTTGACCCAGGTCTTGTCCTGGACGGCGAAGCAGCACGAGACGTCTTCCTGGATCTCTTGCTCCATGCCGAGGTCATTGGCACGTGCGATCATCGCAGCGACTGCTTCGACGTCTTCGACTTCGACGCCGATGTGGTTGAGCGACCCGGGCTCACCCATGCCGGTGAAAAGGATCAGCTTGAGTGGGGGATCAGCGATCGCGAAGTTGGCGTAGCCCTTGCGGATCTTGGCGGGCTCGGTGCCGAAGAGCTTGGTGTAGAACGCGATCGAGGCGTCGAGATCAGCCACGTTGAGGGCGAGTTGGACACGAGACATCGTTTGATTCCTCCTGAGATTCGAAAGCCATTAGATTGACATTCATCGATGTGATGACCTTACCAATCAGATCGACGATTGTCAATGGACTTCTTCGATCGTTGTCGATACAGTGACGTCATGGCAAGCCGCAAGACCGTGACCCTCGATCCGATCGCCTGCTGCAGTCCCGTCCGCACCGACGTCCTCGACGAGACCCAAGCTGTGCTGCTGGCGAACTCATTCGCGGCGCTCGCCGACCCGATCCGGTTGCGGCTGTTGAGCCATATCGCGGCCGCTGGTGGCGAGGAAGTGTGCGCCTGCGACTTGACCGAGGTTTCCGGTCGTTCGCAGCCGACAGTCAGTCACCACATGAAGATCCTCTTCGACGCCGGGCTGATCGAGCGCGAGAAGCGCGGGCTGTGGGTCTGGTACCGGCTGGTGCCGTCACGCCTCGACGCGCTGCGCTCCGTCCTCGGCTGAACGATTCATCACGATTCTTGATCCAGCGTCTGCGGCGATCACGATCGCCCCGCACGCTTGTCGCGGCGTCATTCATCTACCATCGACGATGGTCGATGAATATCTCTTGCGAGGATGCATTGACGTGGGCGTCGTGGTTCAGGGCACTCGGCGACCCGACCCGTGTCCTGATTCTGAACCTCCTTGCGACCGAGGCACAGCCGATAACAGTCAACGAGATTGTCGAAGCCGTCGACGTCGGCCAATCCACCGTGTCCCATCACCTCAAGACCCTCGGCGACGTCCGCTTCCTGCTCGTTGACCGCCAAGGAACCTCCAGCTGGTGGCGGATCAACGACCGCTGCCTCGCCTGCTTTCCGACTGCCGCCGAACTCATCATGGGCCGCCTCCCCGCAGACGCACCATGGGACCAACCAGCCACCAAACCAGCACGTGCACGGAGCGCCCGATGACCGATCAGACACGCGACGACATCCGCCGCCGCTACGCCAGCGCTGCCACCCGAACCGCGACGAACCACACTGCCGTAGCCAACGACGACCGATTCGGGCTTGCCCAATACGACCATGCCACCGAGCTGCCCGAGGCCGCCCGGCTCGCGAGTCTCGGCTGCGGCAACCCTTGAGCAGTCGCCGGTCTGCGACACGGCGATGTCGTCCTCGACCTCGGCTCTGGAGGAGGACTCGACGTCCTCCTCTCGGCCCGACGAGTCGGACCTGACGGATTCGCCTACGGACTCGACATGACACACCAGAGAAGCTCGACCTTGCCCGCAGCAACGCCACAGAAGCCCGCGCCATCAACGTCGTGTTCCTCGAAGGAACCATCGAAACACATCCCGCTCCCCGACAGCACGATCGACGTCATCATTTCCAACTGTGTCACCAACCTTTCCAACAACAAGGCGGCAGCGTTCGCCGAAATGCGCCGAGTCCTCCGGCCAGGCGGCCGGATCGGTATCAGCGACATCCTCACCGACGATCACCTCACGATCGCCGAACGAATCGAACGAGGATCCGCCCCCGGCAGCACCGTCGGCGCACTCTCGATGAGCGAGTACCGGACAGAGCTGCGGACCGCCGGTTTCGACGGCATCGAGATCTCCACCACCCAAGTCCTGGGCGATGGGGTTCACGCTGCCACTATCCGCGCCCATACTCCATCCGATCGAGATCGAATGAGAATCAGAACCCGGACGATGATCGCTTCGGACTGGCCGCAAGTGCGCGACATCTACGCTGCCGGGATCGCGGCCGGCAACGCCACATTCGAAACGGGCGATGAACGCCGCGCCGATGAGCCGGAGCGTGCGTCGTTGACGGGACGCATCGGTGCCGGCGAGTTCCCACAGCACGACCGTGCTCGCACCGATCGATGAGATTGTCGGGTCCGAACCCGGCGAGCGCCGTCGACGACGCACGAACCGCGGCGAACGCGAGCACGACTACACCAATCACGTTCCAGCCGAGAGCGATCCGTTTAGAAACCTGATTCACCGGACCTCGATGCCTGCGTGTTGCACTGCGGATGTGCCCGAGGTGTCGTTGCGGGATCGGTTGCCGGGTCGAGATGCGCGGGTTGAGGCGGCGGAGTTGTTTCGTTTACTCGGCGACCCCGAACGCCGAGCACGCCCACCGGCACCACGGTGCGACGGTTTCTGAGGCCGACGATTGCTGCGGCCCCGCTGTGGTGGGCAGATCGTTGCGTGGCGCGGTGGCGGCGCCTGGAGTATCGACGTACTGGGTGGAGAAGTTGGATTGTGCGACAGAGGAGAACGATATTCGTTCGGCGCTGAAGCCGTTGGCGGGTGTGCGGTCGTTGGAGTTCGATCTGGTCGCGCGTCGAGTCCAAGTCAGCCACGATCTGTCTTCGCCGGAGCCGATCGACGCTGCCATCAAGGCGCTGGGAATGCGACCGAGCCTGGTCGTCGAGGCAGAGGGCGAGTCGCCGTCTCGTTTGTTGTCGCGCCGAACAATCGTCACCGCCGTCGCAGCTGGTTTGCTCGCGGTCGGGTCGGAGGTGGCCGTGATCGCAGGTGCCGACGAGCAGTCGGTGCTGGTCGCGTTGCTGGCGTTGGCAGCGATTGCGTTGGGTGGTCGGGACACACTGCGCAAGGGTCTCCAGGCGTAGCGGTCATTGCCGATGACGATGAGTCTGCTGATGAGCGTGGCGGTGATCGGTGCGATCGCGATCGGTCAATGGTGCGAAGCCGCTGTGTGATCGTGTTCGGGGTCGCCGAGTTGATCGAGGCAATGAGCCTGGAACCCCGCTCGGAACGCGATCCGCTCACTGGTCGGACTCGCCCCGGAGACGACCCGGACCCGGGTCGACGGCGCGTGGGTCGAGGTGTCCAGCAGGTCCGTCCGCTGGCGTGCGGTCGTTGAGCCACCGTCTGCTCAATCGGCGAAGATGTCGCGGCTGAGCTGCAGGAAAAAGCTGTGATCGTGCCCGGTGTTCGGGTCCGTCGAGTTGTACTTGGGGCCGTTCGGCTGACCGTTGGGGAGATGATCCTCTGCATAGATCGCACCGACCGGGCAGACATCGGGCTGATAGCACGCCGTGCACGACGTGCACTCGTCGAGGTTCACGTACAAGATCGTGTCGCCAAAGATTGCCACGGAGTCGGCGTTGGGTTCATGGCTGTTCTCGACGGCGCCGCTGCCAGCCATTTGCTCGGAGTTGAGCCGGGCAGTCGTCGGGTCATATTCGTAAATGCACTGAACGGGGCACACATCGACGCAGGCCCGATCCTTCGTGCCGATACAGGCTTCTGTAATCACTGCAACGCCAGCCACCCCTCTTCCTTGTCCTGTCGGAGCAGGATTCAAACACCATTCCCGTGTGCGCCCTGAAGCGCACCGGCTTTGATGGAGTCTGCGTGTTTCTGGTTGGGCCTCCCCACCTCGAACCGCAGCGTCATCAACGTCACGGTCAACGTGGGCGGAACCTGGGGGCCCGGTCTGACGATGCGGTCCGGCCGAGCGGATAGCCCGGTGCGATCCGGGCGGTGTAGGTCGCAGGCACGTCACGCATCGACGGGATACGACGAGACCGGGTCCCTGTCGCTGTCTCAATGGGTTCCTCCTGGAGCTCGACCGGCTCGCGCTCTCGCAGCGCCGAACCGTCATCGGGAGGGACGAGCGTGCCGTGACCGAGCTGGATCAGGGGTGGATCTCGTACATGCAAGTGTGAGCGCCAATGGCCTTGTGGGTCACCCGTTCCACTCGGGCCTCGGGGAGCAGCTCGCGGATGAACTCGAGCTCGCTCGTGCATGCTTGGCCGAATTGTGCGGCGACGTTCCAGATGGGGCAGCTGTGCAGGTTGATGTGAAAGCACTCGGGGCTGCTGCCGTCGGTGTCGGCCAGGTACCCCTCGGCGTCGAGCAGAACGGCGAGTGCGTCGACCTTCTCGGCCAGGTCCTTGCCGTCGAGATGGTGGCGAACGGCCTCGACGCGACGGCGGCGTCGGCGCTCGAAGACGCGGGCGACGAGCTCGGGGTCCTCCTCCTCGATGTGCACGAGGAGCTCGATGGACAAGGTCTCGGCCCTGGCAGCGAACATCGCCTCGGTCCTGTCCGTGGTGCGGAAGCGGTCGGCCGGTCGGCCTGGCTGGCCTCGCTCTTGGCGGGCGTCGACGTAACCGGCAGACCGGAGCGACGAGAGGTGTTGGCGGGCGGCGCTGGGCGAGATTGACAAGGCGTCGGCGAGTTCGTCCGCGGTGGCTTCACCATGTCGCTTGAGCACCTCGAGAACGCGGCGCTGTGCTGGCGAAACCAATGCACTCATCACTCTGATGATAGGGCAGTTGTCATCGGACGGCAGACTTTCATTTGTTTCAACAGTTTTTACTAAGGAAATTGGTAACATGACGCACATGATCGTCGAGCAGGACAACGGCCAGACCTCCACCGGGCGGATCTCCGCCGAGGTCCGTGAGCTCGCTGAGCGGCCGTACCAGCACGGGTTCGTGTCCGACATCGATACTGATGTCATCCCAAAGGGTCTCAGCGAGGACGTCGTCCGGCTGATCTCGTCGAAGAAGAACGAGCCGGCGTGGCTGCTCGACTGGCGGCTCCAGGCGTACCGCCATTGGCTGACGATGGACGAACCTGACTGGCAGAACGCCCGCTACGCGCCGATCGACTTTCAGGACATCGCCTACTACGCGGCGCCGAAGCCGAAGCCGAAGCTGGCGAGCATCGACGAGGTCGACCCGGAGCTTCGCGCGATGTTCGACAAGCTCGGCATCTCACTCGCCGAGCAGGAGCGCCTGAGCAACGTCGCGGTCGATGCGATCGTCGATTCGGTCTCCGTCGCCACCACCTACAAGACCAAGCTCGCCGAGGTTGGCGTGATCTTCTGTTCGTTCTCCGAGGCTGTCGCCGATCACCCGGAACTGGTGCGGGCCAATCTCGGCTCAGTGGTGCCCCCGCGCGACAACTACTTCGCCGCGCTCAACTCAGCCGTGTTCTCCGACGGTTCGTTCTGCTACATCCCGAAGGGTGTTCGTTGCCCGATGGAGCTGTCCACGTACTTCCGGATCAACTCGGCACAGACCGGGCAGTTCGAACGAACGTTGATCGTCGCCGAGGAGGGCTCGTACGTCAGCTACCTCGAGGGCTGCACCGCGCCGATGCGCGATGAGAACCAACTGCACGCAGCCGTCGTCGAGCTCGTCGCGCACCAAGACGCCCAGATCAAGTATGCCACCGTGCAGAACTGGTACCCGGGCGACGCCCAGGGCAAGGGTGGCATCTACAACTTCGTCACCAAGCGCGGCACCTGCGCCGGTGATCGTTCGAAGATCTCGTGGACCCAGGTCGAGACCGGCTCAGCGATCACGTGGAAGTACCCGAGCGTGATCCTGAAGGGAGACGACTCGGTCGGAGAGTTCTATTCGGTCGCTCTCACGGCGGGCTATCAGCAGGCCGACACCGGCTCGAAGATGATCCACATCGGCAAGGGGACCACGAGCACGATCGTCTCCAAGGGCATCTCGGCCGGCCACGGTCAGAACACCTATCGCGGTCAGGTCAAGGTGCTGCGCTCGGCCGAAGGAGCCCGCAACTTCACCCAGTGCGATTCGTTGCTGTTGGGTGGCGACTGCGGGGCGCACACATTTCCGTACATCGAAGTCAAGAATCCGACCGCTCAGGTCGAACACGAGGCATCCACCTCGAAGATTGGGGAGGACCAGATGTTCTACTGCCGTCAGCGTGGCATCTCTGCCGAAGACGCCACATCGATGATCGTCAACGGCTTCTGCCGTGAGGTGTTCAAGGAGCTGCCGATGGAGTTTGCCGTCGAGGCCCAACGCCTCCTCAGTGTGAGCCTCGAGGGGAGCGTCGGCTGATGTTGCACATCGAGAATCTTCATGCGTCCATCGGCGGAACCACCATCCTGCGCGGCCTCGATCTGCAGATCCGTCCGGGCGAGGTGCACGCCATCATGGGCCCGAACGGCTCCGGGAAGAGCACCTTGGCCAGCATCCTCAGCGGGCGCAGCGGCTACGAGGTCACGGGCAAGGTCACCTACCAGGGCATCGATCTGTTGGCACTCGAGCCGGAGGAGCGCGCCGCTGCTGGTGTGTTCCTCGCGTTCCAGTACCCGGTCGAGCTGCCCGGCGTGGGCAACCTCTACTTCCTGCGCACCGCGCTCAACTCGATCCGCACGAGCAGAGGTCTCGACGTCATTGATGTCAGGACCTTCCTCGAGATGGCAGACGCGGCGATGGAGTCGGTCGAGATGGATCAATCTATGCGAAGTCGGTCTGTAAATGAAGGGTTCTCGGGTGGCGAGAAGAAGCGCAACGAGGTGCTGCAGATGGCCATCTTGCAGCCGACGCTCGCGATCCTCGACGAGACCGACTCGGGCCTCGACATCGATGCGCTGCGCATCGTTGCGGCCGGCGTCAATGCGCTCCGCGCCGCCGATCGCACGATGCTGGTCATCACGCATTACCAGCGGCTGCTCGACTACATCGTGCCGGACCACGTCCACGTGATGGTCAACGGCCGGTTGGTGGCCTCCGGCGGCAAGGAACTGGCGCTGGAACTGGAAAATCGCGGCTACGCGGGCTTCGAGTCGCAGGCGGCTACACCCACACCCGCCACACGCACGGCAGTCGGAGCAGGGTCATGAGCGGCACGGCGAACGCCTTTCTCCAGGGCATCTCACGCCTTGAATCCAAAGCCAACGGCGACCTTCCCGGTTGGCTGAAGGCGCTGCGCCGCTCGGCTTTCGAGTGGGTAGGCGAGCATGGCTTCCCGACCGGCAAGGACGAGGCTTGGAAGTACACGCGGATCGCGCCCATCCTGGAGATTCCTTTCGCGCCGGCCGAGCCAGGCGCGCGCCGCGCGCTGTCCCCAGGTGACGTCATCGAGCTCGCGGGTGAGCTCGGCGGCCCGCGGCTGGTCTTCGTCAATGGTTATTTCGTCCCCGAGCTCTCTGCGTTGAAGAGCCTGCCCAAGGGCGCCAAGCTCGGCAGCCTCGCCTCGGTATTCGCCCAGGGAGGCGAGGCGCTTGAATCGCTGCTCTGGCGGCGCCTGTTCCGCGAGCACCCCCAGGCCTTCACGGCGCTCAATGTGGCCTTAGGCGAGGACGGCGCCTTCATTCGGATCCCGGCCCACATGACCATAGAGGAGCCGATCCACCTCGTGTTCATCTCGGACGCGGGCGCCACCCCGCTGATGTCGCATCCGCTGTCGGTGGTGTTCGCAGGCGCCGGGAGCCGGGCGACGATTGTGGAGACCCACGCCGGCATCGCAGGCGGCATCTACCTCAGCAATGCGGTCACCGAGATCGTCCTCGACGAGGGCGCGGTCGTGGAACATTACAAGGTCCAGAACGAGGCCGAGTCGGCGTTCCATCTCGCGTTCATGGGCGTGCGCCAGGGACGCGGAAGCCGGTTCTCGGCGCACTCGGTCGCCCTCGGCGCTGCGCTCGCCCGGCACGAGGTGAAGGTCACGCTCGAGGCCCCCGAGGCGCAGGTCGTGCTGAACGGCCTGTACCTGCCGCGCGGCCGGCAGCACCTCGACAACCCGACGACGATCGAGCACGCCGCCCCCCACTGCACCAGTCGCGAGCTTTACAAGGGCGTGGTCGATGGACACGGGCG
>JAYTOM010000089.1:0-1511 GCA_043747765.1 Actinomycetota bacterium
TTGATCAGGCCGACGTGGGAGAACGCCTGCGGGAAGTTCCCGAGGAGCTGCCCGCCATCGGCGACCGCTTCCTCGGACATCAACCCGAGATCGTTGGCGTACGAGGCCGCTGACTCGAACCACGCATGCGCCCGATCAGTCTCGCCTGCCATCGCCAACGTCTCGGCGAGCCAAAACGTGCAGATCAAGAAGCCGCTCTCGTCGTCGTGCCATCGTCGCACGAGACCGCCGCTGCCGAGGTCGCGTTCGATCGCATCGATCGTTGCTCGCATCCGCGTGTCGGTCGCCGGCAGGAACCCGATCAACGGCATCATCAACACGGACGCATCCAAGTCGTCTGAACCGAACGCTCCGGCGAACGACCCGGCCGTGTCACTCCATGCCTGCTCCGACACGGCGACGTGGATCTCGTCGCGAGCGGTGGTCCATCGCGCGAGGTCGGCGCCAGGCCCGAGTCGATCGCCGAGATCGATCGCCCGGTTCAACGCAAGCCAGCACATGATCTTCGAGGACACGTAGTGCCGGGGAATGTCACGGCTTTCCCACATCCCGGCGTCGGGTTCGGTCCATTGAGCGGCTGCACGGTCGGCGAGAACGATGACCAGACGTTGGAGGTGTTCGTCGAGTTCGCCGAGCTCGTCGCGTAACAGGTGGACTGCGTCGACGACCTCACCGAGGACATCGAGTTGCACCTGGGTCCACGCCTGGTTCCCGACACGGACCGGGGTGCTGGCGTGGTAGCCGTCGAGATGGTCCAGGGTCCGCTCAGTCAGGTCGCGTTCGCCTTCGACCCCGTACACGATTTGGAACAACTCTTCACCGACCCGGCCTGCGGCGTTGACGAACCAGTCGACGAGCCGAGATGGCTCGTCCGGGCAGGCTGCGATCCACAACGAACGAATCGTCAAACTGAAGTCGCGCAGCCACGCGTACCGGTAGTCCCAGTTGAGTTCTCCGCCCATCGTCTCGGGCAGCGATGTCGTCGCCGCGGCAACGATCGCACCCGACGGCTGGTAGGTGAGGCCCTGCAGGACGAGCGCGCTGCGGCGTACCAGGGCGGCATGTGGTCCCCGGTAGGACTGGTGCAGGTCGGCCCAGGATCGCCAACCGGCCAGGGTGTCCTCCAACGATGGCGCGGGGCGCGGATGTCGCGACGGTCGAGGCCCGAACGTCGGGTGATACGAGATCGACATGTCGACTCGGTCGCCGGCTTCGATCGCGATTCGGGCGCGAGCGGTGCCGTCCACGCATGCGAAGTCGGCGGGACATGTCAGGGCGAGCTGTGCTGGACCACCGCGGGCGAGCACACCACCGTCGATCAGCGTCAGATGTGGCACGGTTCGCCCGTACTCCATGCGCGGCGCGAACTCGATGTCGACCTCGACGCGTCCGGATACACCCTCGACGGAGCGCAGTAGGACATGCGGTGATTCGTGGCCGATGTCGTGACCGCGGGCCCCACGACGGAACGCTCCAGCGTCGGTGAGTGTCACGACTCCGGTCGCGGTCCG
>JAYTOM010000090.1:0-10338 GCA_043747765.1 Actinomycetota bacterium
ACGGCGTCGGTCCGATGCGCACCTATTCGATTTCGGCAATCCTGCTCGACCTCGACGAACCCCAACACGTACTCGCCCGATCACCGACACCGATCATCACGCCAGGCAACGATCGACCAGGCGGCTACGTCCCCAACGTCGTCTACACCTGCGGAGCAGTCGCCCACCACGACACCCTCGTCGTTCCATACGGGATCGCCGATCAGACCATCGCCATCGCAACACTGTCGATCACCGAGCTCCTCGACGCCATGACCCCCGAACCACGTCGGTGACGCGTCGCGGCCTCGCCCGCGTCGCAGGATTCCCTGAGTCGTCACGGTTCGGGTCATTTGGCCCTGGCTGCGCCGGAGCGCCAGCGTTAGCGTGGCGGTACGGGCAGCATGAGCTGCCTTCCGGAAACGTCTGCTGACGTCCGGCGCGCCTCCCCGGTCCCTGGTGGTGCATCACGACACGACCGTGTCGAGAACCAGGAGCTGGCCGTGCACGCGATGATGATGACCTCGTTGAGATCCCCGCTGCAGTGGACAGAACGCAACGATCCCGCGCCCGGCCCGAACCAAGTACGGGTGCAGGTGTCGGCCTGCGGAGTCTGTCGCACCGATCTGCACGTCGTCGACGGCGAGTTACCCGACCCGGTCGTGCCGATCATTCCCGGGCACGAGATCGTCGGCCGGATCGACGCGGTCGGTGCCGGCGCCGAGGGTCTGTCGATAGGAGAGCGAGTCGGCATCCCGTGGCTTGGCCACACGTGCGGGGTGTGCTCGTTCTGCAGGGCGGGCCGGGAGAACTTGTGCGATTCGCCCGGCTTCACCGGCTTCACGATCGACGGAGGGTTCGCGACTTCGACCGTGGCCGATGCCCGGTTCGTCTTCCCGCTCGGCGAGAGCGGGGCCGATGAGGCACTGGCCCCGCTGCTGTGCGCCGGCTTGATCGGTTGGTGCTCACTCGGGATGGCGGGCACACCAGAGCGGTGTCGACGGCTCGGTCTCTACGGGTTCGGGGCCGCAGCGCACATCGTCGCCCAGGTCGCACTGTGGCAGGGACGATCGGTGTTCGCGTTCACGCGTCCGGGAGACGAGGCCACCCAAGCGTTCGCGAGGGGGCTCGGTGCGGTGTGGGCGGGGGGTTCTGATGCGACACCGCCGCAGCCGCTCGACGCAGCAATCATCTTCGCTCCGGTGGGCGATCTCGTGCCGCTGGCGCTGAAGGCAGTGGCCAAGGGTGGCCGTGTCATCTGTGCGGGCATCCACATGAGCGACATCCCTCGATTCCCGTACTCGTTGCTGTGGGAGGAACGCGAGATTCGCTCGGTCGCCAACCTCACTCGAGCCGACGGCATCGAGTTCCTCGGGCTCGCACCGCAGATCGGCATCGTCACGACGACGTCGAGCTATGCGCTGCAGGACGCCAACCAAGCGCTGGCCGACTTGCGTTGCGGCGCCTTCGACGGTGCCGCGGTCCTCATCCCCACGAACGCGACCTCGGCCGCCACGAGTGGTGCACGATGTGCGCGCTGACGGTCGGCGTGCTCCGCGAAACGGCAACCGGTGAGCGCCGAGTTGCGCTTGACCCGGGGTCGATGAAGGTTCTCTGTGCCGCCGGTCGGACGGTCCTGATCGAGGCGGGAGCGGGCACGGCGGCCAGCTATCCGGATGCCGCCGATACCGCAGCGGGTGCGCGCGTCGCCACACGCGACGAGGTCGTGGCCGGGAGCGGGGTGATCGCAGTCGTGCGGCCACCGGACCCAGCCTTGGTCGCTGCGTTGCGCTCGGGGCAGGTGCTCATTGGATTGCTGGATCCGTTCAACCACCTGGAGGATGTCCAGCAGCTCGCCGATCGTCAGGTGACGGTCGTGGCGTTCGAGTTGCTGCCGCGCACGTTGAGCCGTGCTCAATCGATGGACGCGCTCAGCTCACAATCGAGCGCTGCCGGCTACCGGGGCGGCATCGTCGCGGCGGAGTCGTTCGGCCGCTACCTCGCGATGATGATCACCGCCGCGGGCACCGCGACGCCGGCGAAGGTGATCGTGATCGGAACCGGGGTTGCCGGCCTCCAAGCAATCGCGACGTGCAATCGTCTCGGCGCGGTGGTGACCGGCTACGACGTGCGACCTGGCGCACGTGGTGAGGTCGAGTCCCTCGGGGCGAGGTTCCTCACCCCGTCCGTGGCCCACGGTGCGGGGAATGGCGGCTACGCCCGAGCGATGACCGACACCGAGCGCCAAGCCCAACAGACCGAGCTCGGCACGATGATCGAACCCTTCGATGTGATCATCACCACCGCCAAGGTGCCGGGACACGCCCCGCCGGTGCTGGTCGCACAAGCCACCCTCGACAAGCTCCGCGCCGGTTCGGTCTGCGTCGACATGGGTGCGAGCGAGCACGGTGGCAACGTCGTCGGCTCGGTCGACGGAAAGCGGATCGTGACGCCCGGTGGAGTGATCGTCATCGGCGGTGGCGAACTGGCCGCCGACCTGCCGACATCGTCGTCGCAGATGTACGGACGCAACGTCTCCGGCGTGATCGCCTCGCTGTTTCCCGCTGACGTGCTCGTCGTCGACCCGACCGACGAGGTCCACAAGAACATCGTCATCTGTTCCGCAGGAACGATCACGAACGAATCGATCCAACAGGCAGTCGCACCGACCGCCGCCGAACGCATCCCGGAGCCCGCGTCATGACACAGACCCTGTTCAGCAACCTCGCCATCTTCGTGCTCAGCCTGCTGGTCGGCATCGAGGTGATCAGCAAGATTCCCTCGACACTGCAGACCCCGATGATGTCGGCGGCGAATGCCATCCACGGGGTCGTCGTCGCCGGAGCGATCGCCACCACTGCAGCTGCCGACAGCCCGACCGGCTACGCGCTGACGTTCGTCGCTGCTGCCCTCGCTGCTGGGAACGTCTTCGGTGGCTACGTCGTGACCGACCGAATGCTGGCCATGTTCAAGCGGCCCGACCCCCCGACCCCCGCCCCAGCCGACTCGACCGCCGCCGAGCTACCGGCATCGACTTGAGCACCTTCGTGTTCGTCGTCGGCGTCACGTATCTCGTCGCTGCAGCGCTGTTCGTGGTCGGGCTGCACATGATGCGAGCCCCGTCCACGGCCCGTCGTGGCAACCTCGTCTCTGCCGTCGGCATGGCGATCGCCGTGACCTCGACCGTCACGTACAGCCTGGTTCACACCGGCGGACACCTGTGGGCATGGCTCGCCTTGGTGCTCGGCGTGGCCGTCGGGGCATCGTTCGGGATCAGCCGATCCAGGACCGTGAAGATGACCGACATCCCACAACTCGTCAGCCTCTTCAACGCGGTCGGCGGTGGGGCTGCAGCTTCGATCGCGCTCGCCGACATCCTGCTCTTCCGCCACGGGGTCTCGCCATCACTGACGGTCTCGATCCCGATCGTCCTCGACGTGCTGATCGGCTCGGTCACCTTCTCCGGGTCCTTGATAGCGGCCGCCAAGCTGCAAGGAATCATCCCCGGGCAGCCGATCGTCTTCCCCGGTGCCCGGGTGCTCAACATCGCCGTCGCCGCCATGGCTGTCGTCGCTGGACTGCTGGCGATCACGACATCGAGCCATGTCTTCTGGCTGCTCGTGCTCCTCGCCGCGGCGCTCGTGCTCGGGATCTTGATGGTCCTGCCGATCGGCGGCGCCGATGCGCCGGTGATCGTGTCGCTGCTCAACGCCTTCACCGGCCTGGCGGTCGCGATGGCCGGATTCGCACTCGACAACCAGGCCCTGATCATCGCCGGCGCGCTCGTCGGTGCGGCCGGCACCATCTTGACGCTCGAGATGGCCAAGGTGATGAACCGGTCCGTACCGAGCATCGTGCTCGGCGGGTTCGGCACCAGCGATACCAAGACAGCGGCACCGGGCGACGGCCAGGACATGAGCAACGTCCGGCAACTCACCGCCGACGACGTCGCCGTCGAACTCGCCTACGCGCATCAGGTGCTGATCGTGCCCGGCTACGGGCTCGCTGCTGCACAGGCCCAGCACGAGGTTGCCGAGCTCGCCAAGCTGCTCACCGATCACGGCGTCAATGTTCGGTTCGCGATCCATCCGGTTGCCGGCCGGATGCCGGGGCAGATGAACGTGCTCCTCGCCGAAGCCGACGTGCCCTACACCCAGATGCTGCAACTCGATGAAGCGAACACGGCGCTCAACACCTGCGACGTCGCGCTCGTCATCGGCGCCAACGACGTGTGCAACCCCGATGCCCGCAAACCCGGCAACGCGGTGTCGGGCATGCCGATCCTCGACGTCGATCACGCCAAGGCCGTCGCCGTCATCAAGCGCTCGATGAACACCGGCTACGCCGGCATCCCCAACCCGCTGTTCAACGATCCCAAGACCGGGATGTTCTTCGCCGACGCTAAGCAAGCACTCAGCGAGATCCTCGTCGCCACCAAGACCTACGTCACCGCCTGACGGCGACGTCCTCGCGCAGGACCCGGGGTGACCCGGCCCCCTGCTCAACAGAAAGCAGACCAACCATGACCACACTCGAAGACCACCTGATCAGCGCACCGAATACCTCCAACTACAAGAGCGTCAACCCGAACGACGGTACGACCGCCAAGACCTTCCCGACGCTCACCAGCGGCGAGCTCGAGACCAAGCTCGCCGCTGCCGACGCGTGCTTCGCAGCGTGGAAGACCACGACCTACGCACAGCGTGCAGCCATCATCGCCAAGGCCGCTGCGTTGCTCCGCGCCAACGTCGACGCCTTTGCCGAGCTGGCGACGCTCGAGATGGGCAAACGCTTCGCCGAAGCACAGGGTGAGGTGCGCTTCAGTGCCGACATCCTTGACTACTACGCGACGAATTCAGAAGCATTCCTGCAACCGGTCACGCTGCATCCTGCAACGGGCGAAGGCCACATGGAGAGCAGCCCGTTCGGGGTGCTGTTCTGCGTGGAGCCGTGGAACTTCCCGTACTATCAACTCGCGCGCGTCGCCGGACCGCACCTGATGGCCGGCAACACCCTCGTCGTCAAGCACGCCGGTTGCGTCCCGCAGTGCGCGATTGCGTTCGAGAAGCTCCTCCTCGACGCCGGCGCACCCGTTGGCGCCTACACCAACCTGGCTATCTCGCACACGCAGTCCGACGACGTCATCGACGACCCGAGGATCAAGGGTGTCGCGTTGACCGGCAGCGTCGCCGCCGGACGCAGCATCGCTGCCCGCGCCGGGATGAACCTCAAGAAGTCGTCGATGGAACTCGGAGGCAGCGACGCGTTCATCGTGCTCGAAGACGCCGACCTCGCCAGGACGATCCCATGGGCGGTATGGGGCCGGATGTACAACGCCGGGCAGACGTGCTGCGCAGCCAAGAGATTCATCGCCGTCGACTCGATCGCGGACGAATTCCTCGCCAAGTTCACCACCGCGTTGTCGGGCCTGAAGGTCGGCGACCCGATGGACCCGACGACGACTCATGGACCGCTGTCCAGTGAAGCAGCACTTCTCCAGCTGATCGACCAGGTCGACACAGCGGTCGCGCACGGGGCAACGCTGCTGATGGGTGGCAAGCGCGTCGACCGCCCTGGCTCGTTCATGGAGACGACGATCCTCACCGACATCGCCCCGGACAACCCGGCGTACCGTGACGAGTTCTTCGGACCGGTCGTGTCGTTCTACCGGGTCGCGAACGAGGACGAGGCCATCGCGCTCGCCAACGACTCCGACTTCGGCCTCGGTGGCTCGGTGTTCACGCGCGACATCGAACGGGCCAAGCGCATCGCCAGCCGGGTCGACACCGGGATGATGTTCATCAACTCCATCGACTGGTCAGATGCCGAACTGCCCTTCGGTGGGATCAAGGACTCCGGCTACGGCCGAGAGCTCGGCAACATGGGCATCCAGGAGTTCGTCAACTGGAAGCTCGTGCGCACCCACGACATCGACGCCCCCCAGTAGTCCCGACGCCGAGTGAGCTCGCACGGCCGACGTCCGGCCGTGCGACCACCCGCACCTGAGCACTTCTCGTCGACCCGTTGTCGGCGCATCCCCTCGAACACCATCCCCTCGAACACCATCTCATCGAACACCATCTCATCGAACACAACGAAAGGCCCCAATGAAGGCAGCACTGGCATCTCGGTTCTCCGAGCCGCTCACCATCGTCGAACGCGACATACCCGAGCCCGGTCCCGGCCAAGTCCTCGTCCGAATAGATGCGTGCGGGCTGTGCCACACCGATATCCATGCCGCCAACGGCGACTGGCCGTTCAAACCCACGCTGCCGTTCGTGCCCGGCCACGAAGGATGGGTGAAGAAGTTGGGCGCCGGTGTCACCAACCGTGCTCTCGATGATCGAGTCGCGATCGCCTGGCTCGGTAGCGCCTGTGGTGAATGCTGATACTGCATCGACGGCCGCGAAACGCTCTGCGAGAAGCAAGAGGACAGCGTCTACTCGATCGACGGCGCATTCGCCGAGTACGCCGTTGCCAGCGCCAAATACGTGGTCGCCGTACCGGAGGGCATCTCCTCGGTCGACGCTGCACCACTGTCTTGTGCCGGCATCACGACATACAAGGCGCTCAAGGTCGCCAAGATCGTCCCGGCCGAGAACGTCGCAGTGTTCGGCATCGGCGGCCTCGGTCACCTCGCCGTGCAGTACGCACGGATCATGGGTGCCACTGTGATCGCCGTCGACATCGAAGACACCAAACTGGATCTCGCCACGCAGCTCGGTGCCGAACACACTGTCAACGCCGCAACCGTGGACCCGGTGCAGGCGATCCAACAGCTCGGAGGGGCCGATGTCGCCCTCGTCCTTGCCGCCTCGACAAAGGTGTTCGAGCAGGCGTTCGCGTCCCTGCGCCGCGGCGGGCGCCTGATCTGCGTGGCCATGCCCGCGCAGGGAACGATGAGCATCCCGATCTTCGACACGGTCGTCAAGGGCATCACCATCGTCGGCTCGATCGTCGGCACCCGCCAGGACCTCACCGAAGTCTTTGCACTCCACGCCGCCGGCAAGACGACGGTAGTCCGCGAAAGGCGCAACATCGAAGACGTCAACGAAGCCATCTGGCTCCACGGTGCCGCTTTCTCGGCCTTTGGGCCCGATCGAATCGCCGAGGACCTCCCGACCGGGCTGCCGGCGGTGTTGCGTCAGCTCGCAGATCGGTCATGGTCGGGTTCGCCAGCACCGATCAGGAGCGGGGCAGCGCCAATCTCGCGCGGGGGGTGGGACCTGGCCCATTGTCAGCTGGGACGAGGACGTTGGTGATCGTCGGCCACACCGGGTGAGTCGACAGGGCGACTCTGGTGGCCCATCGGCACGATGTCGACGCGCTGCACGTAATCGGATTGGGCTCGCAGCGAGCGCTCAAGGTCGCGCACGAGCGACTCGACGTGGTCACCTCGCAGGTCGCCGTCGATGCCTACTCTGCACAACACCCATACCTGACGTGGCCCGATGAAGGTGACGAGGAGCTCATCGACGGCAGTGATGCCGGGAAAGTCGGCAATCGTCGCGCGGATGCGGTCCTTGGCTGCGGGCGGCGCTTGCTCGCCGAGGAGGAAGTCGCGATTGCGCCGGGCGAGGTGCAGGCCGACCCCGACGAGGAGCACGCCAATGATGGTTGCTGCCCAACCCTCCGGCGACGACGATCCGGTTCGTTGGTGCAGAGCGATACCGACGAACGCGACGACGTCACCGGCGATCGCTGCGGCATCTTCTGCGAACACGGCGCGGACTGTGGGGTCCGAGGTGAGCATCAGTTGGTCGAGGAAGTCGCGTCGCTGCGTTCGAGCGTCGCGGCGCAGCTGGATGACTGATTGGACCAGCGAGGTGGTATCGAGCACGACGGACACCGCGAGCACGATGTAGACCACCGTGAACGAAGCGAGCGGCACAGGGTGCAGGAGCTCGGCGATACCTTCCCGGAACGAGAACACGGCACCGGCGACGAACACCACCACCGATGCCAACAATGCCCAGAAGTACGCTTCGCGCCCGTAGCCCATGGGATGCCTGGTGTCTGCCGGACGCACGCTGCGCCGTTGCGCGACGACCAGCAGCAATTGGTTGCCGACATCGGCACACGCATGTGAGGCCTCGGCGGTCATCGCTGTCGACGACGTCACGACTGCCGCGACAACCTTGGCGACGGCGACGCCGACGTTGGCTGCGAGCGCGACTGCGACGGTGCGCGACGAAGACGGCTTCATCGCGGCGATGCAGACACTTGTTCGCGGATCGTCGCAGACGATTCGACGTGGTGGAACAGCAGCGCGTCGAGCAAGGTCCGCCAAAGCACCATGTTGACCACGAAGATTGCGATCGTCAACGCCGCGGCCACGGATCCGAGCAGCTTGGCGAACCTGCTGAGCTCGAGTTGGAACGCGATCGCCGTCGATCGCTCGCTGAATCCGGTGGTGCTCGCTCCGAACGCCGTCATCGCTCCGGTCGCGACCACCAAGCCTGTCAACGAGCCCGTGATGGACAACATTGCCCATGAAGGCAGATGACGCAAGGTCGGCACGTGAGTCGAAGACTGCGGTGAGCTAGATCGGCGACGGATCGCCGAGCAGTCGCAACCGCACGCTGCCACCCTGACGCGGTGCTCTGTCAATACATTGTGGGGGGACGCGAACGGTCGAGGTGTCGACTCGGCCGATGTCAGCCTCGCGCGCATCGAGCTCAACGCCGCGGCCACGTCCTCGACCGGCTGCGATGACGCACCGATCCATGAGACATCGCTCACGACTACGCGAGCGTCTCGGTGCTGACGACCGCCGCGTACGAGCCGATGACTTGGAGTCGTGGTCCGACCAGGGAGTAGTCGTCGAGCATCACGATGGAGCCGATGATTCTGTCGTTGGCGATGGTCAGATCGGCGATGGTTCCGAGCAGGTCGCCGCGCATGTCCAGTACCTTTGATCCCCGAGGGTCGAGCGCGGCAGACTGTGCGCCACCGCCACGTGCCCCGGTGTCGGGGTCGAAGGTTGACAGGTTCATCGCGGAATGCCCGATGAGTGCAGACAATCGGATCACGAGCCGGCCGTTTCGATCAGGGAGAGCTCCGCAGCGAGGCCGGTGAGATCGTTTCGGATCCGCTGCTCGACGTCGTCGGGGACGATTAATGTGCTGCCCGAGACCGCTGACGGCGCCCCGAGCGGAATGAGTCCGCTACCGACGCCACCACCACCGACTCCGAAGCCGACAACTCGGGGTGCCGAGCCACCGAGGATCACGACATCCGTGACGGTTCTCGGGAGCGCGCTCGTCAGTCGACGCCCGAAGAATTTGCGCACGCGCAACGTGAAGCCAGTGATGGATCCCCTGCTCGCAGCGAACACGACGTCTTTGATCTCCTCGAGATCGTCGCCGGTCGACGCGTCGACGACGGCCCGTCCGATGAGATCCGACCCTCGCGTCAAGATGACGGTCACGACTGGTCCCGGCGTTGCTGCAATGCGTGGGAGGAGTCGGCGAGAAGCACACCGCCCGTGCGCCTCCTGCGGATCCACACAACCGTCACCACCCCCTCTGCGATGAGGATTGCGACGACGAGCACAAGGATCAGTACGGCGCTCACGACGTGGTCCAGGCTGGCAAATCCGTTCACCGGCGCCTGTTCGGTCTGAAACCGACAATGCGATGGCCCTGCTGTGACACGTGCGCCTCCTGGGTCTCAACACGAACGAGTTGGATTGCGCCACCAGGGTCCGGAGCGACGCTTTGTCGGACCATCGAGGAACGATCCGAACAAGCGAGGCGATGGTAGCCGACCATGGGGCGGAGATGTTCCAGCCAGATGGCGCGTGCGCGCACTCGACCGAATCTGCCCGCCGTGAGGCTCACGGGGTCAGGCCGGTGGCGCTCAGTTCTGACGTCGCCGGATCGGGGATCACGGCGATCGGACACGGCGTGTGGTGCACGCACGCAGTGCTGACCGACCCGAGGAGCAGATCCTTGAAGCCCCCGCGACCGCGCGATCCAACCACCAGTAAGTCCGCATCGCGAGCCAACCGAAGGAGTACGGGTGCGGCAGCACCCTCGACTGAATGAATGTGGAGCCACGACGGCAGGGGCTTGCCGTCGAGGAACTCGTCGACCTCGGTTGCAGCCTCGTCGGCAGCGGACTGGGCGAACGCGTCACCGTCGTCCGCCCGTTTGGTGTTGAAGCCTTGAGCCCACTGGTAGGGGAAGTCCCACGCTGTGACCACGTCGAGTTCTGCCCCGCGTTGTTCGGCCTCGGCGAAGGCCCACGCCAAGGCGTGCCGGGCCGCGTGCGATCCATCGATACCAACGACTATGTGCTGGCGTCGAAGGAGATCGGCGTGAGCGGACCCGACGCTCATGACCACGGGGGGTTCAC